>DLQI01000018.1 GCA_002478745.1 Rhodobacteraceae bacterium UBA7436 | reverse complement strand
TGTTCTTCGCAATTGAACGGTGATTTATAAAGCTCCTTTTGGGTATGCAAACAGTTTTGGGAACTTTAAATGTTGATTTTTGCATTTATATTTGGGCTTGGAGTTTTGAGCCCAAGTGTCTTGATCGTCTTTGGTGCGGGCAGCGCGAATGTGCAAAGTGTGCTGGCTCTTTGTGCTGGTGCATCTGCTTTCTCGTTGATGGCTGTGAACCTGTTCCTGGCAACCCGTCCCCGTTTTGTTGAGCCGATGTTTGGGGGACTTGATCGCTTGTATCAGGCGCATAAATGGATTGGGATCAGCTTGCTTCCATTGCTGTTGTTTCACAAATTTGTCGGTATGGATTTGGATGGTAGGACAGTAGCCTCCGGTCTGTCCAAAACTGTCGTAGATATTGCAAAATTTGCCTTTCCTGTCTTGGTGGTTCTGATCCTCTTGAGTTGGCTAAAAAGGCTGCCTAAGAAACGCACAGATATGATCCCTTATAACATTTGGCGCATAGGGCATCGTCTGATGGGTGTCGTGTTTATAGCGCTGGCGTTGCACCAGTTGTTTGTGAGAGTACCGTTCAACGCAAATTCAGCGCCGGCACAATATCTCAACTTTATGGCCGTGGTTGGTATACTGTCTTTTCTTTATACTCAAATTTTGGCACCGTTTCGGCCTCGCCGCTTTGTTGTGACTAATGTTGAAAAACATCCAGCCGCGACGATTATTGATGCGGCCCCGAAAGGACGTGGTTTTAAAAAGCTTAGTCCGGGTGGATTTGGTGTCATCTCATTTGGCAAGAAAGGTTTGCGTGAACCGCATCCCTTCACGATCTCACGCATGGGGAAGGACGGGAGCATCCAGTTCTCGATAAGGGCGCTTGGCGATTACACGGCGCGGGTGCGTGAGGCTGTGGCTGTGGGCGACAAAATGTCGGTCGAAGCAGGGTATGGCGGCTTTGATTTTCGGCGAGGCGAAGATACACAAGTTTGGTTGGCAGGGGGGATTGGTATCACCCCGTTCCTGACCTTTGCTGACAGTCTAACAGTTGAGAATAAGCGCAAAATCGTGTTGATTTACTGTGTCGGAAAACACGAAGAGGTTGTTGGCCTTGATCGCCTGCGCGCGGCTGAAGCTCGCACCCAAGGCTTTAAACTACACCTCCATGTCAGCGAAGCTGACGGGCGGATGGATGTTAAAACAATAGTAAGCATCCCTGATTTTGAGATGACAAACGCAGGCTTTTGGTTCTGCGGTCCGGCCCCGATGCGGGTCGGAATGATTGATGATTTAAAGGAAATGGCGAAGTTGCCAAATTCTTTTCATTTTGAAGAATTTGAATTTAGATAGGAGTCCAGAGTGTTACAGAAACATTTTGCCATCATTGCCGTCGCGGCATACTTTTTAAATCCTGCGCAATCCATCGCCACAGAGCTTTTTGACCCATTAGCTTATGCTGATTACCAAGCAGATCAAGCCAATGGCGCGATAATGTTTTCGGCGGGTGGGTGTGCAACCTGTCATGCTGTAGATGGCGATGACAATCTTCTTGCTGGCGGGGAGGCAATCCAAACCAAGTTTGGCGACCTTTATCCACCGAATATCACAGCAGATAAAACTCATGGCATTGGGAAATGGTCCAACGCTGACTTTCTTAACGCGGTCATCAATGGTGTGTCCCCCGAAGGCCGCACGTATTTCGGCGCGGTTTTTCCTTTCACCTCATATGCGCGGATGGAACCCGAAGACGTTCTTGACTTACGTGCCCACTTGGTGAGCCTGCCAACTGCTGACAGCCCGTCCAAAGAACACAACATCAGTTATCTTAGCCAAACGATCCTCGACTTCTGGACAAGCGGTCGTCCTGAGCTGGAGCGCATGGCTGATGATCAAATGAAACGGGGCCAGTATTTGGTCGAAGCTGTTGGCCATTGCGCAGAATGCCATACGCCTCGTGATACCAGCTTTGGCTTTAAATACGAACTCGACGTGGACCGCGCCTTTGAGGGTGAGGTCGGCCTGTTGGGGGATTACGCTCCTAACATCACGGCCGAGAGGTTAAATAACTTTGGTGTAGAAGCGTTTGTTACCGGTGCCATGGCCGAGGGTCGCAAGCTGAATGGCAATCCCATGGCAGCAAAATCCATGCGCCGTATTTCTCGCCTTACCGCTGCCTTGTCCAACTCTGACCGTGCTTCTATGTACGCCTACCTGACTGGTACGACTGTTGATGTGTCACAGTTTTCTGACGTAAAACCTGTTGTTGTGGCAGAGCGCGCAACAACCTCGACGACAATCACGGATGCAATGTTTGCTCCAGTCACAGTCGCTGCGGTTGCTGGCGAATTGACCGACAAGACAATGGCCACAGCTCTAGTGTCGCGCGTTGATGCTTATTGTGAAGCACAAGAACCGGTTGAAGTTATTGCTGCAGCCCCAGTTCAAACAAAAGCTGTTGGCGTTGATCCTGCGATTATCGCTGAAGCGGATCAGGTGATCGAAACCTATTGCCGCGCGTGTCACGCACCGGGTAAAACCTATGGCTCTGTGTTCCCGACAGGTGACATTGCAGACATGCCATTTGACAAACGCATTTTGGTGCCGGGCAATCCTGATGCCTCGCCGATCTATGAAACGATTGCGTCAAACCGCATGCCACTTGGCCAAAAGATGAACGCCCAAGAGGTGGATGCCCTGCGAAAATGGATCGTTGCCCTTGGTGAAACGGCCGCTCCGGCACCTGCGGCTTCGGTGGTTGAAACAGTGGCTGTTGCACAAGTGCCTATGCCCCTATTTTCGGGTGGAACACGCGCCGAACGTATGTTGGCTGTTGCAAAAGACATCTCAGCAATCAATGAGCGTGATCGCGCTTTTTATCGCTATTTCAGTTTTGCAAACACACCACTTTCGGAGGTTGATTGCAGCCAAACAGGTGCGCGTCGCAATCCGATGTTCTATCTGCATGCAGCCTTCAATAAATTCGTGAACTCGGTTTCGACAGGTCCACGTGTGGTTCCGGTTACGCCACTCTCGGGCACGGAAGGTGCGATTGTTCGTATCGATATGCGCGATTATGGTTGGACAACCGAAGTTTGGAACGCGATTACAACTGGTCAGTACACTGAGACGGCCCGTCGTTCAGGGTTTACTCAAGCGGCCTTTACAGACCTTGCAGAGGTTTATCCCTACGGCATCGATCCGACGACTGATCCGCTGCTGGGTGTTGTTGCCGATGCCGTTGGATCCCCCGTTCCGATTATGCGGGCCGACTGGTTTACGCATTTCGGTTCTGAGGCCCCCTATTACGATATGTTCTTGGGCCTAACCGAACAGATTTCCGATCTGGAGCGTCAAATCGGTCTTGATGTGGAACGTGAAATTCAATCTCGACGTGTCATTCGTGCGGCGATGTTGCCAGGGGCTTCAGGGGTTTCTGATCACAACCGCATGCTTGAACGCTTTGAATTGCAGCGTGGCGGATACTACTGGAAATCTTATGATTTTGCGGGTGATGAAGGCCGCCAATCCTTAAGTCTTCACCCAGATGGACCAGAAGAATTGTCTTATACACCTTCAGGCCTAGAAGCCTTTGAACATGATGGTGGGGAGATGATTTTCTCGTTGCCCAATGGCCTACAGGGTTACTATCTGTCCGAAAGCAATGGCGACCGTCTTTTGGTGGGCCCTGCGTCTATCGTGTCCTTCCGTACCAAGCCAATTGGCAAAGGTGTGGAGATAGAAAACGCCCGCTCATGTTTTGATTGTCACGCCAACGGTATGATCGCCAAACGTGACCAAATGCGTGATCTTCTAATGTCTTCGCAGCGTTATTCCCGCGAAGAGTTGGACGTTCTTTTGGAAATCTATGTTGATAACGAGGAGCTTAGTGAGATCTACAAGGCAGACAGCCAAGCTTTCCTGAAATCTCTTTCGCTCCTTAACGCAACTGAACTGTCGCCAACCGGTCGTCTTACAAGCCTTGCAGCCCCTTCAAGTGCGGGCGGTGGTGAGATCTTTACCTACCTTGCCGACCTACATTTCAATTCAATCGATCTCAATGGCCTCGCTCGCGAGTTCCACATGGATGTTGATATGTTGCGTTCACGCGCACGTAGCCTAGGGGATCCGCGTTTGACGGTTGTTCTGGCGGATTGGATCAGTCGTATGGATGGCGGTGCGAAAGTACACCGCTCTGAGTTGGAAACTTATTACTCGGAACTGTTACCGCGTCTGACGGATCTTCGACCTTACCGTTTGAACGGTGGCTATGTTGTTTCGGCGGCAGCGTCGGCTGATTACGAAGTGAAGGTGGAAAAGGCACTGGGCGAAAAGGTTGCCAAATACGAGGCCCCTTATATGGCTGCAGTCACCGCACCGCTTGATTATGATCCTGCGCCGCAAATGAGTGTGGACAGGTTGAAACTGGCTTTGTCGGTTCCTGAAACAAACGTGTATGTCAACGATCTGCTTCAGTTTGACATTAGCGCAAACAAACGCTGCGAGCTTCAAATGTTCTATATTGAAGCCAGTAAAAGCATTGAGGAATTGCCGCAAGCCATCCTTGGTCCACGCTTCCTTGAAGCGGGTGAAGTACGCCGCATTCCATACACTGGATCCGACCTGCGAATCCGCTTTGATACGCCCGGCACGGGTGAGACCATGCTTGCCTTCTGTCGCGAAGGTGGGCTGGATGGTCATCGTATGGATCGGCAAACTGCTGTTGATTATGCAAAGGAACGCTCATTGCCCCTAACGCGGGGTATCGCGATCGAGGCCGCAGACAAAGTTGCGCAAGACAGCGGTGCAAGTGCGACGAACCACGTCACTTTCAACGTGTCACGCTAGGGAGTAAGCTAAATGAACAATTTCTCTCAAACTTTGGCGGTCGCAGCTCTGATCCTTTCACCCTCGTTGGTTGAGGCGGCCACCTGCGATGAATCCTTGGCACAATTACGTGCTGAATTGGATGGCCAAAGTCCGGACGCTCTTTTAGCTGTCGTAAATATTGTGCGTGGGGCTGGTTGCAGTCAGGCAACTGAGCGCGCCGCAATGGGGCAAGCATCTGCTGTTTTGGCACAACGTGCGCAGCAATTGATTGTTGTCAACGATCTGGATGGGGCAGACGCAATGTTGGCCAATGCCCCAGCCCTTCATTGGGCGGTTCAGGCCGTGCGTGGTGATATCGCTGCCAAAAGAGGTCAGCGGGAAGAGGCCGCGCAAATGTACAGTGCGGCCCTCGATACAATCACGGACCCCACTCTGACCGGCTCTGATGTGCGCTTGGTGCCTGTTGCAGAACGGATCGCCCGATTGGCCCAAGAGAACATGATGCTCTCGGGCAGCATGTCCTCGACCATTACCCGAGGTGGTGCAGCGTCTGGCGTTTTGAAATCCGCTATGCGTGGCATTCAAATCGAAGCGGTGGGTTCAAAACCCGCGCCAACCGCAACTACCGAAACTTACGTCGCGCCGGACGAAGACTCGACATATGCTGAAGTGCCTGCTGTTGACCCATACGTGGGTGCCGACAAGGAAGTTTACGCCGTTGCCGACGCTGTAGCGACCTCAGTAAAAGCCGTATATTTGCCGATAAAATTCGCATTTGGTTCGGCTGATTTCGATTATGCAGGAGTTCGTGAGGCGCAAACCGTCGCCAACTTCCTTCTGTCCAACAAGGTTCAGCGGCTCAGCGTAGTCGGTCATACAGATGAAGTCGGCTCTGACGCTTTCAACTTACGCCTATCCTTACAACGCGCAGAAACTGTCAGTCGTTTTCTAAGTGGCCAAGGCGTTCGTGCGCAAATTTATGTGGATGGAAAAGGCGAAAGACAACCGCCCCAATATGTTGACCAATCCATCTATTCCGACGAAGAACGCCGCGCTATTGCTCGCCGCGTTGAGCTAGTTCTGCATGACTAGGATAGGGCATTTTCTAGCGGTGGGCGCAACCTCCTGCCTTCTGGCGTGCCCTTCATGGGGTGCGCAGTTTGGTATGGTCGTGGGCGTTGATGACTACGAACATTTTGAGGCATTTCCAGCACCAGTTGGCGAACTTTCGGACCTTGAGGGGGCCGTGAATGACGCCACCTTGATTGCGTCGTCCATGCGCCGCGCCGGCATCGATTTGCCTGATAGCCGTATTTTGATCGACAGTGGTGCCACGGTTAAAAGTTTCTTGGCTGGCTGGAAAGAAATGACACTTGAGGCGAAATCTGGCGATACTATTATCGTCAGTTTCTCGGGCCACGGCGGTCAGGAAAGGGAAGTATCTGAACCATTCGATGAAAAGACTGATGGCTTGGACGAAACGATCATGTTTCACGAGTTTGACCCTAAGAACCCGCGCGTTGGGCGGCTTTCAGACGATCAGCTCCGCGAACTTTTGTCCAAGGAAGCCGCCTATAACATCATTTGGGTGATGGATAGCTGCCACTCTGCGGGGCTGACACGCAACGTCAATATCGCGGGGATGGGACTGACACGCAGTGGTGGCGTTTGGGATATCCCACTTGATCCGATCTTGGGAGAGTTAAAGGCGGAAATTGGCGATGACGAAGCGGACGAGCTGCCGAACGTAACACAAATTTTGGCCACGGCATCTGAGGATCGCTTGGTCACCGAAACACGGTTTGGCGACAGAGCGCATGGAGCTTTGTCGTGGTTTTTTGCCAAGGCCTTGGACGGTGCTGCTGACCTTGATAAAAACGGGAGCGTGACGCGCAATGAGTTGTCGAACTTCTTGGAAGATCGCGTTTTTACGCATATGAACCAAACCCAACAGCCACGGATATTGCCACGCGGCGACAGTAAAGAAGCCTTCATTCTTGCGGCAAAACCTAACCCACCAAGCGCGCCTGCATCCTTAGCGACCAAAGGGCTACCGGTTCGATTTATTGGTGTTATTCCACCCGGACTAGAAGGGATAAGCTATACAGAAGTTCAAACTAACGCGCTTCTTACCTTTGTAGATCAAGGGAAACAATGGGAGGTTCTGAACCACACTGGTGATCCTATCACGACGATCACTGGTGGAGCAGGGCGGTTGATTGCACGTGGCCTTGCGCTTGACGTTGTTAGGGGTTCAAAACGCAACGGGGTGCCATCAATTGACATCCGTGCGGCGCAAGACAGCATGGCCCACGGTGTTGGTGCGCGTGTCGGGTTTACCTTTTTTCCACCTCACCCAGAGATGAATTTTTTGACCCTTTTCAATATCGCGTCAAACGGTGATATCCAGTATCTTTATCCCTTACGCGAACAAGACAACAAAGGCGTCGATAATATTGGTTTTCCGGTACAGTTCCGTGTGAGCCACCCGTTGGGGGCCGATCAGTTGGTTGCAGTTTTTTGCAGCCGTCCACCGCTTGACTTGCAAGCCTTGCTGGGCACGCTCAATGGGCAGACAGCCCCAACAGACAACCATTTCTTCGAGACATTGCGTCAGGGAAATTGCCAAACAGGTCTTGTTGGCCTGTTCACACAATAGTTTTGGACTGATCGT
>DLQI01000014.1 GCA_002478745.1 Rhodobacteraceae bacterium UBA7436 | reverse complement strand
TGCGAGTTCTTATTCGTCTGGCAGCACCGGTGATATGACTTTTCTCCTGATGCTGCGAACCTGCCGGTCTTCAAAAATCACTCCTCTATTTAAGTGAATTTCCTGAAAAGTTTGGTTTGATCAAACATCGCTTCCAATTCTTCAATGCGATCTTTCGTGTCGCCCCATGTCAGGTTTTGCACCGCTGAAATCAGCGTTTCGACTAATAAAAGAGGTGTTGCGGCAGAATCCCATGCCGAAGGTGCGACGATCCGGTTGCTCATACTAATGTCCGCCAATTGATGGATCGGTGAGCGCCATTGATCTGTAAATAGGATTAGCTTAGCGCCTTTTGCATAGGCCATTTCCGCCAGCTTTAACGTATTATTTTCATAACGGCGCATGTCAAAAATAACAAAGACATCGCCTTCTTTCACATCCAAAAGGTAGTGTGGCCATGTATTTGAAGTAGACTGGATATGCGTCAGTTTTGGGCGAATGACCTGCATGTGCATGAAAAAATATTCCGCCAACGTGTGTGTAACTCGACCGCCAACAATATAAAGATGATGTTTTTTGTCCGCACACATTGAGCAGGCTGCATCAAAATCTTTGGGTTCAATCTGGCCAAGTGTGTGTCGAATATTTTCGATCACTGCGTCTGTAAAGCGATTCAAGATATGTTCAGACGGTGCGCCTCCTGCCCATGTCTCATGTTTCGCAATCGGTCCTTTTGCCTTCGCTTTCAATTCCTCTCGCAGTTCGGTTTGAAATTCAGGGTAACCATCAAACCCGAGCTTTTGTACCATTCGCGCTACTGTAGGCACCGAAACTTTGGCGTCTTTTGCCAAGGCGCTGAGTGGGCCAAGCCCTGACGCTGGGTAATTCTCTAGAATCGAATGCGCCAGTTGGCGTTCAGCTCTCGTAAGGTCATCCAGCTGATTCTGGATGCGGTCTGAAATCGTCAGATTAGCTTCGGACATGTAGTGCCTCTTTATTTTGATTAAAAATATATCACCTCACACTTGCGTGAGATAAAATTTTCACAAATTTGTTGACAACAGTATTGTTTAGCAAGAGCCTGATCGCAAGGGAACGTTATGTCACAAATAAAAACCACGCCAACAGATACTCATGTTTTGTCACAAAGTGCGAACGATGCTTCGCCGTTTGTCATTGTATGCGAACATGCTTCCAATCATTTTCCTGCTTCCTTTAAGGGTTTGGGATTGTCCGAAGGCGTGCGCACGAGCCATGTAGCTTGGGATCCGGGTGCGATGCCCGTTGCAACGAGGTTGGCGAACCAACTTGGAGCAGGGTTGGTTGCTAGTGGCGTGTCACGGTTGATTTATGATTGTAACCGTCCCCCATCGGCCAAGGATGCAATGCCTGTGCGCAGCGAAGTCTTCGATATCCCCGGCAACGCAAACCTGTCGCCAGCGGATCGCGATGCGCGGACAAACACTTTTTATCGACCGTTTGAAGCCGCGCTAAGCGAGATGGTTGCTAGTGTTACGGACCCAATTATAGTCACTGTGCATAGCTTTTCGCCCGTTTTTCACGGCGCGCAGCGCTCAGTTGAGGTCGGCATTTTGCATGACGTTGATACGCGGCTAGCTGATATAATGCTTGCTGTAGCAGCTCAGCACACGGATGCAAACGTGCAACGCAACGTACCCTATGGGCCTGAACACGGTGTCACTCACACGCTGAAAGTACACGGCGTCAAGCACGGGCATCCGAACGTGATGCTCGAAATTCGCAATGATTTGATCGTGACGCCGGATCAACAGGCCAAGATGGCTGACATGTTGGCAAGCTGGATTTCCCAGGCTTTCACCTCGCTTCAGACCCATAAGGTGGTTCAATGTTAGCTGTGATGCGCGGATATATTAAGGCGGTGGATGCGGTAAACTATCGAGTTGGGCGCTTTATGATGTATTTTATCTTCGTATTGATGGGTGTTTTATTGTGGTCATCTATCAGCAAGACGTTCTTCCTTCCTACGCTTTGGACGCTGGAAATGGCCCAGTTCGTGATGGTCGCCTATTACATCTTAGGTGGTCCCTATTCTATGCAACTTGGGTCAAACGTTCGGATGGATTTGCTTTATGGCGAATGGTCGCTGCGTAAAAAAGCATGGTTTGATATGTTTACTGTATTCTTTCTGATCGTTTATCTCGGCGTTTTACTTTACGGAGCTGTAAGTTCCACCGCCTATTCTCTAGGTTATTGGGGCACGGAACCTTTCTCATACTTTAGCGGCCTTCTCATCGGTACAGAAGAAGTTGGCACAATGGAAAGATCATCGTCGCCGTGGCGTCCCTATCTGTGGCCGATCAAAGTTGTGATGATTGTCGGTTTTTTCATGATGTTGCTGCAATGCATTTCCGAACTGTCCAAAGATATCCTGCGTCTTAAAGGGGCCGAAATCTGATGTCCTATGAAATGATCGCAACTTTGATGTTCTCGACCATGATGCTAATGCTACTGACCGGCCAGCGCGTATTCGGGGCGATCGGGTTTGTGGCTGTTGTCGCAGCCTTGCTGCTTTGGGGGGACAGAGGCGGGTTTGACCTTGGCTTCGCTGCCGCTATGAAGCTGATGAAATGGTATCCTCTTTTAACGCTGCCAATGTTCATCTTCATGGGTTACGTGCTAAGCGAATCCAAGATTGCCGATGACCTTTACAAGATGTTCCACGTCTGGATGGGCGGTGTGCGCGGAGGGCTTGCTATCGGGACGATTGGCCTGATGGTACTGATTTCAGCGATGAACGGCCTCAGCGTTGCTGGCATGGCGATTGGCGCCACGATTGCTCTGCCAGAACTGCTGAAACGGGGTTATGACAAGCGGATGGTTACTGGGGTCATTCAGGCGGGGTCATCGCTTGGAATCCTGGTCCCCCCGTCTGTCGTGCTTGTGCTCTATGCGATGATAGCGCGGCAACCGGTAGGGCAGTTATGGCTGGCAGGCGTTATTCCCGGGTTGATGATGGCCGCGATGTTCATTCTTTATATCGTGATCCGGTGCTGGAAAAACCCTGCACTGGGCCCCGCACTGGATGCAGCGGAACGCGACATTCCGATGGCGGAAAAGCTGCGATTGCTGCGCGCGGGTTTGCTTCCACTGGTCATTTTTGCAGTGATGATGGTGCCTTTTGTGAACGGCTGGACATCGCTGGTTGAAAGCTCTGCGATTGGCGCAATGTCGGCGTTTCTTGCGGCCGTCCTCAAGGGCCGCATGACACGGGAAGTGTTTGAGAATTCGGTCCGCAATACGCTTGGCATTACCTGTATGTTCATGTGGATCATTCTTGCGGCCCTTGCATTTGGCGCTGTGTTTGACGGATTGGGCGCCGTGAAAGCGATTGAAAACTTGTTCACGGACCGTCTTGGCCTAAATCCTTGGGTCATTCTTATTTTGATGCAGCTTTCGTTTATCCTCATGGGGACTTTTCTGGATGATACAGCGATGCTGGTCATCGTTGCACCGCTTTATGTCCCGTTGGTCGGCGCGCTCGGGTTCGATCTGATCTGGTACGGAATTCTTTACACGATCACCTGCCAGATTGCTTATATGACGCCGCCGTTCGGGTATAACCTGTTCCTGATGCGCGCCATGGCCCCACCAGAGATCAGTATTCAGGATATCTACCGATCCATCGGGCCGTTCGTGCTGGTAATGTTCGGTGCGCTGATCCTTGTAATGGTTTTCCCACAACTGGCACTTTGGCTGCCTGACTACGTTTACGGTAATTAAACCCAAGAACTCCACCAACGGAGCAAAAATCAAACTAGGAGACTATCATGACCACAAGACGTAATTTTATTCGGAAAGCGGGCCTTGTTGGAGCTGCAACATTGGCAGCACCTTCGATTGCCCGCGCGCAGGAAGCGATCAAATGGCGCTTTCAAACCTACGCGGGATCGGCACTTGGCGAACATGTAACGAAGCCGGTCATCGATTATATCAACACGGCTGCCAACGGAGAGTTGGAGATTGAACTGTTCTATGCCGACCAGATCGTCCCGACTGGCGAACTGTTTCAGGCGTTGCAGCGCGGCACCATCGACGGGGTTCATTCTGACGATGATTCGATGGCCTCACCCACGCCATTGCAACAATTTGGCGGGTATTTCCCTTTTGCGACCAAACACATCCTTGATGTTCCTGTGTTGTTCAACCAATACGGACTGAAGGAAATCTGGGAAGAAGAATACGCCAAAGTCGGCGTCAAATGGTTGTCGGCGGCGGGCCAAGATCCGTGTAACTTCAACACCACCAAAGAGATCACAAGCGTGGCTGATCTTGATGGCCTGCGCCTTTACACCTTCCCAACAGCGGGGCGGTTCCTGACGCAATTCGGCGTTGTTCCGGTGAACATCCCTTACGAGGACGCCGAAGTTGCCGTGCAAACAGGCGAGTTGGACGGCATGGCATGGTCCGGCATTACCGAAGACTACACTGTTGGTTGGGCCGATGTGACCGATTATTTTCTGACCAATAATATCTCGGGCGCATGGATCGGGTCATGGTTCGTGAACGAAAAGCGCTGGGCTGATCTGCCAGAGCACCTTAAAGCCATCGTGATGGCCGCAACTGAGGCTGGACATACTTACCGCAACCAGTGGTATTGGGGTGGCGAAGCAGCCCTGCGCGCCAATGGCGATAAGCTGCAATTGCGCTCGGTTCCTGCGAACGAGTGGGCCGAAGTTGAAAACGCCGCCAAGGTATTCTGGGAAGAAGTGGCGCAAGAAGGCGAAGTGCACCAGAAAGTTGTGAACATCTTCAAAGAGTACAACGCCGTCATCAATCAGGCCGGTGCCCCTTACAATTTCGAGTAACACACCACAGAAAACAATCTACCATCCCGCAATGTCTGTGGGATGGTCCGAACGCACATAAGGATACAACTCATGGCAGGCAATCTCACGTTTGAGGCACTCGAAGCGGCCGTCAAAGATGGCACGATCGACACCGTTCTGGCCTGCTTTCCTGATATGCAGGGTCGTTTGATGGGTAAGCGGTTCCATGCCGAGGGGTTTCTTGAGATCGCCGAGGGAGAAACCCATTGCTGTAACTATCTTCTCGCTACTGACCTAGAGATGGCAACACCGAGTGGCTATGCCTCGACCAGTTGGGAAAGTGGCTATGGTGATTATGTCATGAAGCCTGATCTTACCACGTTGCGCCCTATGCCGTGGCTTGAAGCCACTGCTATGTGCCTATGCACCGTAGAAGACCACACTACCCATGCGCCAGTGGCTCATTCTCCGCGTGAAATGCTGAAAGCCCAAATTTTGCGCGCTGCAGCATTAGGTTTTGATGCTGTAATGGCGACGGAGCTGGAGTTTTTCTTATTCCAAGGCACCTCCGATGAGATAACGAAGAGCGGTTTTGCGCTCAAACCGATCTCTAATTACAATGAAGATTATCACATCCTGCAAACTTCCAAGGAAGAATATGTGATGCGTCCAATCCGCAATCATTTGCGCTCGATGGGCCTGCCAATCGAAGGCTCTAAGGGTGAGGCCGAGGCTGGCCAAGAAGAGCTTAACATCAAATACGCGGACGCTTTGGCCACCGCAGACCACCACACTATTGCGAAACACGCGATCAAAGAAATTGCCTATCAAAACGGTGTTGCCGCTAGTTTCCTCCCAAAATGGCACAAGGATCGCGTTGGCAGTGCAAGTCATGTGCATCAGTCGTTATGGAAAGATGGCAAGAACGCGTTCTTTGACCCAGATCGGCCACATGCAATGTCAAAACTGATGGAAAGCTACGTCGCTGGCATGATGAAATATGCTGCTGACTACACCTATTTCATGGCACCCTACATCAACAGCTATAAACGGTTTGCAAAAGGTACTTTTGCCCCGACGCAGCT
>DLQI01000096.1:881-3965 GCA_002478745.1 Rhodobacteraceae bacterium UBA7436 | reverse complement strand
GGCGCTGATCTTGCCCTTCATCCAGTAATCGCGGGCGAAGGCAGTGGACATCAGGTTTTCCATCCGGTCCTCGACCCATTTTACAGGAACGCCTGTGACGATAGATGCTACGATTGAGCAGACATAGCCGGGATAAACGCCAACTTTGTTGCCAAATCCACCACCGATATCGGGGGAAACAACACGAATATTATGCTCTTCAATACCTGACAGCAGTGATGCAACCGTGCGCACCACATGCGGGGCTTGAAAAGTGCCCCAGAGGGTCAGTTTGCCGTTCACTTTGTCCATCGACGCAACCGAACCGCAGGTCTCAAGCGGGCAAGGGTGAGTGCGGTGATAGTACATTTCTTCAGTTGCAACGACATCGGCGTTGCCGATCACTTGATTGGTAGCTTCTTCCTCGCCGGCTTCCCACGTGAAGATGTGATTGGGGTGCTTGCGTGGGCCGTGCGCACCGTTGGGAATTGATCCGTCTTCGGCCACTAAATCCTCACGAAGGACAACATCCGATTGCAGGGATTTAAATGGATCGACGATGACTTCGAGTTCTTCGTAATCCACCTCGACCAATTCAACCGCGTCGGCCGCGATGTAACGGTCATTGGCCACGACAAAGGCGACCTCTTGACCTTGGAACAAGACCTTACCGTCGGCTAACACCATCTGTTTGTCGCCAGCCAGCGTAGGCATCCAGTGCAGGTTCAACGGCTCAAGGTCTTTGGCCGTCAGAACCGCGACAACACCTGGCAGCGCCATGGCAGCTTCGATGTTAATCGACTTGACCCGCGCGTGGGCATAGGGCGAGCGCACAAAATCGCCGTGCAACATTCCAGGTAGTTGGATGTCGTCGACGTAGTTGCCCTTACCTTGAGTGAAGCGCGCATCTTCGACCCGCTTGCGCGAGCAGCCCAAGCCTTTTAGACCTGCAACCCGATCTTCGCGTGTGATTTCGTCCTTCATTGTGCCGCCTCCTTGGCTGCATTCATCTCAGACGCCGCTGATAGAATTGATTTCACGATGTTCTGATAGCCAGTGCAGCGACAAATGTTGCCCGCTATACCAAAACGGACATCTTCTTCAGTCGGGTTTGAATTTTCTTCCAAAAGCTTGACTGCGCGCGTGATCATGCCCGGCGTGCAGTAACCGCATTGCAGTCCATGGTGTTCTTTGAAGCTCTCTTGCAGGATGTGCAGCGCATCTGGGTTGCCAATTCCTTCAATGGTGGTGACCTCTGCGCCGTTGGCTTGCGCCACAAAAACGGTGCAGGACTTCACAGACTTACCGTTCATCGTGACCGTGCAGGCCCCACAATGGGACGTTTCACAGCCGACGTGTGGACCAGTGATGTTGAGCTTTTCCCGCAGCGCGTAGATCAGCAGTTCGCGTGGTTCAGCGAGGAATTCGTGATCTTCGCCGTTGACGGTGAGATTGACGTGCATCTTGTTTGACATGTTTATTTCTCCTCTATGCCCGTGACCAAGCGCACGCGATGGCGCGGCTAAGAACGGTACCAGCGACGTGGCGTTTGAATGCGACAGGGCCGCGGTTGTCTTCTGTTGGATCGATGTCACCGAGCATGGCGGTCACGGCAGCTTTCACGGCCGCTTCATCGCAGGCTGTGCCAACGAGTGCCGCCCCTGCGCCTTCAGACCAGACCGGTGTATCGCTGAGGTTGGTCATCGCAATTGAGGCCGCACCGACTTTGTCGCCCTTTTTCGAAATTTGTACTGCGGCAGCGGCGGTGGCATAATCACCAATCTTGCGCTTTTGTTTTTCATAGGCGAAGCCACCGACGGGGGCTGTAAAGCTCACAGCAGTCAGGACTTCTTCGTCTTCACGTTCGGTCATATAGGCGGCCTCGTAGAAATCGCGCGCATCGACCACTCGGTCTCCTTCAGGGCCAACTAGGTGAAACTGTGCGTTCAGGCATTGCATCAGGCCAGGCATGTCGTTGCCAGGATCCCCGTTTGCGACGTTGCCACCCACGGTTCCCATGTAACGGACCTGTGGGTCTGCAATTTGCAGGGCTGCCTCTTTCATGATTGGGGCGGCCTTTTCCATCTCTACAGAATTGATGATCTCGTGCTGTGTAACCATCGCGCCTATCTTAATGGTGCCCTCTGTAACTGCGATCTCATTCAGCCCCTCAATAGCTTGCAAATCGATCAAATGCGGGACCTCGGCCATCCGCAGCTTCATCATCGGGATCAGGCTGTGCCCACCCGCGATCACCCGCGCATCATCTCCATGTTCCTGAAGCAGGGCGATTACGCCTGCCATGTCTGTCGGCCTGTAGTACTCGAACGCTGCTGGTATCATTGCTTCGCCTCCCGTTTCCACGATTAATTCAAGAACTAAAGATTGAACGAAGCGGTATGCAGGCGCTTGCATTTATCAACGAAGTGATCGCGATTTTGCACGAAATGCGCCTCAGACTGCTCGAACTGCGAAAGCCTAAAGACCCAATGCGTCGTGGACGAGCTTTAAATTCGAGCGGCTGACCGGAACAGAGGGCAGCTTGGCGTCGCTAAAGCGACAAATACCGTTGTCTTTTAGCCGCTCAAAATGCTCGACCAGCTTTGGGTTCACCAAATAGCTTCGGTGGGTTTTGATAAACCCAGCCCCATCCAGCCGCTTAAACGCCTCGGTGATTGGCCAAGCGCAGAAGTGTTGTTCTTTCAGGGTGTAAACCTTGGTGTAATGGCCTTCGGCGCGCACAAACGCGACCTGAGCGGGATCAATCAATTGCGTAACCCCATTGCGTTCGCAAGGAATGCGTAAAGCTATTAGTACAGGTGCTGACAAAGTGGGCACCTTGGAGGCACTCGCCAAAACTACAGAAGGTTCCACCACTTGGGGCGTGACCGGATCAAGGAACGTCACTCCCATCCAGAGGAAAGCGCCAAAGATGACAAAGCTTGATAAGATAACGCCCATCGCGAGCGTTTCGTTACTCATGACTGGGCCAAATTCATTCAAAGTCGGAACAACGACAAAATTGGTCCCAGCCATGGCAGCAAAATGAACAGCGCTGACTGCAGCTCCAAAGCACAACGTTCCAAATAAAATATTGCGATTTGT
>DLQI01000096.1:0-806 GCA_002478745.1 Rhodobacteraceae bacterium UBA7436 | reverse complement strand
GATACCTGAAGGTGTATAGACCGCGCGGCACAATTGCAGACCGACCATGCCCACATAATGCATCGCCAGAATTCCAAATCCAACCAACGCGCCTGCCGCAGACAAGGTGAAAGGTGTCCGTTGGCGAAAGTGCAGTAACAGCAAAGCCGTCCCCACAATAAGAATAGCCAGCAAAGCGGACGCGAGCGTTATCGCCGCATCATAATAAAAAAGGATGGGCATCTGCATGCCAAGCATTGCCACGAAATGCATCGACCAGATACCACCGCCCAAAGCGACCGCTGACATTGCTATTGACGCTTTGCGACGCAAAACGCTTTGCTTGGAAAGATCCTTGGACAACGTCAAACCTGTGAAGCCTGCGATAAAGGCAACTACGATCGATGCGATGACAAGCGCAGTGTTATGGCTAACGTCTAGGAATTCCATGTCGCTTGTATGCACCAAATTTTATACAAATCAAACCAATAAGATCGGCTATCAACTCAATCTTACGCCATCAACCAAGTGTGCCAGATGCCACTTACAGGCATTTTACCCGCATATATGAGTGCGCTTGTGACCGGACAAGACACACCGAGCAGGCGGCATGGCTTTCGGGAGTACTAGAGGCCAACGGGAACTTCACTTTATAAACTAAGTGCCGAAAATTATCTGTGTTGGCGTGCTGGTTTGTTCCGGTGCGCCTCTAGCGTGTAATCATGGACCGCAGTCTTATAAATCTTACCGAGTCACTGTCAGACGGTGCTGTCAGACTAATGATTGCAAGCATCAGATTGATGGGGCAATCGAAATTTATGCGCTCA
>DLQI01000157.1 GCA_002478745.1 Rhodobacteraceae bacterium UBA7436 | reverse complement strand
GGGCGAAACAAAAGTTGGGGAAACTTCAGCAATTCGACCCCAGATAAGTGGTCGTGGTTGGGTAACGGGTACACACCAACACATGTTGGATCCAAGCGATCCATGGCCCGAGGGCTATCGGCTTGCTGATACTTGGCCGAACTACAAATAAGAATCTTCACCCACGATGCAATTTGCAATATATATTTTTTACAAAGCGCTGGGCATTGCCTTGTGAAACCGTTGAATTATTGATAATGTATTAACTAAATGAAAATAAATAAAATTTTATCGTAAATCATTACCCGCAATCAAACATTAGTCTAAATTAGATTTATTCAGGGATTGCTGCACCCAATAGCTCTAGTTGTCCCTCAAGATATCGGAACGCTATGCCAAGCGAAAGGTCCAGCGTCTTGGGACCGGGCCATTCAGTGTTGGTATTGTGAAATTAGAGGGGGGGAGGCGTTCAGTGTCCATTGAGCAAGCAGACATTGCTTTTACTAAGCACTGACGGTTGGCATGCATACGATTTCACCTATTGCTTGCCAGCGTGTGCCCGACTTTAGCTTTTTTGTGGTGAGATCATAGTGGTCCGAATTGGTGTTTTGATGAGGGAGTAATATCGTCGTTCATTTCATTACTAAATGAAAGATAAGGACCAAGTAGAAACATAAGATTCAATAGCCGCCTATACCGACATAATTACATAAAAATTATCAAATTAATAACATTTTTGTCAGCTCAACGTCGAGTATGTCTTACTGGTTGTCTATTTTAGGAACATTTTGTGTTCTTGTTTGCCAGGGGCAACGCTTGGTACCTATCGCAAAAATTTGCTGTAGAGAAAAAAGCTTGCTTATTTATCTGCATGGCGGTTTACACATTAAATGCGCTAACAGAGTCACGATCAGCCTATGGCGCGCTTTGGATTTTTAAGGGAGAATAATGTATGGCGGCGAGTGACAATGTGCTCAGCGTTTTAGGGCTCAAAAAGAACTTTGGGGGCCTTCATGCGGTACGCGGTGTCGATCTTAATGTCGAGCGGGGCGCAATCGTTGGTCTTATTGGTCCAAACGGTGCTGGCAAGACTACGATGTTTAATATGATTGCAGGTGAATTACCACCTACCGCTGGTAGCATTGAATTGCTTGGTGAAGACGTCACCGGTCAGCGCACCGATCTTCTTTATCACAAGGGCCTGATGCGTACCTTCCAGCTAAGCAACGAGTATGCTCGCATGACATCCCTTGAAAACTTGGCAGTTGCAGCCCCTCGGCAAGTAGGTGAAAGCATTTGGTCTAGCTGGTTCGCAGGTGCTAAAGTGCGAAAGCGTGAAGCAGAGGTTGTCGAACTAGCTCGTGAGACATTGGATTTTTTGGGTTTGACCCATGTTGTTGATGAACTTGCGGGCAATCTTTCTGGTGGTCAAAAGAAGCTTCTCGAAATAGGCCGAACGATGATGAACGATTCCAAAGTCGTTCTTTTGGACGAACCAGGCGCTGGGGTGAACCCGACTTTAATGCGCAAGGTTGCAGACATGATCGAACAGTTGAACCAAGAGCGTGGCTATACTTTTTGTATTATAGAGCATGACATGGACATGATCGCGCGTCTTTGTGGCAAAGTTGTGGTGCTTGCAGAAGGACAAGTCCTGATGCAAGGCACAATGGACGAGGTGCGCAATGACGAACGCGTAATCGAAGCCTATTTCGGTGGTGAAGTAGTATGAGCGTTCTTTCTCTAAACAACTTGTATGCAGGTTATGGCCAGACAGAGGTTCTGCATGACATGTCCATATTTGTTAACCCAAATGAAATTGTAGCGATCATTGGCCCTAATGGTGCTGGCAAGTCAACGGCGATGAAATCAGTGCTTGGCTTGCTTACCATCAATTCCGGCAATGTCGAATTGAACGGTAAAGATATCACCAATACGCCAGCGGCAGAAGTAGTGCGTCTTGGCATTTCTTACGTGCCGCAAACGCAGAACGTTTTTGTGAACTTGTCCGTGCAAGAAAACCTTGAGATGGGGGCGTGGACACGTCCCTTAGGCATCCGAGAGCGCCTCGCAGAGATGTTTGAGTTATTCCCAGACCTTGGTGAAAAGAGGAACCAAGCGGCGGGGTCGCTGTCTGGCGGTCAACGTCAGATGGTTGCGATGGCTAAGGCGCTGATGGTTGATGCGAAGATTTTGTTACTTGATGAGCCAACTGCTGGGTTATCGCCAAAATATCGTGGTGAAATTTTTACAACAATCCAAAAAATTAAATCAACAGGTGTGCCTATTTTGATTGTTGAGCAGAATGCCAAGCAAGCGCTTGGTGTAGCGGATCGTGGTTATGTTCTGGTGGACGGTGCGAACCGTTACACTGGTAAAGGTAAGGAGTTACTTGAAAATCGCGAAATTGCGCGCATGTTTTTGGGCGGAGGGCACTGATATGTGGGAATCATTTGGCTTTGAATTCGTGAACTTCTACTTCATCCCCGGTTTGGTATTGGGTTGTATATACGCGCTGGGTGCGATTGGGATCACGCTGACCTTTGGTATTCTACGTTTTGCCAACTTTGCGCATGGTGAATTGATGATGATGGGGGCCTACCTAACATGGACGATTATGGCGATTGCTACGGCAATATTAGGGATTGCAGTGCATCCTTTGCTGGCTGCAATTCCAGCCTCTATCGTGGTGATCTATCTGTTTTTCTGGACTGATAAGTTTTTCTATAAGCCCTTCCGCAAGGCTGACACCATTAAAGTAGTTATGGCCAGCTTTGGTATGATGTTGATTTTGCGTAGTGCTGTACAAGTGATCTGGGGTCCAAACCAGCTGACCTTTGTGCCGGGAATTGCCAAGCCAAACCCAAGCCTGTTGGGGTGGAGCAGTGACATTGGTGCGATGCTGTTGATACCGAACAAGCACTTGTTTATTTTTGCGGGCACGATCGTGTTTGTCGTTGTGCTAAGCTACATTCTCAATCGCACGCGGATCGGTAAAGCGATGCGTGCGGTTTCAGACAGTCCTGATCTTGCGCATGTTACGGGCATCGACGTGGATCAGGTGATCCGCGCTACATGGATAGTTGGCGGCGTTTGTGCGATTGCCGCTGGTGTGTTTCTCGCGATGGATATCCAGATGCTGGAAACGACGATGGGCTTTCGCATGTTGCTGCCTATGTTCGCCGCAGCCATTCTTGGAGGCATTGGTAAACCTTATGGCGCTGTAGTTGGTGGGCTTGTCATAGGGCTTTCAGAAGAGCTTTCTGCCTATCCGTGGATCGGCGATGCGCCTCTGCTTAGCCCTGGTTACAAGACAGGCGTTGCCTTTGCGATTATGGTCGTCATGTTGATCGTGCGGCCGCAGGGCTTGTTCAAGGGGAGGTCGTTCTAATGGAGGCATATTTGGGATATTTGCTCTACTTCCTCTCGCTGGCTACTGTTGGCGGTATCTACGCAATCTTTGCGCTGGGCCTTAATGTACAGTGGGGGTTCGCGGGTCTTTTCAACGTAGGTATTGTGGGTTTCGCCGCTGTTGGTGCCTATACTTATGCCCTGCTGACAACTGCTGAAAGCACTTTCCACTATGGTGGTTTGGGTCTACCTTTACCGGTTGGGATGTTCGTGGCGATGGTCGCCTCTGCCGTGATTGCGGGTGTGATAGGTCTGATATGCATACGTTTACGATCTGATTATCTCGCGATTGCGACTATCGGGATTTCTGAAATCATCAAGCTGATCCTGAAGAACGAAACCGAAGTCACCAATGGCCCGCGTGGCATCAATAAGATCCCGCGCGCTTGGGAACATTTCTCAGAGGAACGGTTCTATTCAAGTTGGCCAATGAGTTGGTTCAACACTCCAGAAGGCTGGGCCGTATTCTTTGACGCACTCCCAAATTGGTGGTGGCAGCCTTGTTTTGCTGCAACCGTTCTCTTCTGCATGTACGTTATCTATCGCATGTTAGAACGCGCGCGCATCTCGCCTTGGGGGCGTATGATGACTGCTATCCGGGAAAACGAACCGGCAGCGCGCGCGGCTGGTAAGAACGTCACTGCGCGCCGCGTCGAAGCGTTTGTGATTGGGGCAGCGATCATGGGGTTCGCAGGAGCATTATTTGCTCAGCATTTGCGCTTGATAGAACCGACGAATACATTTGATCCTGCGAAGGTCACGTTCCTTGTTTGGGTGATGTTAATTCTTGGTGGGTCGGGTAACAATCGTGGCGCAATGCTGGGGGCTTTCCTTATATGGACCATCTGGTCTGCAAGCGAATTGATGATAGGTGGTATTATTGACTTGGCCGGTTATGTGTTCCAGTCTTTTGACACAGGGGTACTCGCGACACGTGCCGGATTTTTGCGGATGATGCTAATTGGAATTCTGATGCAGGTAGTTTTACAAAAGTACCCTGCCGGGATACTGCCAGAGGTGAGACCCGCTTCGCCTCAGTCAAACAAATAACTCGCGGGAATTGGGAGACTAAACATGAAAAAAATACTATTCGCGAACACCCTGCTAGGGATGTTAGCAACAACTGCTATTGCTGACGTCAACATTGGTAATCCAATGGCTTTGACGGGTCCTATCCCCGATCTGGTTGCCCCAATGGCGCAGGCTGTTGATCTGGCTGCACAGAACATTAACGATCAAGGCGGCATGTTTGCTGGTGGAGAAGCGTACAACGTCATTCGTGCGGATTCCGCTTGTGATCCCGTTGCGGCAGTAGATGCTGTGACCAAATTGATCAACGTTAGCTCTGTTGCTGCTATTGTTGGTCCTGTGTGTTCAGGTGCTGCGATTGCGCAAGCTGAGTCAGTTTCAATTCCAGCCGGTGTTGTGACGTTATCTGTTTCAGCGTCATCACCTGCGATCACAAACATGGAAAATGGCACAGACCTGGTATTCCGTACTGCTGCCTCTGACGCTTATCAAGGTGTTGCGTTAGCAAACCTTGCGATTGCTAAAGGCATCACTGATGTTGCTGTTTCCTATGCTAACGACGACTATAATGTTGCAATCGCCAGCGTTTTTTCTGAGGCATTTACAGCTGCTGGTGGCACAGTTACAGCCAACGAGGCACACGAGCCAAGCAAAGCTTCCTATCGCTCCGAAGTTGCGACCCTGGGCGCGACATCTGACAATCTCGCACTTTTTGCTTACTACGGTTCTGGCGGTATCACATTGATGCGAAACGCTTTAGAAACATCGGCGTTCTCAACATTTATCGGTGCCGACGGCATGTTGTCTGATGAAGTGATTGATCAGATTGGTTCAGAGAACTTGGGCACAACCACGTTCACAACTTCTGCGTCTGATCCAACAACAAAAGCCTTTGGTGCATGGAAAGCCATTGCGGATGCGGCGGGCGTTCCTGCGTCTGATCCATTCGTTCCAAACGCATATGACGCGACATTCATGATTGCTTTGGCAATCGAAAAAGCGGGCTCTGCTGACCGTAAAGGTATTGCAGCAGCACTTCGTGAAATTGCAAGCGCACCAGGCGAAGTTATCCTTCCAGGTGAATGGGAAAAGGCCAAAGGTATTCTCGCAAAGGGTGGCGACATCAACTATGAAGGAGCAGCTGGAAACCAAGACTTCGACGAAAACGGCGACGTCGCTGGCCTGTTCAGTATGAGCTCGGTTGTAGATGGTGCTTGGGCGGCGACATTAATCAAGTAAGTCTGTCACCAACGTAACAAACGAAATGCCGGGGCCCAGTGTCCCGGCATGTTGCTTATAGGGCTTTAGCCATTTAGGCGCATCTGTGTGCGGTGAACCGGGCAAGCTCCGTGGACTTTGATATTTTCTCATACACACAAAGTCCATTTTTTTCAATATTATGAAACTTCATATACTTTTGAAAATTCAGCAAATGATAAACAATTCTAAAAAACAGTTTACGTGCTCAACTGGCTAAATTAATTTGATAAGCGCGACGATTGCGCGCCGCGTTCCCGGTAAGGGGTGGTATCA
>DLQI01000074.1 GCA_002478745.1 Rhodobacteraceae bacterium UBA7436 | reverse complement strand
CGAATATGTGGCCAGCCCCGGAACATACGATCAGAAACATATTGACCGGATCGGTAAGCTGAAGAACTGTATCGCTTACGGACCCGGAATTTTGGAAATGGCGCATAAGCCTGATGAATACATCGGGATCAACGATATGCTCGACAGTGCAAAGGTTATGGGCGCCAGCCTTGAGACACTGCTGTTGCCGCGAAAAAACTAAAAGACTTCTAGGGAGAAAACGATGAAACATTTTGTATCACGATTGGCACTTGCCTCTGCGCTGAGCGTTGCGGGTTTCGCAGCTCATGCCGCTAACACCGACATCACCGTGGCCATGCAGCTTGAGCCACCACACCTTGATCCAACCAGCGCCGCCGCTGGCGCGATTGACTCGGTCCTATATTCCAACGTGTTTGAGGGTCTGACCCGCTTTATGGGTGATGGGTCCGTTGTTGCGGGCTTGGCCAAAAGCTGGGACATTTCAGATGACGGTTTGGTTTACACGTTCATCTTGCATGACAATGTTTTGTTCCATGACGGTAGCACCATGGACGCCGAAGACGTTCAATTCTCGCTGAACCGCGCCCGTGCTGACGACAGCACAAATGCGCAAAAAGCACTGTTTGCCGGCATCACAGATGTCAGCGCATTGGACGCAGCAACCGTCGTTGTCACCTTGGACGCGCCAAACGGCAACTTCCTGTTCAACCTCGCATGGGGCGACGCAATTATCGTGGCACCTGAATCCATCGACGGCATCAAACAAGCGCCGATCGGCACCGGTGCGTTCAAATTTGCAAACTGGGTTCAGGGCGATAAAATCGAACTGACCCGCAATGATGCATATTGGGGCACACCTGCTGTCCTAGAAAATGTAACATTCAAATTCATCTCTGACCCAACAGCCGCATTTGCATCTGTCATGGCTGAAGATGTGGACGCATTTGTTGGTTTCCCAGCCCCTGAGAATCTTCCACAGTTCGAAGCGGACCCGCGCTTTCAAGTATTGGTTGGCTCAACTGAAGGTGAAACCATCCTATCAACCAACAACAAGATGCCACCATTCGACAACGTGAAGGTACGCGAAGCTTTGGCACACGCCATTGATCGTCAGGCCATCGTTGACGGCGCAATGTTTGGATACGGCACACCAATCGGCACACACTTTGCCCCGCACAATCCGGCATATGTCGACCTGACTGGCAGCAGCGCATATGATCCTGAGTTAGCGAAAAAACTGCTGGCCGAAGCAGGGTTTGCTGATGGATTTGAAACAACATTGCACCTACCGCCCCCATCATACGCCCGTCGTGGTGGTGAAATCATCGCAGCGCAATTGGCCCAAGTTGGGATCAAAGTGCAAATCACGAATGTTGAATGGGCGCAGTGGTTGGAAACTGTGTTCCGCGGCAAGGACTTTGGCCTGACAATCGTGTCACACACAGAACCAATGGACATCGGCATCTATGCGAACCCAGAGTACTATTTCCAATACGACAACCCTGCGTTCCAAGAGTTGATGACGAACCTTAACGCGACAACAGACCCTGAAGCGCGCACTGCACTGATGGGCGATGCACAACGCATGATTTCAAGCGACTTTGTGAACGGTTACTTGTTCCAGCTGGCGCAATTGTCAGTGGCAAAGGCTGGCGTTCAAGGTCTTTGGACCAACGCACCAACCCAAGCAACCGACCTAACGGCTGTTAGCTGGGCTGACTGATCGTCGCCTTTAACTCCACAAGAACGGTTCGGGCTTTCAGGCCCGAACCGATGGGCCAATCTGCGGCCCCTGCCCCAATAAGTTTCCCTGTCCATGATCCGTTACACCCTTAAGCGTTTTCTTTCCCTGTGCATCAGTTTGGCTGTGGCCTCTTTACTGATCTTTTTCGTGATCGAAATCGCACCAGGTGATCCCGCATCCTTTATGCTGGGGATCAACGCACAGCCTGATACGGTTGCCGCTTTGCGCGCTGAACTGGGCCTAGATATACCAAAATTAGAACGCTATCTCGCATGGACCCAAGGCATGCTAACCGGCGACTTTGGCATGTCTTATACCTATCGCACGCCTGTCTCACAAATGGTTGCGGATCGCCTTTGGGTTTCCCTGCCCCTTGCCCTGTTTGCACTAGCCTTATCCACCCTTATCGCCCTGCCCGCTGGCATCTACGCAGCCGCTCGTCGCGGCCAAACGGGCGACGTTGCCGTTATGAGCGCCACCCAGCTTGGCGTCGCCATCCCAAACTTTTGGTTCGCCATGATGTTGGTTCTAATCTTTGCCATCAAACTGCGCTGGTTCGCAGGCGGTGGCTTTGCCGGTTGGGACAAAGGGCTGGGCGCAGTCATGTGGTCGCTCACTTTACCCGCTATTTCACTCGCCTTGCCCCAAGCCGCCATTCTGGCCCGCGTCATGCGATCCGCCTTGCTGGATGTGATGAACGAGGACTTCATGCGCACAGCCCGCGCCAAGGGTTTAACCACTACGCAAACCCTGTGGAAACACGGGTTGCGTAATGCGCTGATCCCTGTGTTGACCATCATAGGCTTACAGTTTTCATTCCTACTTGCTGGTGGGATCATCATTGAACAAGTGTTCTACCTGCCCGGCCTTGGACGCCTTGTGTTCCAAGCAATCAGCGCGAGGGATTTGATCGTGGTTGAATCCGTTGTGATGCTTTTGGTCTTTGCCGTGATCGTAGTGAATTTCGCTGTCGATCTGGCCTATGCCGCCGTTGACCCACGATTAAGGGCACGCACATGAACCGCAATCTTATCATTGGCCTGATCCTTTCAGCCATCGCGATTTTGGCGGCTTTGATGTCCTTCATCTGGACCCCATTCGACCACGTCGCAATGAACATCCCCGCGAAACTTCAAACCCCAAACCTGACCCACTGGTTTGGAACTGACCACTTTGGTCGTGATATTTTCAGCATGATCATGGTCGGTGCGCGCACCTCGATCGCCGTGGCATTTGTGGCTGTTGGTATAGGCATGGGGCTGGGCATTCCATTGGGTCTATGGGCCGCTGCACGCAAAGGGTCGTATATTGACGAGTTGATCATGCGGGCCAATGATCTTATATTCGCCTTCCCCTCACTGGTCATCGCCATCCTGATCACCGCCATTTTTGGCGCAGGTGCGGTGAACGCCATCATCGCCATTGGTATCTTCAACATCCCCGTTTTCGCCCGCGTAGTACGCGGTGCTGCCATGCCAATCTGGGAGCGTGAATTTATCCTAGCCGCGCGTGTCGCTGGCAAAAACGCGGCCCGCATTTCTGTGGAACATATCCTACCCAACGTGCTGAACCTATTGATCGTGCAAGCCACCATTCAATTCAGCCTTGGCATCTTGGCCGAAGCCGCACTTAGCTATGTCGGCCTTGGCGCGCAACCCCCGACTCCCAGCTGGGGACGCATGTTGGCGGACGCGCAAACGCTGGTCAGTATCGCGCCACACTTGGCTCTGATCCCAGGCTTTGCGATCATCATCACTGTGATGGGCCTGAACCTTATGGGTGACGGTTTACGCGACTATCTAAACCCGCGCACACGGGTGGCCAGAACATGAGTTTGCTGGACATCACCAACCTATCGCTTTCGATCAACGGAACGCCTATCCTGCGGGACGTGTCCCTGTCTGTGAACACCGGCGAGATCGTCGCGGTCACGGGCGAAAGCGGGTCAGGGAAATCACTGACAGCTTTGGCGACCATGGGACTGCTACCTAAAGGATCCCAAACCACAGGCACGATTACACTTGAGGGCCAAAACCTGCTGACCACGTCAGAGGCAGACCTATGCAACATTCGTGGCAACAAGATCGGCATGGTGTTCCAAGAACCAATGACCGCGCTGAACCCCGTACAAACCATCGGTGCACAGGTGGCCGAAACCATCCTGATCCACGGCAGCATGAGAAAATCCGATGCCATGGCCCGC
This sequence comes from Rhodobacteraceae bacterium UBA7436, assembly GCA_002478745.1. Classification (GTDB taxonomy): domain Bacteria; phylum Pseudomonadota; class Alphaproteobacteria; order Rhodobacterales; family Rhodobacteraceae; genus Ascidiaceihabitans. The sequence continues at coordinate 1,618 of DLQI01000074.1, read as the reverse complement.
GCCGCAGATGTGCTGACCCGTGTCGGCCTGCCCCAAGAACAATTCCCGTTGTCGCGCTATCCACACGAATTATCGGGTGGCCAACGCCAGCGCGTTGTCATCGCAATGGCCATCGCCTTGCGCCCCAAACTGCTGATCGCGGATGAACCGACAACGGCGCTGGACGTCACCACGCAAGCGCAGATTTTGGATTTGCTCAAAGACCTCGCGCACGACTTTGATATGGGCCTACTGATGATCACCCACGACCTTGCCGTGGTGTCTGATATGGCCGACAAAATCGTGGTGATGCGTCTAGGCGAAGTGTTAGAACAGGGCAAAACCAGAACACTGCTCACGAACATGCAGCACGATTATACCAAGATGCTGTTTGCGGCTTCTGGACATCAAGTCAACTTGCCTGATCTTCCAGCCTCCGATGTCTTGTTACGCGTCAAAAACGTGGTGCGTGATTACACGACACCACGCAAAGCGGTGTTTGGCTCAAAGGGGGTTTTCCGTGCTCTGAACAAAGTTAGTTTTGACATCAAACGCGGGGAACGTCTGGGTTTGGTCGGCGAAAGCGGATGTGGTAAATCGACCCTAACCAGGGCTATTTTGGGGCTCGAAGACGTGCAAGACGGTGACATTACCTTAGACGGAGCACCCGTATTTACAGGCCGCAAACCCAATCTTGCGGTTCGGCGTAAGATGCAGGTAGTGTTCCAAGACCCATTTGGCAGCTTCAATCCCCGCCACAAAGTTGCGCGATTGATCACTGAACCATTCCATCTGCTGGAAACACCCCCATCCCATGAAGAACGTCAGAGATTGATCAACCAAACGCTGACTGCCGTGGGCTTGGACCCATCTGATGCCAACAAATATATCCACCAGTTTTCGGGTGGCCAACGTCAACGGATCGCGATTGCGCGTGCCCTGATTATCCAACCGGACCTGATCGTATTTGACGAAGCGGTTAGCGCGTTGGATGTCTCTGTGCGCGCTCAAATATTGGATCTGCTTGCAGACCTTAGCGCCAAGTATAACCTAACCTATCTGTTCATCAGTCACGACCTTAGCGTCGTGCGCACGATCACCGATAGGGTTCTTGTGATGCAGCGCGGCGAGATTGTTGAACAAGGCGAGACCGAACAGGTTTTCACGGCCCCAAATCACCCCTACACTCAGGAATTGATCGCGGCAGCACCTGTCCTGCCTGATCTGCAACACATGAAGGGATAGCCGATGGAAACCATTAATTTGGCCGAAAAGCTTGCACCGTTCTCGAGCCACTGGGATCCGCATATAGTCGCCGATTACAATGGAAACGACGTGATGGTTGTTAAATTTCAAGGCGAGTTTCCGTTCCATGTTCACCCTGACACTGACGATTTTTTCTTAGTGCTGGAGGGCGAATTGGAAATGGACCTTGAGGGTCAAAGCCATACCGTCAAAGCAGGCGAATTATTCATCGTACCAAAAGGCGTAACCCATCGCCCCCGTGCAGAAAACGAATGCAAAGTTCTGTTGATTGAACCAGTGGGCGAACCAAACTCTGGCGACCCAGAAACCGCAGCACTTAAACCGTACATCTGATAGGAACGCCCATGCAGCCCGGCCCAAAGAACCTGATCAC
>DLQI01000053.1 GCA_002478745.1 Rhodobacteraceae bacterium UBA7436 | reverse complement strand
CCCTCGGTTACTTTAAAACCTACGCGAATGGTGTCGCCGGCTTTAAAATCAGGGATGTCTTTCCCTAGGGCGGCAATTTGTTCCGCCTCGATTTGTGCGATCAGGTTCATCTGACGCTTCTCCTAAATTACGTGGTTTGCCCACTGATTGTGCGTGATGTCAGAGCTCTGTGCCTTCATCGGGTGCACCGTGGTGCCCGCCAGAGAATAACGTCAACATTTCTTATAAACCTTTGGATGCTCTAAACGCCGCGAAGAAGCGACCACAACACAAAAGGTCCGGCCGACTCATTAAGTCTTCCGAACTCGATCCGTATAGGGGGAGTCTGGGGGGCAGGTCAATAGGACCAAACAATGTGAATCGAGGTATAATATAAAGGGGAACGCGCCCCTTTTTTAGGGTTAAACTTTGACCACACCTAGCTTGGTGCTGATCACCTCATCATGCAGCTCTTTTGCACGCTCTGGTGTAACGCCCAACATGGCCTCAACCTTGTGCAAAACCTCGTCTTCCTCATCGCGTTCGATACCGTCGGCAAATACTATCCGCCACAAGGCACGTAATGCATCTTCCAACTCGTCCGTACCAACCGCCTCGCGCAAAATTGCGGCCAATTCAACGGTGTCTGGCATGGCTTCTTCAAGGCGTTCACAAGCGGCGCGCATCTTGGCGGCGTCTATTGGGCCGATGTCGTGACGTTCCGCCAGCACGCGGTCGATGGTTTCGACCTCTTCAAACAAATATGCGCGATCCGCCTTGGCCGCCCGTACCATCAATGCGCCAATAACATGATCCGCGTCCGCTTTGGGCATCGGTGTTTCGTACGTGTTCGGGTTCGAGAAAAATTCAATTAGCTTTTCAAACATGACGTGGCCTTAAATTTTGATTTCTCAAAGGCTACTGGGTCTGTCGCCCTGACGCAAGAAAATGGGATGGTTGGCACGCCAAGGCCGGATCGGGTATAGTTCACGCAACCAGCAAGAAAGCGTATCATGGCCACAAATTTTGATTTTCGCGACAAAGCCTGTGGTAGTCTGATCAGTGAGATTGGGGTGTACGTCTTGTGCGATCTGGACAAAACGCCGATGTATGTGGGCCAATCCAAGGATGGCATCCGCAGCCGTGTGCGCCGCCACCTCACCTCTGCGCGTTCGGATATCATTGCCAATCGCCAGATCGACGTTTGGGAAATTGCCTATGTGATGGCCTACCCCGTGGCGGACCGCGCCGATATTACGCCGCTCGAAGATCGGCTGTATCACCAATTCAACGATGTATCGCCCCTGATGAACGGCACCGTACCACCGCGACCCGAAGCAGTGATGAAACTGCCCGAACCTGCCCAAATCGTTCAGGTTATGTCAGACGCAGAAATCGCGGACAAAAGCGATCCGGTGCAACGTTTGCCGCGCCAATCAGCGCACTATACGCAGATGGTCGATCACTTCTTGAACGTGAAAAACTCAACCGAAATTTTGCGCGCGATTGAGGCGCATTTTGATCGGTTGCAGCGTTATCATAAGACGCTGATCAAACTGCAGGATAAGTAATTTATTTAGCTTTTTCAGTGCTTTGATCCAGCGTACTGCGCATGGAAACCAAATTAGGCTCTAAAATCTGCTTGGCAATATAGCTTACCACGGGCACGGCAACACCGTCGCCCGTCAGATGATAGGCTTCGTTGTAAACCTTTGGCAAAACATAGCTGTCAGGCAATCCCATCAGGCGCGCTGTTTCACGCGCAGACAAAAGGCGGGACCGAATTTTGTCGCCCTCAACCACCAAAATCAATTGGCGTGATGATCCACCGCCGGGCGTGCGCAAACAGCCAGCAATATCATCAAAGCGTACTTCAGCGCGCTGTACCTTGATCCCGTGATGCAGCCGTGTGCGTTTGTATAACCCACCCACCATGCGAACACCTGCCGCCTTTGCGGTTTCGACCTTGGCCAAATTCACGTCACTCATCATCGACAACAACGCGCGGGTTTCAGCGGCGGTGTGCCATTTAACACTCTTCGGTTTATCCTCGATCACATCCGCAAACCGCATCTCGCGTTTTGCAGGTTCCGGCATATCCCACCAGATCCATGAGGCTGCAAGGTCGCTGGGCAACCGATCATGCGCGCGTTTCAACGCAGTCGTATGCCACGGCTTTTGCGGCTCATCGACAGCACCCGTAACAGCTAAATCCTCGCGTACAGCAACGACAAAAAGGCGGGCACGTGATTGGGGTAGGAACAATGCGGCATCCACCACCATCGCGCCAAAGCGATAGCCCAATTCCTTCAACGCGGTACAAATCGCGGTGAAATCTGCACCAGAATGTGAGGTCAGCGTGCCAACCACATTTTCCAATGCGATCATTTCTGGCGCACGACCATCCGCTTTCAACTCAGCTATCAGCGACATAAACGGCCAGAAGGTGCCGGACCGATTGCCCTGCAACCCCGCACCATTGCCCGCAACGGACAGGTCCTGACAGGGGAACGAACCCCAGATCAAATTGGGGGTTTCAGGTAAATCAGTGGGGGAAATGTTGCGCAGATCATCAACAACCATCGTGCCTTTGCCCCAATTGCGCTGGTAGGTCGCGCCTTTCTTGGGATCAAAGTCGTTGGCAAACAAACAGGTCCAATCGGCTCCAAGGCCAGCGCGGGCCATACCGCCCCCAGCAAAGAACTCGTAGAAATTGAACATCGGTTGCGGGTCTCACATGGCTACAAAGGGTGTCATTCTTGCTTTGTTCTCACCTAGCATCTGACGACCGTGGCTGTCACGAAGATATTGGCAGCTTAACCAAACAGTTTGGACAAAATTGCATCGATCTCAGTACGCGCACCCAAACGGTCAATCCAAGCTTGCGGAATTCCTGCGTCCCCATCAACCCCGTAAACCGCCCCAGCCAAAGCACCGACAAGGATCGCACGACCACAGTTGTCGCCGCCCGCATAAATATTGTTGCGAATGGCTGTCGTGTAATCGGACGTGGTTGCAAGGTTGTGAACAGCGCTTGGCACACCTGATTTCAGATCACAGGCCATGCCAAAATGCTTGGTCACTTCCGTATTGGCCTGTTCGTTCATCGAAAGGGCCTTTGCAAATTCTGCATCAATTTCGGCGTTCGCAACGGCACGTCCCGCTGCAATAACTTGCGTCATGTTCGCGCCATTGATGGCTGCCTGCATCATATTTGCACTCACCACACCGTAGGCCACGGACTGTGGGTGATCACTGGTTGTGCGCACAGCGGACTCAACGGACAGGATAAGGGTTGCATCATCAACAGCCGTAACAGTCTGCGCACCCACTAATGCAGGCAACTTAGAAATGGCAGGCAATTGTTGATCAACCGCGCCGTAAACGGGCGGCATGCCCATCACCATATCCAGCACTTGGAAACCGTAAGCGACCACTGCGTCATCATCCGCCATAATACGCACAGCTTTTTCAAAGCTCGCACGCACAGCGTCCCCGCGGTTTTGCTGTATGGCAACATTTGCCTTGTTCATCATGGCAAGACCAAAACGGGGATCACCTTCAAATGGGATCGCGTTGACCTTGATCAGCATCGCATCCTCAGAGCGGCGAAAGTTGTCCAAGGCATCGCGGGTCGCATGGTCGATATAACCAACGTATTTTCCACCATAACCAAAGTGCGAACGGAACTGGTTTGCATACACCGATGCATCATATGCACCACCGCTCTCAGCAAGGGCGCGGGCCATAACCATTGCTTGTTCGCCGTATTGCGATTGTGCACCCGATAGGCGACCCGCATGTGCAAAGAAGGCTGGCACGTTTTCAAAGTGCGTAGGATCGGGCCCAACGAACTCCGGTGTTTTCGGTGCAACTGCAGCGATGCGACCTTGATCATAAAGCCAATGAAACCCCATCGCTGCGGCATCTGCTACCAACGCACCAAGAACAAGATTGCGGGCGCGCGTTTTAACGCTGGTGGTCATAGGGTTTCCTAACGA
>DLQI01000019.1 GCA_002478745.1 Rhodobacteraceae bacterium UBA7436 | reverse complement strand
GATCTTCGAACTTGGAAACAGCCAAACCGCTTAAAACTTGGTCTCTAGGTAGGATCCATTGCGAGGCCCGAGTCTCTATCGATCAATATCAGCAGCCATAATCGCGATCGCCTTCTGATAAACGCCTGCAGCGTTCCATGCTTGGATAATTTTGTAGTTCCGTTGGCCGATTTGATAACCTTTGCCGCGTTTCCAGCCCTTTCCTTTCAAGAAGTTGGCTGTTGAGGCTAAAGCATCGGTCAAATTGTAAAAATCAACTTTGCCGTCACCATTTGCATCGACGCCGTATTTAAGTGCATTGCCGGGAAGAAATTGCGTATGTCCCAGTTCGCCATGCTTCGCGCCCTGCGTCATGGCATTGATTGCCCCTTTGTCTACTAGCTTAAGCGCCCCAATGGCGTGTGGTTTGAAAAACGCTGAGCGGCGGCAGTCGTATGTTAGTGTGGTGATCGCTGAAACAACGGCGCTGTCGCCCATGTATCGGCCAAACCCGGTCTCCATGCCATGAATTGCAATAATGACGCCCGCCGGAACACCATATCTCTTTTCTAGCGATGCAAAGAAGGCAGCGTTAGAGGCCTTCTTTTTCCGACCTTGGGAGACGATCGTGGCCGAACCGCGCACCCGCATGAATTTTTCTAGTGTGTATTTGAATGACTTTTGATTGCGATCTGCAGCGATTGTTTTGGTTGCATAGGTGGCGCTAGCGAGGGCAGCGAGGCCCTTTTGCTTGACGCCAGCTTTTTTGGCTTCTGTCGCAAAGTCCGCTTTCCACCCTTTAAATCCGGCACCCGTATTGCCACAAGGTGCGGCAAAGGCAGCGGTCGTTGTGAGGGTTAAAGCCAATAACGAGGCGCATGTGATGTTGAGGCGGTTCAAATCTTTACTCCCTGTACGTTTGGGGGAGTATGAACGTATCACGGGGAAGGGGTAAAGCCGCTAATGCCGTGCCTTTATATTGGTTGGTAATAAAAAAAGGCGTCCCACGATGGGACGCCTTTGATTGTTTTGTAGCCGTTAAATCCCTGAAGATTTAATAGCTTAGCAAGAGTAGTACATTGCGTACTCGATTGGGTGAGGTGTGTGCTCGTAGCGTTCGACCTCTTCCATTTTAAGCGCGATGTAGCCTTCGATTTGGTCTTTTGTGAACACGTCACCTGCCAACAAGAAGTCCATACCGCTTTCCAGCTCTTCCAATGCTTCGCGCAAAGAACCACAAACTGTTGGGATCGCTGCCAGCTCTTCTGCTGGTAGGTCATACAGGTTTTTGTCCATGGCTTCGCCCGGATCGATCTTGTTTTGGATGCCGTCAAGGCCAGCCATCAACAAGGCTGCGAAGCAAAGGTATGGGTTCGCAGATGGATCTGGGAAACGTGCTTCGACGCGTTTTGCTTTTGGTGACTCTGTCCATGGGATACGAACGCATCCAGAACGGTTGCTAGCAGAGTATGCGCGAAGAACTGGAGCTTCAAAGCCTGGGATCAGGCGTTTGTAGCTGTTTGTACCTGGGTTTGTGAAAGCGTTCAGGGCTTTTGCATGGTGCAGAATGCCGCCGATGAAGTATAGCGCTTCTTGGGACAGATCAGCATATTTGTCCCCTGCGAACAATGGCTTGCCATCTTTCCAGATAGACATGTTCACGTGCATACCAGTGCCGTTATCACCTGCGATTGGCTTTGGCATAAAGGTCGCTGATTTGCCGTATGCGTGCGCTACGTTGTGAACAACGTATTTGTATTTTTGTAGCTCGTCGGCTTGTTTTGTGAGTGAGCCAAAGATCAAGCCCAACTCGTGTTGGCAAGACGCAACCTCGTGGTGGTGCTTGTCAACTTTCATGCCCAAACGCTTCATGGTGGAAAGCATTTCGCCGCGTAGATCGTGTGCTTCGTCAATTGGGTTTACTGGGAAGTAACCACCTTTGACGCCAGGGCGGTGGCCCATGTTGCCCATTTCGTACTCGGTGTCTGTGTTCCAAGATGCGTCTGTCGCGTCAACTTCGTAGGATACTTTGTTGATGGATGTTGAATAACGCACATCGTCGAACAAGAAGAATTCAGCTTCTGGGCCCATATAAGCAACGTCACCGATGCCAGAAGACTTCAAATATGCTTCAGCTTTTTGAGCTGTACCGCGTGGGTCACGTGTATAGGCTTCGCCAGTGTCCGGCTCAACAACAGAGCAGTGAACGCAGATTGTTTTTTCCGCATAGAACGGGTCGACATATGCACTGTCCACATCCATCATCAATTTCATGTCTGATGCTTCGATTGATTTCCAGCCTTCGATAGAAGAGCCATCAAACATAAAGCCTTCAGCGATCAAGTCTTCGTCGACTTGATCTGCGCACAATGTAACGTGCTGTAGCTTGCCGCGTGGATCTGTGAAGCGCACGTCGACATAGTCGGCTGCTTCATCTTTGATCATATCTAGAAGTAGGTTGCTCATTTCGTGATCCTTCGTGTTCGTATGTTCTATGGTGATGGATTAAAGCGCGTCTGAACCGGACTCACCGGTGCGGATGCGGATGGTTTGTTCAACAGGCGAGACAAAGATTTTGCCGTCGCCGATCTTGTCAGTTTTTGCAGCATCAACGATAGCTGCGATTGCTGCGTCGACTTGATCATCGTCTAGGACGATTTCAACTTTTACCTTTGGCAAGAAGTCCACGACATACTCGGCGCCGCGGTACAATTCCGTGTGGCCTTTTTGACGGCCGAAACCTTTAACTTCGATAACGCTTAGGCCTTGAACGCCAACCTCTTGAAGGGCCTCTTTAACCTCATCAAGTTTGAAGGGTTTGATAATCGCTTCGATCTTTTTCATTTGGGCCTCCTTGGCATGGCTTTGAGTCTCTCATTTCATTTTTGGGCGTTGAGGTCCATATTCGAGAGGGAAAGTGATACTGGCATGTGGGTGGAATTTCTTATGTGCACATTTTTGGCGCAGATAGCCCAAAAATAAGGCAAAACTGAATCGGTTGATTGGTCAGGTGTTTTGCGAGGGCGATTAGAGAGGAATAACGCAAAACACGCAAAACCCCATTGAGGGGCTTTGCGTTACGTCTTGTTTTGGTGATCAGGCCGCTATTGCGGAGAGATCTTTTGCCAGTGGTACGGATATTTCCAAACCATCGGCATAGATAACATGTTGTCTATCAAAGGTAAGATGCACGAGATGCAAATCACGTGCTCCCAGATCCGTGATAAACTCACCATCAATCAAGTCTCCAGCCTGTACAATCGTTTGGGCCTTGCCAAACATGGACTGGGCGCGCCAGTCGCGCACCAAAATATTCTGTTCGGCTGGGATGATTACATTGTGATCGGGACGGGTGTGTCCCAAGGAACCTGCTTTAATCGCAACAGCCTGAGCTGAAATACGATGAATAAATGTATCCAGCAGCGTTACCATCCCTGAATCGCGAGTTACGACTTTGTCGCCCGGGGAAAGGTATTCAACAGGGATTTCTCCCTCTGCTGTAAATATAATGCTGCCTGCAACAATGCCGGCATGCAAAGGATATGCGCGTGTTTGCGAATCTTGTTCGCTTTTG
>DLQI01000101.1 GCA_002478745.1 Rhodobacteraceae bacterium UBA7436 | reverse complement strand
CCAGTCCGAAGAGGAGCTGTCAAAGGTTAGGCTGCCGATGCTGAAATGGATACGTCTGCGAGTACCTTGGCGCCAGAAATCGGAGGCGTAAAATTAGGCTGCGCTAGCAACCCGATGCGAGTTTTAAATCGTCTCCTAGCACCCATCTGAGTCTCTGTCATGCTCAATCTGCCCTTGCGGCCTGGACCCATGCGACGATTTTACCTCGGTTTTCGGATGTCATGGTTGCGATGGCATTGGGCGGTGGCATTGCGTTACTGAGGCCTGCATGCAGCAATATTGCTTCTGCATTTCGGGCCACATCGCTTGTTGTTTCAAGGTGAACGCCTTTGGGGGCCCAATGCATTCCTTCCCATGCAGGCTCTCGCGCGTGGCACATTGAACAGTTGCCTAGCACGATGTCATAAGCCTCGTCGAACCCTTGGGCGGACGCATACTGCTGCTCATAAGCTGTCAAATCACGGCTCTCGGCGATCTCATAGCTGTCTGGTCCGCGCACGGTCGACAGCCATGCAATCACAATCATCAATAAAACCGTCACTGCCCATGTCCAATGCGGACCCTTGCCGGTGGCATGCATGGTGTTGAAATAATGCCGAATTGTGACGCCGGTTAGGAAGATTAGGCTGGCGATGACCCAGTTGTATTCGGTCGCAAAGGCGAGGGGATAGTGATTGGCCAGCATCAGAAAAATGACTGGCAGCGTCAAATAGTTGTTATGAGTAGAGCGGAGCTTGGCAATCTTGCCGTATTTTGCATCCGGTTTGCGCCCTGCCTTAAGGTCTGCCACGACGATGCGCTGATTTGGCATGATCTGAAAAAACACATTGCCAGTCATGATAGAAGCGGTGAAGGCGCCGAGATGCAGGAGTGCTGCACGGCCTGTGAAAATCTGGTTGTATCCCCAGGCCATGACAACAAGCAGAACAAACAGCAGCAACATCAAAAGCGTTGAATGTTCACCAAGTTTGGACTTGCACATAAAATCATAGGCAATCCAGCCAATGGTAAGAGATCCAGCCGAAATCAAAATGCCCTGCCACAACGACAGATCAGCCTTTGTAGGATCAAGCAAGAAAATTTCGCCTCCAACCCAGTAAACGATCATCAACAAGGTCGCGCCAGATACCCATGTGATATAGCTCTGCCACTTGTGCCAGATGAGGTGCTCAGGCATGTTTTCAGGTGCGACCAGATATTTCTGGATGTGGTAGAAGCCACCGCCATGGACTTGCCATTCTTCACCAGAGGCGCCGACAGGCATATTGGGTGCTTTCTTAAGTCCCAAATCTAGCGCGATGAAGAAAAATGACGCACCGATCCACGCCATTGCCGTGATGACATGAAGCCACCGAACCGCAAATGCGATCCAGTCCCAGATGACTGCAAAATCGTACATAGAAACCTCCCTTGGTCCGAATTTGTCATCAGACTATGCGAAAGGGCATTCTTCTGGTATTGTCTCAAAAAGCCAAGTAGCATCAAAAATATCAAAACAATGTCATACCTTGATAACATTCGTACCTTCGTCCGTGTCTATGAACTTGGCAGCATGTCTGCTGCCGGGCGAGACCTTCGTATTTCTCCTGCGGTTACATCATCGCGTATTTCGCAACTGGAACAACATCTCAGTGTGCGGCTGTTTCAACGTACAACACGCAGCTTAACGCCCACAGAACAAGGCAAAGCTTTTTACAGCGGGGCGAGCGAGATACTCGAGGCTGTCGAGAGTGCGGAAGCACAGGTAGTTAACATAACCGATAATCCCAAAGGATCGCTTTTTGTTGCGGCTCCGCTTGGAGTAGGGCGACGTTTGATCGCGCCTCTTGTTCCGGGGTTCTTGGCTGAATACCCAGAAGTGAAAATGAGATTGCGCCTGACAGATCGCAAAGTTGACTTAACCACTGAAGGTCTTGATTTGGGTTTTTTCTTGGGTCAACCAGAAGATAGTAATCTGCGGATTCGCAAGATTGCGGATGTTGAGCGGATTTTGTGTGCAAGTCCGACGTATATCGCAGCCCACGGTAACCCCGCTTCAGGTGAAGACTTGATGAACGGGGGCCATGAATGTCTAAACCTGCGTTTTCCTGGCGCTACTGAATTCCAATGGCGTCTCAAAACAGCGGATGGACCAAAACGGTTCCCTGTTTCGGGTCGATACGAGTCCGATGACGGGGATGTGCTGACAGATTGGGCATTGGCGGGCCATGGCGTCGTGATGAAACCAATTTTCGAGGTGGCCGAACATGTGAAGGCAGGCCGCCTTGTGCAGGTCGCTTTGCAAACACCCCCTGAACCTATTCAGATGGCATGCTTGTTCACGCATCGCCGCCTACAAGATCCGAAAACGCGTTTGTTTATGGAATATGTGATTGCGCGGATTTCAGAGGCAGTCCGTGACAGCTCACTTCAGGCTCAGCTGCCGCGGTAGGTGGAATAGCCAAACGGAGACAGCAGCAAGGGCACATGATAATGTGTTGCTTCTGACATGCCGAAGCGAAGAGGGATTACGTCCAAAAATCTTGGGTTCTCGGGCGGCGTGCCAACAGCATCCAGATAGCTGCCTGCGTGGAACATCAATTCATAGACACCAGTCTTAAACTCACTCACCGGCAAGATTTGCTCATCTGTTCGCCCGTCGTCGTTGGTTACCAGTGTTTTGAGAAGTGTCCGCGCTTCACCATGAACTTTGAACAGCTCGATTGTAAGGCCGCTCGCAGGGCAGCCACGTGCCGTGTCCAACACATGTGTTGTCAAATATCCGTTCATTAGATGTCTCACTTTCTTGATGCTGGCGTATGGGCTGCGGCGATAGCTATCTTATAGTCTGTGCTCTGTGGGTTCGGCAAAGTATTGCGGGCTAAAGGCTCCTTCGCATTTTTTTTGAAAAACGAATTCATTGTTTTGAAATATAAGAATGCAATCTTAGGAGGACGACCATTGAACAGATATCCACGCGACATGACAGGTTATGGGGCGACCCCACCCGCGGCCAACTGGCCTGGCGGGGCAAAAATTGCTGTTCAAATAGTTCTTAATTATGAGGAAGGTGGAGAGAATAACATTCTTCATGGTGATGCCGCGTCCGAGGCATTCCTTTCAGAGATTACGGGTGCGTCCGCGTGGCCCGGACAGCGCCATTGGAACATAGAATCACTCTATGAGTACGGATCGCGCGCAGGCTTTTGGCGGGTCCACCGAATGCTGTGTGATTTGCCTGTCACTGTTTACGGTGTTGCGACTGCATTAGCCCGCGCTCCTGAGCAGGTTGCAGCAATGAAAGCCTCGGACTGGGAAATAGCCAGTCATGGCCTAAAATGGGTCGAGCATAAGGACATGTCCGAAAAAGAGGAGCGTGCGCAGATTGCGCAGGCCATCACCCTTCATACCGAAGCGGTAGGCATTCCCCCACGCGGCTGGTATACAGGCCGATGCTCGAACAACACGGTAAAGCTTGCAGCGGAAACGGGACAGTTTGCTTATGTCGCGGATAGCTATGCGGATGACTTGCCGTATTGGATGGAATTTGACGGCAACGACCAACTGATCGTGCCCTATACGATGGATTGCAACGACATGCGTTTCGCAATCCAGGCTGGTTTCACGACCGGCGAGCAGTTTGAGTCCTATTTAAAAGACAGCTTTGACGAGCTTTACGCTGAAGGCGCCGCAGGCCAGCCCAAGATGATTTCAATTGGTCTGCACTGCCGCATCATTGGTAGACCGGGCCGTGCAGCTGCACTGCGTCGCGCGCTTGAACATTTCAAATCTCACGAGGGCGTCTGGTTTGCCACTCGTCTCGAGATCGCTGAACACTGGGCCAAGGAGAACCCGCCGATGCAGAACATTCGTCCGTCCCAAATGGATCGGGAGACCTTTGTCTCCCAATTCGGAGGCATCTTCGAGCATAGCGCATGGGTGGCTGAAGGCGCCTATGCTCTGGAACTTGGCCCGACCCACGATACTGCGCAAGGCGTGCATCAAATGCTGGCCCGTGTGTTTCGCAGTGCTGACGAAGATAAACGACTTGGCGTCCTGACGGCGCACCCTGATCTGGCGGGAAAATTGGCAGAGGCCAAGCAACTGACATTAGAATCAACGGCAGAGCAAGCATCGGTCGGCCTCGACTCACTGACTGATGAGGAGCGGTCTACGTTGACAGATATGAACATCGCCTACACCAGCAAGTTTGGTTTCCCGTTCATTATTGCTGTGCGTGACAACACCAAAGCATCAATCATAGACGCGTTTCAGCGCCGTATCGATCAGGATCGAGACACAGAGTTCTCCGAGGCCTGCAAACAGGTTGAGCGCATCGCTGAGTTGCGCCTTCTGGAAAAGTTCTCAACATGACCATTCGTTTAAAAGCCGAAGTGCTTACAGCAAAAGCTCTCGCGCCCTATGGCGACCTGATGGAGGCATCGGGCACACCGGATAAAGTGATCAATCAGGGCAAGTGTATCCGGTATCACGACAGGGCGCTTCTGGATTTCTCTGATGGCAAAGCGGGCATCAGTATCTTCAAAGGCGAAAAGGAAACGCTTCCGATACCTTTGCAACTGGTCGAGCGCCATCCGATGGGCAGTCAGGCGTTTGTTCCGATGTCTGCCGATTCATTTCTTGTCGTCGTGGCGCGCGATGAAAACGGTATACCGCAAGACCCAAAAGCGTTCCTGACCAAACCAGGTCAAGCGATCAACTTTCACCGGGGGACATGGCACGGAGTCTTGGCCCCTCTATCTGAGCCAGGACTGTTTGCCGTCATTGACCGCATCGGGGAAGGAACAAACCTCGAAGAGCACTGGTTCGACACAGACTACATCATCGAAAGATGAAGGGGAGTTGTTGGAAAAAAATCCAACATAGATTTATTATTTAGGGGAGGAAAACCAATCATGAGAGATAATTCAATAGGGACGCCAGAACAGATGCGTGATCCCAACTACATGCCGCCGATCTACAAGGCGGTACCATTGGGTCTACAGCACGTTTTGGCAATGTTTGTGTCCAACGTTACACCGGCAATCATTATTTGTGGTGCTGCTGGCATCGGGTTTGGATCAGATCAAGGCGCGCTGGGTTTTCCGGCAATGACTTATATGATCCAGATGTCGATATTTTTTGCGGGTGTCGCGACTTTGATCCAGACAATCGGCATAGGCCCTGTCGGCGCTAAGCTCCCAATCGTTCAGGGTACATCCTTTGCGTTTATTCCAATCATGATCCCGCTGGTTGTGGGGAAGGGAGAAGAAGCGCTGGCCATTGTGATGGGCGGTGTTTTGGTCGGGGGCTTGTTCCACGCTTTCCTTGGTCTGTTCATCGGTAAAATCCGCTTTGCGCTCCCGCCCCTGGTCACAGGTCTGGTTGTGACGATGATCGGTCTCGCATTGGTAAAAGTCGGCATACAGTATGCTGCGGGTGGTGTTCCTGCCATTGGCACAGAAGAATACGGCAGCTTGCAAAACTGGACCGTCGCGGGGACCGTGATTGTTGTCACATTGGCGCTGAAATTCTATGCGCGCGGTATGGTGGCAATTTCTGCCGTCGTGATTGGTCTGCTGGTTGGTTATGTCCTCGCCTATATGATGGGCATGGTTAGCTTTGCGAATGTTGGCCGTGCGTCCACCTTTGCATTGCCAAACCCACTACACTTTGGACTGGAATTCGGCGTCGCTGCTGTCATTGGTTTTTGTTTGATGGGTTTTGTGTCTGCAGTTGAAACTGTGGGTGACGTATCCGGTATTACCAAAGGTGGTGCTGGTCGCGAAGCAACTGACAAAGAAATCAAAGGTGCGACTTTTGCTGATGGTTTGGGCACGGCCCTGTCAGGTTTGTTTGGCGCGCTGCCAAACACATCGTTCAGCCAGAATGTGGGCTTGATCGCGATGACGGGTCTGATGTCTCGCCACGTTGTGACGATTGGGGCTTTGTTCCTGATTGCTGCGGGTCTGATCCCGAAAGTGGGTGCCATTATCTCTACTATTCCGATCGAAGTGCTCGGTGGTGGTGTCATTGTGATGTTCGGCATGGTTGTCGCCGCTGGTATGTCGATGCTGTCTGACGTGGACTGGAACCGCCGCAACATGGTGATCTTTGCGATTGCTTTATCTCTGGGCCTTGGTCTGCAACTTGAGCCGGGTGCTCTTCAGCACTTGCCAGGCACTTGGAAGGTTCTTACGACCTCTGGCATCCTTCCTGCTGCACTGATCGCCATTGTCTTGAACCTGATCTTGCCCGAAGAACTGCCTGGCGAAGCCACTGAAGAAGTGTCTGGTGGCATGTCCGGTCATGGTGAAGGCTCGCTTCCGCACGATTAAGTTAAGAAAAAGAGCATCCCGCCGCATCTATGGCGGGGTGCTTTGAGATGCAACGACATCGAAGTGAGACTTAGAGAATCAACTCATACGACTACGAGGCAGACGTAATGCGGTTCGCGTCTGACTTGGTGAAATTCACCATGAGTGGTGGGCACGGACGGGTGGTTCAGACATGTCCGTGCCATTTTTCAGCCGTAGCTGGAGACATCAGACCCGGCGAGTGCTGCAATATTCAGCAGTCCTCGTGTGGTGACACTTGGCGTTACGATATGTGCACGGTTCCCCATGCCCATCAGAATAGGTCCGACCTCAAGTCCGCCGGCGACTGCTTTGAGCAAATTGCGTGCGGCACCGGCTGCATCGGTATTGGCATAAATCAGAACATTTGCTTTCCCTTGGAGACGGTTGCCGGGGAAGAGGCGCTCGCGCAACTCAGGATCAAGGGCCGCATCAGTGTGCATTTCGCCTTCATAGCCAAAGTCGAGATTTTGAGCGTCCAGCAATTCCATAGCTGCGCGCATTACACGGCCAGAGGCGCACTCTCGGTTTCCGAATTGAGAGCCCGAACACAAAGCAATTTGTGGCTCAATCCCAAAGCGACGTACATGCCGTGCGGCAGCTAATGTGGTTTCGACCAGAGTTTCGGGCGTTTGTTCGGTGTTGATATGGGTATCTGCAACAAACAGCGGCCCGTTATCGAAGATCATCAGCGAAAGTGCGGCAACGGGGTGGTGCTCTGCACCTCCGAGCATTTGCTGCACATAATTGAGATGCCATAGATATTGACCAAATGCGCCACAGATCAAGCTGTCCGCATCGCCCCGCGCTACCATCACTGCTGCGATGGCGGTTGTGTTGGTCCTCAGAACAGCCTTTGCGATGTCAGGTGAAACACCTCTGCGTTCCATTTTCCTCTGATAGGTCTGCCAATAGTCACGGTACCGCTCATCGTTTTGTGGGTTCACAATTTCGAAATCACGTCCCGCTTTGATCGTGAGGCCAGCTCGCTCGATCCGCGCTTCGATGATTTCGGGTCTACCGATCAGGATAGGGGTGTCGACCGTCTCCTCGACCATCGCTTGAGCCGTGCGGATCACGCGCTCGTCCTCGCCTTCTGCAAAAACGATACGCCGTTTTGATTGGCGTGCTGCTTCAAACACCTGCCGCATGATAAGGGAGGACCGGAAAACCTGCGCCTCCAGAGTGTGTCTGTACGCGTCGAGATCAATCGTTTTCTGGGCAACGCCAGAGTCCATTGCCGCCTGTGCAACCGCGGCAGCGATTGTGGGTAAAAGGCGGGGATCAAATGGCTTTGGGATCAGGTATTCAGGGCCAAACGTCAGCTTTTCACCCTGATAGGCGGCCCCAACTTCTGCTGAGGTTGTGGCGCGGGCAAGGGATGCAATTGCGTCTACGCAGGCCAGCTTCATCTCATCGTTGATATCCGAGGCGGCGACATCCAAGGCACCGCGAAAGATGAAAGGGAAGCACAGCACGTTGTTGACCTGATTTGGGAAATCAGAACGGCCTGTCGCGATCATGGCTCCGGGGGACGCGGCGCGGGCCTCATCAGGCATGATTTCTGGTGTCGGGTTGGCCAGTGCAAAAATAATGGGGTTCGGGGCCATCGCGCCAACCAACTTGGGCGGCAGCAGACCCGGACCTGATAGGCCAAGGAACAGATCAGCCCCTTTGAGCGCTTCTTCCAGTGTTAGATCAGCATCGGCGTTTGCAAAATCCATTTGTTCTGGACACAAATCAGTGCGTCCCGGATGCAGAACGCCATCCTTGTCAAACAGGGTGGTGTTGGCGACCGGCACACCCATCTTGCGCAGCATTGTGTGACAAGCAATACCAGCCGCTCCCGCACCCAATCCGACAACGCGAATATCCTGTGCTTTCTTACCTACAATCTGCAAAGCGTTTGTGGCCGCTGCAGCAACAACAATCGCTGTGCCGTGCTGATCATCATGAAACACGGGAATGTTCATACGCTCACGGCAGATACGTTCCACGATAAAGCAATCAGGGGCTTTAATATCCTCAAGGTTTACGGCACCAAAAGTCGGTTCTAGCTTGCAGACGAGGTCAGCCAGCGCTTCGGGATCGGCCTCGTTCACTTCGATGTCAAAACAATCAAGGCCGGCGAATTTTTTGAAAAGAACGGCCTTTCCTTCCATCACAGGCTT
>DLQI01000062.1 GCA_002478745.1 Rhodobacteraceae bacterium UBA7436 | reverse complement strand
GCGGCCTTTTGCGTTTGGAATAGGGTTTTAGCCGAGTTGTGAACGTGGGGCTATTGGGCCGCGAATGTAATTTTCGCGGTCCCTCCCTCAGTGGTGATCCGATAAGAAGGATTGGTGCTACTTGTCGCACCTGCGGTTCGTGAGCAGTCGCTTGAAACGGATGCGCAGCTGATCACGTCCCGTCCTGTTAGTTGTTGCATTCTGAAGGTGAATGCGGTGTCAGACTGTACCCTAGCGCGCAGGGCAGCAGCTGTTCTCATGGGGTGTCCATTTACCACAATCGGACCGTCCGTGGCTGAAATCTGTCCTGCAATACTGCGTGTTTGGCTTTGCCATTCTGTATATTGTGAATACTGAGTGTAACTTTGAAGCAAATAGCTACCGACAATTAGAAGCGCTGCGTTGCCTGCCATGCGCCCAGAGAATGCGTGCTTGGCCGATAGGATCTCAACAGCGCGCACAACAGCTATGCCATAGAAAACCCATGCGAAAATGAATGTTCTTGGTGGGATTGTCACTCCGAGTTTTAGGACTTGGAGAGTGATTAGTGACAACCCAGTAAACAAGCCCGCGTAAATATAGGCAGCTTCGAGTGGTTCATATCGAGTCTGCACAACGGCTGAACCAAAGAACATCATCAGGTGGATAACTTGTGCTGGATAGAACTCAAAGCTGGTCTTTGATAGGAAGCCACTGAAGGTTTCGACTAATTTAGGGAAGTTTGCGGTCATCTCTGCGAGGTTGTGCGCTGGCGTTGCGTCCCGCCAATCGGCCAGTGGAACGCCGAACACGCCATGGACTGACCAATTGATTGAGTAGGTGAATAGGATGGCAGCGATAAAGCTGGCCGTAAAAAAGGTCAACAATGCGATCAGTTTTGGGAGCGAACGGTTGTCATGGCGATAAAGGCAAATGACGAGCAACAACAATGGATAAGTCGTGTAGGCCATAAAGGTTAGGACGACAAATATGGGGAGGAGGAGGTTAATATTTCGGGAGGATAACTTGCATGCCAGTAAACTGAATAGTGCCACAAGCGCTAAGCCGGGCAACAACGTGTTGAACCATAGTGAGATGAGTAAAGCAGAAGGCGACACCAAAATGAGTAACGCTAAAGTGGCTTTGAGAAATGTGAACCCGCTTTGACGCATAACGACCGTGGCCGTTGCCGCAGCGAACAATGCCCATAAAGCTTGATAGGCCCCAAAGTTGAGCCAAGCGGGCGTTACGATACCCCGAAGATGCCAAAGGTAATTAACCCAACGGCCCTCATTCAGGGTTTTCTCCCAGAATAAATCACCTTCGGCAAACAGGGCCGGATAGTCATCATACCGGATCATTGGGTCTAAGAGATTGGGCAAAGACATTGCGCAGATAGCAGCTATGCACAGCAAAAAAACGGCTCTTAAATCTAAGCCGCCTTTCGCTATATTTACTTGAGATAAGGCGGCAACCGTCATGCGATTGCAGAACCTGCAGTTTTACGCAAACGCAGCGATGCAGCAATAACTGTGGCACGTACTCTTGCGATGTTGGTCACTGCATTGCGAGGCAAGCGTGTTACAATCGCTTTACGCAAGCGCCAAGATAGACCACCACCGTCTTTGACGGTCTCGCCCAGAGGCACAGCATATTTTAGTACATCATCGGAAAGCCCATCTAGGCCGGCTTCATTTACATACAGGATTGAGTTGTAGCGGTACCAAGGTGCTGCGGTGGTGTCACTTTTCATGTGAGGGCGCAGGCAGTCATATGCGCGATAACCTTTGGCCTCAAATAGGGCCTGCCAATAGGCCAGCGGCTGCTCATTAATATGAAATTCGCCCCCTTGCCCTTTTACGGCTGCAGAGAACAAGACGCGGTCAGACGCATTGGTAAGGCTATCGACTAGGGTTGTAGCTGCGTTTTCAAGCAGATGTTCACCAACCTCAAGGCTTTGGGCGAGATCATAACGACGACCGGTGTTCACTGGCTTGGTAAGATCTGCGGCGAGAAACTGATTTGTCTGGACTGCCAATTGAGATTGATCAACATAGTCGCCATCTACGGCTAAGACATCGGTTGCGCCTGCTTTTTGCCATTCGGCCAACCACACGCCGCGTCCACTGCCTAAATCAATGACGCTTTGGGGGCGTAACATTGGGAATAGGGTCGCGACCAACGTCTGTGCGGAGGCATGTGCACTTTGGTTAATGTAATCAAAAAAGGTATCATTATAGATATGTGTCATTGGGTGATCCCGTTAGTTTTTGGACTTTTTGAAAAGACCCAAAGAGTCATAATAATGTAGTTCTGGATAGGGAGGATAAGGATGACTACGACTGCAGCTGCCCAGTTCGAAGCGTTAAGGAACGGCCCGATCTGGCCGGTAATTGCCGCAGAGGTCAAAAAACCCAATCCTGTCATGACGACGAACCGGCCGATCTGGGCACTGTCATTTATGGGCTTGCCGAAGGTGTACGCCGCTTGCCCTAAATATTGGGCCGAAATTGCAATGAGGTAGGCCAGAGCGTTTGCGAGCGGTTGATTGATCCCAACCTCTAGCAACAGAAGATAACCTGCCACATAAACCAATGCGACGGTGGTGCCGACAAGTGCGAAGCGAGCCAACTGCATCAGGCTGTCAACTTGGCCGCGATAGGGGCGTTGCTGCGTAGCTCTTCACTTACAAAGTAAAGCGGCCGCTTCTTTGCTTCGATGTAAAGGCGGCCAACATATTCGCCCAAGATCCCAAGGGTCAAAAGCTGCACGCCGGAGAAGAAGGCAACCGCGAGCACAACAGAGGCCCAGCCAGGGGCCGTTTGAAACAAGATCAAAGAACGGAAAACATACACAGCCATCAGCGCCGCAATAAATAGGCTTACGAAAGACAATCGCGTAGCTAACTTTAACGGCTTGGTGGAAAAGGCTGTCATTGCGTCGATTGAAAAGCGGATCATCTTCCGCAATGGGTACTTTGTTTCGCCTGTCTCGCGCGGGGCGCGGACATATTCGATGCCAACTTGTTTAAAGCCAGCCCAAGCGAACATACCCCGAATGAAGCGGGCGCGTTCTGGCATTTCCAAAACCGCGTCCAATGTCTTGCGATTAACCAATCGGAAATCGCCGGTATCACGTGGGATGCTAATGTCAGAAAGCGCATTCAAAACACGATAGAAAAGATGTGCCGTTGCGCGTTTAAAAATTGTTTCGCCCTGACGTTCAATGCGACGGCCATAGACAACGTCGAAGCCACGATCCATCATAAACATCATATCTGTCATCAACTCAGGTGGATCTTGTAAGTCGGCGTCGATCATCATGATCCGTTCGCCTTTGGCGGCTTTTAAACCTGCTGTGAGGGCGATTTGGTGACCACGATTGGCCGATAACTTGATACCTACAACCTGCGCGGATGTTTTACAGGCGGCTTCGATTTCACGCCATGTGCCATCCGAAGACCCATCATCAACCAAAATGATCTCTGCCTGTTGCTTCCATTTCGCGGTGATCAAGGACAGCCGTGTGACAAGCGCATCAATGCCGTCTTCCTCGTTCATGCAGGGGACTACAATTGACAGATACATTTGGTCATTCCTTCTCAAGCTATTCAACTCAGAAATGATGGGCCTTTGAGGCGGAAATGAGGCCAAGATTTGGTGATATCGAGAAACGCATTGTTTTACTTGTGGAGACAATGGACCCAGTTTTGGCTGGACGCGAATAATGAAAAATTCAGAGATTTCACTATTCGTGAGAGCCTCACCGTTGTTCGATGAACGTTTTTGAACTGGTTCGTCTGCCCTGAACTCGTTGCGAGGAAATTGTTCATAACACATCACCCTAAGAAGGGCGTAAAATCTATCCGTTCGAGAGGGGTGGCTGGGATGATAGGACAGCTTGATTGCGTTGATCCCTAACGCTTTCCATTCAACTCGGAGATGTTAGTGGCCTTTGATACGGCCTGAAGGGTGGGGCCGGTGCGTGTTTTTTGGGGGGAGCACAGCGTCTCTCTCTAGCAGGGAGCTGAAGTTCCTCTGGCTTCGCTTCTGGGTCACCACCCGGGCATCCCAAGCACCAGCAAAGCGATTTGAGCCATATTCCAACCGCCTGCCAAGGGGTAAATTATAGGTAAAATTCAGAGTTGACCCACTTTCAACAGTCCTTTCTTGACGTTCCAAAAAAAAACAGACACCAATTAGAGATGGAAATTTGCCGGACCGATAATGGAAGGGTCACCTATTTAACGACCCGTCGGCGTAAAATGACTTTCTGGGAGGATATCATGTCATATAAATCTAAACTTCTTGGGGCTACGCTTTTGACAGCGTCGAGCGCTTTTGCTTCTGGTGCATATGCGGACGTGTGTGACACGCCATCTGCATTGGGCGATCTGGGCGACTTCGCTGGCGAAACAGTGACTGTTGCTGGTTCTTGGCAGGGCAAAGACGAAGAGAACGTCGTTGCGGTCATGGATTGCTTTGCTAAAGCAACTGGTGCGACAATTAAGTACTCCGGTTCTGCTGACTTCACATCCTTGATCGTTGCTGATCTGGAATCAGGCAACGCGCCAAACATCGCTGTATTCCCACAGCCAGGTCTTGCAGCTGATATGGCCGCAGAAGGCCACTTGGTTGCATTGGGTGAAGACAAAGCTGCATGGATGAACGACAACTACGGTGCTGGTTCTTCTTGGTCCGCTTTGGGCACATACGCTGGTCCTGACGGCGCAGACGCGTTCTACGGCTTCGCATACAAAATGGACCTCAAATCTTTGGTTTGGTTCTCTCCTGAAGGTTTCGAAGACAACGGTTATGAAATTCCAACAACCATGGAAGATCTGATTGCTTTGTCTGACCAAATGGTTGCTGACGGTAACACACCTTGGTGCATCGGCATCGAATCCGGTGGTGCTACTGGTTGGACTTCTACTGACTGGATGGAAGACCTGATGCTGCGTACTGCTTCTCCTGAAGCATACGACCAGTGGGTTTCCAACGAGATGCCATTCAACAGCCCAGAAGTTCTGAACGCGATGGAAGTCTTCGGTTCATTCTCTCGCAATGACGACTACGTTGCTGGTGGTTCCGCTGCTGTTGCAACAACATTCTTTGGCGACGCGCCAAAGGGTCTGTTCACTGCACCAGCTTCTTGCATGATGCACCGTCAGGCGTCTTTCATCCCAGCATTCTTCCCGAAAGAAGGTGCAGAAGTTGAAAGCGGCGAAGCAGATTTCTTCTACTTCCCACCATACGCGTCTGCTGAACTTGGCAACCCAGTGTTGGGTGCGGGTACACTTTGGACAATGACTAAAGAATCCGAAGCAACACGCGCATTCTTTGACTTCCTGACAGAAGCGTCCGCTCACGAATCATACATGGGTCTCGGCGGCTTCTTGACTGCGCACAAAGGTGTTGAAGCAACCGCATACGCAACTGACGCGCTGCGCAAACAGGGTGAAATCCTTGCAAACGCAACAACATTCCGTTTTGACGCATCTGATCTGATGCCAGGTGCTATCGGTGCCGGTGCATTCTGGACAGAGATGACTGCCTTCGCAAACGGTCAAGATGCGCAAACAACGGGTGACAACATCCAAGGTGCATGGGACGCTATTAAGTAAGCGTTTCTACCTTTAAGTACTGAACGGGGCGCGACAAACCAGTCTCGCCCCGTTTGATTTTCCTCTCCTCAATTGTCAGGTTGTCTGAAATGCGATCTTCATTCCCACTTATTGCCGGAAATGGCTTAGCTATTGCCCTGACAGTCGTCATAGTATTGCCCGTAATCGCGGTGCTTGCTTTTGCCGGCACAGCTCCGCTTGATGACTTCACCGCGAATATGGGGCTTGCGCTCCATGACCGGTTTGAATGGAGCGTCGAGCGTCTCGTCACTGAAGAGCGATTTGCCAAAATGGGTTTTGCCCTGCGGTCTGTCATCATCGCGGTTGGCGTTTCTTTTTTGTATTTCTGGCTGACCAACTGGCTGAATATGGGCCTGGCCCGCTATCGGTTCAAAGAATCCGAGGGTCGCCAGTCCATCATCGTCGAATCCATCCAACCATGGATATTCATTGGCCCAACAATCGTTTTGCTGTTGCTGTTCCTGCTGGTGCCTGCGTTTTTGACACTAAAGCTCTCTTTCCAAGAGGCGAGTGGCACTCTGTCCCTGCGCAACTATGCGTTCTTGTGGGACCCTGCAGCGCTTGGCTATGAACAGTTTCGCTTGGCCATTCGTAACAGTTTGATGTGGCTTGTTCTGGTGCCGTCGATCTGTATCTGCTTTGGCCTGTTGATCGCCGTGCTTGCAGACTCTGTGCGCTGGGGCGTTGTCGCGAAAACATTCATCTTTGTGCCACTTGCGATTTCTTTCGTGGGTGCTGCTATCATCTGGCGTAACATCTTCGCTGGTGGCGGTGTGCAGCCTCAAGAGGCCATCAACGGCCTGACGCCATCCTACCAAATCGGGCTGCTTAAGGCGATGTTGGGGCACGGCGCTGAGAACAACGAACCGCTCTATAACATCAAATTCTGGGGCAACTTCTTTTTGATGTGGATTCTCGTCTGGGTGCAGACAGGTTTTGCGATGGTGATCTTTTCCGCCGCCCTTCGTGGCATTCCAGAAGACACGATTGAGGCCGCGACAATCGATGGTGCAAACCCGTTCCAGATGTTTTTCCGGATCAAACTGCCGCAGATTTTTTCCACGGTCATCGTGGTTTGGACGACGTTGGTTATCCTTGTCTTGAAAGTGTTTGATATTCCTTATGCGCTACTTGCCAATGACGACGACAAACTGCTTTTGGCGACGATGATGGAAAAAGCGCGGACCAACTGGTCCATCGGTGGCGATAACGTCGACAACCTATTCGCGGCGATTGCCATCATGCTGATGGCGACGGTTATTCCCAATATGGTCTTTAACGGCTGGCGCTTGCGCCGAGAACAGAAAGGGATGCAATCATGATCTCACGTAGCTTACGCCATGTGGTATTGGCGCTAATCGTCTTCATCTGGGTTGTCCCATTTGTAGCGCTGGTGACCACATCCCTTCGATCTGAAACCGCGTCCAAGACGTCCGGCTTCTGGACAGCTTTTACGCCGACCGAACTCGGCCACCGCTTTGGCACGCATGATCGTGACCAGACGGAGCCGTTTGTCGTAATGACCGGCAACATCTTTGAACGTTTGAACGCGAGCAAAGACAACTATAAAGTCACGGGTGATGTGCAGTCCATAATGCTGACAGGCCGCGAGCCTGATCCGGAAAATCCAGGAAAGACAAAACTGGTGCGCCGTTTGATTGCTGCTGGCGAAGTCATGAACGTGCGCGATGGTGAATTGGTTTTCCAAACTAATGGCGATTTCACTTGGACCTTCGCCGAAGCAACTGCGCCGAAGCCAAAAAACCTCGATGTTTATATCAACCAAGACCCTGTCTTTAGCGCAGATGCCTATATGGAGGTTTTGTTTGATAACAAGAACGTACCAAACGCGTTGATTTCGTCGTTCATCGTGACCATTCCAGCTACGATCATTCCGATCACAATCGCGGCGTTTGCTGCCTATGCATTTTCATGGATGCGTTTCCCGGGGCGTGACTGGTTGTTCGTGATTGTTGTGTCACTGATGGTCATTCCGACGCAGCTGGCGTTCCTTCCAGTCTTGCAGGGCTTCAGTGGTATCGCATCCTGGGCCACAGCATTAAATTCATGGCTGACGGATTGCGAGGCGACGGATACATGCCGCGTGGCGTCGAAATCATTCGCAAGCCTGTGGATCACGCACACCGCCTTTGGTTTGCCGCTGGCGATCTATTTGCTGCGTAACTACATCGTCGCCTTGCCGCGCGAGCTGTTGGAAAGCGCACGTATCGACGGCGCGAACCACTTGCAGATTTTTGTACGCATCATTGTGCCGCTGTCTGTGCCTGCTTTGGCTTCCTTTGGCATCTTCCAGTTCCTTTGGGTTTGGAATGACCTGCTTGTCGCGCTTTATATCGGGCCAGGCGACGCCGAAGATCTCGTATTCCCCATCCGTTTGCAAAAGCAGCTTGGGACTTTCAAGGATCAGCTGCATTTGCTGAACGCCTCTGCGGTCATTTCGATGATCGTGCCTGTGGTCGTTTTCTTGTCCATGCAGCGCTATTTCATCCGCGGCCTTTTGGCGGGCTCGGTAAAAGGTGGGTGATCGTATGGCGACAGACTTAACTTGGTGGGAAACCGCCGTTATCTATCAGATCTACCCAAGGTCTTTTCAGGATTCCAACGGTGATGGCATAGGCGATTTGCCGGGTATTACATCCCGCTTGGACTATGTCGCAGGTTTGGGTGTCGACGCAGTTTGGATTTCGCCATTCTTCAAGTCCCCGCAAAAGGACTTTGGCTATGACGTGTCGGATTACTGCGACATCCATCCGGAATACGGCACGCTTGCTGATTTCGACACGCTGATCGCCAAAGCCCATAGTTTGGGCTTGCGGATCATGATCGATATCGTGCCCGCCCATTGCTCAGATCAGCACGTTTGGTTTGAAGAAAGCCGCCAGTCGCGAGACAATGATAAGGCGGATTGGTTCCACTGGGTTGATCCGCAGCCGGATGGCTCTGCACCAACCAATTGGCTGTCATTCTTTGGTGGTCGAGCTTGGTCGTGGGAACCGCGCCGTCAACAGTATTATTTGCACAATTTTCTACCAAGCCAGCCGAACTTGAACCATGCGAACGCTGCAGTGCGTGAGGCCTATAAAGATATCGCGCGTTTCTGGTTCGATCGTGGTGTCGACGGGTTCCGACTTGATGCTGTGCATACAATTAACGCTGATCAAGCGCCCTATAAGGACAACGCCGCGAACCTCGATTTTGTGCCAGGTGCGTTACCGCAACAGCAACAGCCATTTTTTCGCCAACTGCATGACAGTGCGCAACTGAACCAGCCCGCCATCCAGATGTTCAGCGAAGCATTCCGCGAAGTTGCCGATGACTATGGCGATAAATTCCTGATGGGCGAGTTACACGGCGATGATCCAATCCTCGCTAGTCAGACGTTCACAGCGCCGGGTCGGCTTCACGCAACCTATAACTTCAATTTGCTCGCTTGGGCAGGGCTAGATGTTAACGGGCTAAAGCAGGCAATTTCTGACGCCGTTGGCTCATTCAACGGCACGGGCCGCTTGTCATTCGCGTTTTCCAACCATGATGTGCCGCGTAGCGCGACGCGCCAGCTCGAACTACTTGGACTGGGGCCGGAAAATATCGAAGCCATGCAGCTGTTGTTGTTGCAGCTGGAAACCTGCCTCATTGGATCGGCTTGCATCTATCAAGGTGAAGAACTGGCCTGCGAGGACGTACAAGACATCCCACTCGATCGACTACAAGACCCGTGGGGCATCGAATTTGCCCCGGTTTTCTTGGGCCGCGATACCTGCCGGACCCCGATGGTGTGGTCTGAAACAGCGCCCATGGGTGGTTTCACGACCGCAAATGAAAGTTGGCTACCCACTGCCAAGAGCCATTATTCCCGCGCAGGACTGGACGAAACGAAACGTGACAACTCCGTTTACAATCAATTTGCAGCCTTCCTAAAATGGCGCAAAGACCAACCTGCATTAATGCATGCAAATACAATGTCTGATGTTTCCGGCGGCGAAAATCAGATCATTTTTGACCGTATATATGAAACACAAACTCTGCGGTGCTGCTTCGACTTCACCACATTGACCGCGACCTTCAAGGAAATAGAATAGATGGCACAAGTATCTCTCAAAGGCGTCAACAAGTCGTTTGGCGCAACTCATGTTATCAAAGACGTCGATCTTGAAATCGAAAAAGGTGAGTTTGTCGTTTTTGTCGGCCCCTCTGGCTGCGGTAAATCTACTTTGCTCCGCCTAATTGCGGGCCTGGAAACGCTCAGTAGCGGTGAAATTGTGATTGCGGATCGTGCCATCATGGACCTTCCACCATCCAAACGCGGCATCGCGATGGTGTTCCAGTCTTACGCGCTTTATCCGCATATGACGGTTTTCCACAACATGGCGTTCTCGCTAGAGTTACAGGGTGTCCCCAAAAAGGAAATCGCAGAACGCGTTGAAAGCGCAGCCAAGATTTTGCAAATGGAACATCTTTTGTCTCGGCGTCCAGCCGCCCTTTCTGGTGGCCAGCGTCAGCGCGTTGCGATCGGTCGTGCTATCGTGCGCAATCCTGACGTGTTCTTGTTCGATGAACCGCTATCAAACCTAGATGCAGCTTTGCGCCACGAGACCCGTGTCGAGATTGCTAAACTACACACGCAACTGGCCGCCACGACAATCTACGTTACGCATGATCAGGTCGAAGCGATGACATTGGCCGACAAAATTGTTGTCTTGAAAGATGGTGAAGTCATGCAAGTCGGTTCTCCGATGGATCTTTTCAATCGGCCTGCGAATGAATTCGTCGCTGGGTTCCTTGGCTCTCCAAAGATGAACTTTTTTGACGGGACTTTGGCTGATGTTTCAGACGATGGGGCAACTGCTGGCTTTCAAGGAAATGGAATTGACGCCGCGAACCTGCGTCTTGTGTCGTCTGCGAAAAAACCAGGTGATGCCGCACGGATCGGCATTCGCCCTCAGCACTTAGTGCTTGACCCGAAGGGCCCGATTGTTGGTACCGTCGCGCTTGTTGAGCGTTTGGGAACAGAAACAGTCATGGAAATGCGGTCGGATTCAGATGTCCAATTCCGATTTGCGTCACCCGAAAACCTCGACTTCAACACAGGCGACGAAGTGCGTTTCAGCTTTGAGAAAGAGAAAGCACATCTTTTTTGATCTCTTAGCTAGGGTCGGCCACCGCAAACTCGGTTTGTTTGAAGATCATCGAAAATGCATGAGAGGGGCGTAAACAGGCCGCTGATGATCTGTCCAGCAGTTGGCGACGTCAGACAAGTGATTAACGAAATTGTCTCGTGAGCCACGGCATATCTAAATGCGGTATGACCGTTGGATTGCAAAACCTCATCAGTTCCTCGGAAAAGCTACCTCCAATCGTTACTGACGGAGCCAATTTTGACTTAAGCCTATCCAAGAAGTTTAGAAATGTTGGACGTCATTGCGTATGGGTACACGAGCGGTTGAGAATGGGACTAGACCGTTGCAGTGCATCTATGTTTGATGACTTATCTGAACGCCGCATCGAAGGACGCCTCTCATGAGCTTTAGTTTTACTCGTCAAGATTTTCCCAAAGGGTTCCAGTTTGGCGCTGCGACTGCGGCCTATCAAATTGAGGGCAGCAAATTTGGCGGCTGTGGTCCGTCTCACTGGGATACGTGGTCCGAAACGCCGGGCAATGTTGTAGGCAATGATGATGGGTCTGTTGCCTGTGATCACTATCATCGTTTCAAAGAAGATCTGGATATTATCAAGTCGGGTGGGTTTGATTCCTACCGGTTTTCGACCTCATGGGCGCGGGTGATGCCGGATGGTAAAACGGTGAATGCTGAAGGGCTAGATTATTATGACCGCCTTGTGGATGCGATCGTAGAAAGGGGCTTGAACCCGAACCTCACGCTGTATCACTGGGAGTTGCCTTCAGCGATGGCCGACATTGGCGGTTGGGCAAATCGTGAAACAGCAATGCGTTTTGCGGATATGACCCGTGCGGTGATCGAGCGGCTCGGCGACCGTGTTGAACGCGTGGCCACGGTCAACGAACCTTGGTGCGTAGCGTGGTTGTCGCATTTCCTTGGGGGCCATGCGCCAGGTTTGCGCGATATTCGTGCGGCAATGCGCGCGATGCATCACATTCAGTTGGCTCACGGTAACGCTATGCAGGTGATGCGCGATCATGGGAAAAAGAACCTAGGTGTCGTGCTTAACCTTGGTCACGGAGAACCCGCGACAGAGACTGCAACGGATATCGCGGCCACTAAGACGTTCGACGCTATTCAAACCCGCTGGTTTATGGACAGCCTGTTCAAAGGGCATTACCCCCAAGACATGATCGCGGCCGCAGGACAGCACATGCCCGAGGGTTATGAAGATGATATGGCAATTATCAGCCAACCGTTGGATTGGCTGGGTGTCAACTATTACACTCGCGGTTTTATCCAAGCGTTACCCGACCAGCCTTGGCCACATATGCATGAGGTTGCGGGTCCGCTGCCCAAGACCCAGATGGGTTGGGAAATTTATCCTGAGGGCCTCGAAATACTGCTCAAACGTATTCACCGCGAATACACGGGTGATCTGCCGTTGATGATTACGGAAAACGGGATGGCTAACGATGATTACGTTGTGGACGGCCGCTGTGACGACCCTGCGCGCGTCCAGTACTTTGATGATCACCTGCAAGCCGTGCTGCGTTGCATTGCCGACGGCGTGCCGGTGCAGGGTTACTTTGGCTGGTCGCTGCTTGATAACTACGAATGGGCTTTTGGCTATGAAAAGCGGTTTGGGCTAGTGCACGTTGATTACGAAACTCAGGTCCGCACGCCCAAGGCATCGTTCAACGCTTTTCGTCAGGCGATTTCGTCGAATCTGTAGATGGGATAAGCACGGTACCCGATAGATACTGCGCCGCGCCGTTTGACTTGATTGAGGTGGTGCATTCTCTTCTGCCCAGAGTGGTCAGCGTCGGAATTTTCCATGCAAGTCCTATTTTCGGGGCCCTTGTACGCACCAATGTGATGCTCTGGGGAAATCCACCGCAGCCGCGAATGTGTAACGCAATAAAATCAATAATTTAGGAGAAGGTTGGCTGGGATGGTAGGATTCGAACCTACGATCTACTGTACCAAAAACAGGTGCCCTACCACTAGGCCACATCCCAAAACCTGTCCGCTAAATAGTCCTAGCGTGGTCTGTGCGCAAGACCCGTTTTTGAAAAATTTGATCTGGCAGGAATTTATTCATCTTCCCGATGGTTCACATGCTTACGTCAATCAGTACAGCACCGTCACGAGCGCCGCTTTCGACAAGTTCATGTGCCTGTACAGCCATGTTTATTGGGAAAATCTTTGCGATTGGGCACGTTAGCGCATTCTCTAGCAATGCTTGATTTAGCCGTGAGATTATCGAAAGTCGTTCTTCAATTGGCAAAAGATATATCAAGATTATGTCAAGTGTGACCGCTTTGAATAGCATTTCAAAGAATGGAACTTCGGGATTTAATGACTTGGCTGATCCGTACGCGGCAATGATTCCATTTTCCTTGATTAGAGCGACGTCGGTCGCGATGTTCAGGCCAAATTCGACTTCTACAATTCGATCAATCAATTGCCCCTTGTTTGCCTCAAGTATTTTGGCGGCCAAGTCTGGATCGTGGTACTCAAATACATGATCGGCACCCATGGATTTACACCGGCTTACATCTTGATTTGAGGCTGTCGTGATTACAGTCGCTCCGCCCCATTTTGCAAGCTGTACAGCGAGGAGTCCCACTGTTCCTCCGCCACCTTGTATTAAGACAGTGGTGTCGCGTAAGTCGCCATTTCCAAAAACAGCATGCGCGGCGGTCAGGCCGGGAATTCCAAGCACTGCGCCTACCTCAAACGAAACACCATCTGGTAGGGGCATTGCCTGGGCTTGATCCAAAACGATATGAGATGCGGCGGTACCAAACGGGCGTTGCCATTGGCCGTTCCAAATCCAGACGCGCTCACCTATCCGATATTGTGAGACATTTGAGCCAACAGATGTGATGGTCCCCGCGCCATCGCTATGGGGAATTACGTTGTCAAAGGCGGGTTTGGTCAATCCAGGGCGGCCAGCGCGTGCTTTGACATCAGAGGGGTTCACACCGGAGAATCGCAGTTCTACGACGACTTCATTTTCGGTTGGTGTTGGCGTGTCGATGTCTACTAACTTGAGGACGTCTGAAGCCCTGCCAAATTCCGAATAAGAAATAGTGCGCATGTGATAGCCTCGGTGTTTGTAAGCGTTGAGGTTACTCTAGCGGGGAGTCTATAAATTGCTAGGCACTGAGTTATGTAAAACGGACAAGTGCGTTAGTGGATTGAAATGAAAAATAGTTAGTCGCGGATCTCTTCCGGGCCAACGCCCCAAATACGCGCTTTTGGTGCCCAACCTTTGTAGCCGCCTGAAGTAAGGCGGCACCATTCCAAATCACATTTCCCAAGGCGCGCAACGACGCCGATTTCCAATGCTGCGGTTGCAGGTGCTTTTACGTCTGGGCGTGTGCGTAGGGTCAGCAAGTCTTTTTCAACAATGACAGAGCGCACGCCTGACAATAATGAATAGTGCACCCAACCTCCAAGGCCATCACGATCTTCAACACGACGCCAATGCCCGTGTTCGGCTGTCACACGCAAAGGCATGCTGCGACGTTTGAAAACCCAGTCAATTCTGTGTGTTAGGGATGGGCCACGGCGCACGTTTCCCTCTGAGGTTTTCAATGAAACAAAACGCGGGACAGGCAGGTTTGTAACCTTGCCTTTACGTTCTTGTGCGGATGCGACGGTGACTGCCAACAAAGTAGCAGACAGGATTCCCAATCCTAAAGATGCGATTTTTGTTTTCATATCACAGGCCTGTGCTGCCATTTTTCAATTTGTCGGCCCGATTGTGCGGGAGGTTCTTGTGCCTTGGTCCGACATCCGCCACCATGCCATAAAGAGTAGGCAGCCGCCAAGCGCGAAGGGGATTAAATGTCAAAGGATCGGCTAAGTGTGTTCGTGACGCGACGATTGCCAGAACCCGTCGAAAAAAGGCTGTCTGAACTGTTTGATGTTCAGTTGCGCACCGATGACGTTGCAATGTCTCGAGAAGAATTGGCTGTGGCCATGAAAACCGCTGAGGTTTTGGTGCCCACAATCACCGATACCATTGATGCAGGCTTAATTGGACAAGCTGGGTCACAGCTTAAGCTGATTGCGAATTACGGCGCTGGTGTTGATAATATTGATGTTGCCACAGCGCGTGAACGGGGCGTTTTAGTTTCGAATACGCCCGGTGTCTTGACCGAGGATACTGCAGATATGGCGATGGGTTTGATCCTTGCGATCACTCGCCGAATTCCCGAAGGTCTCGCTGCGATGCAGACCGAGCAATGGCAAGGATGGTCACCAACCGCGTTGTTGGGTGGTCGGATCGGTGGTCGGCGGATCGGAATTCTAGGTATGGGTCGCATTGGACGCGCGGTTGCGCAGCGCGCATCGGCATTTGGAATGGAGGTACATTACCACAACAGGCGCCGATTGCGGCGCGAAACTGAAGATGAGTTGCAGGCGACTTACTGGGAAAGCCTTGATCAAATGGTTGCGCGAATGGACGTGATCAGCATTAACTGCCCGCACACCCCGTCGACGTTCCATCTTATGAATGCGCGACGTCTTAAGCTGATGAAGCCGAGCGCGGTGATTGTGAACACATCACGTGGCGAAGTGATTGATGAAAATGCGCTGACAAGGATGCTGCGTGATGGTGCAATCGCTGGCGCAGGGCTGGATGTTTATGAGAAGGGCACGACGGTAAACCCACGCCTTCGCGAGATGCCCAACGTCGTTCTGCTGCCTCATATGGGATCTGCGACAGTCGAAAGTCGTATCGAAATGGGTGAGAAGGTGATCATAAACATCAAAACATTCCAAGATGGGCATCGTCCACCGGACCAAGTTGTACCGTCCATGTTGTGATCCAATGAAACTCTCAGAAGATTTGAAGGAAAGTATAATGGTCACTAAATATCGGATGCTTCGTAATGAAGAAGGGATCGCGACGGTCGTCGGTGTCCTTAAACAGCAGTTTGGCGACCGGTTGCAAACGGGTGAGGCAATTCGTGAACAACATGGCCACACAACCACATGGTTGGAAAACCAGTGGCCCGATGCCGTCGTTTTTGCGCGAGACAAAGATGAAATAGTTGCGATTGTTAAGGTGTGCGCAACACATAAAGTCCCCGTTATTCCGTTTGGGACTGGGACTTCTCTAGAAGGGCACGTCAACGCGCCTGCCGGTGGAATTTGCATAGATGTGATGCAGATGGATAAAATTTTGGCGGTCTATCCTGACGATCTGTCCTGTGTCGTCCAACCTGGGGTGACACGCGAGCAGCTCAATACCCATTTGCGTGATCAGGGACTGTTCTTTCCGATTGATCCTGGCGCGAATGCGTCACTGGGGGGCATGGCCGCAACGAGTGCAAGCGGGACCAATGCTGTGCGCTACGGTACGATGAAAGATAACGTGATGGCGGTTGAGGTTGTGATGGCCGATGGGCGCACTATTCGAACTGCACAACGCGCCAAAAAGTCGTCAGCCGGGTACGATCTAACCCGTCTCATGGTAGGTTCGGAGGGAACACTTGGTCTGTTCACCGAGATCACATTGAAACTTCAAGGGATACCTGAAGCCATCAGTTCTGCCCGCTGTACATTCCCAAGTGTAGACGCTGCGTGCCAGACAGTAATGCAAGTTATCCAATATGGCATCCCTGTAGCGCGGATTGAGCTTTTAGATGCCCTTCAGGTTAAAGCGTGCAATGCGTATTCAAAATTGGACCTGCCAGAAGAACCGTTGTTGTTACTGGAGTTTCACGGTTCTGATGCAGGTGTGATTGAGCAGGCAGAGATGTTCGGATCAATCGCAGAAGAGCATGGGGGCGGGGGCTATACCTCGACCACAAGTACAGAGGAGCGCAACAAGCTTTGGCAAGCGCGCCACGATGCCTATTGGGCAACTTTGCAATTGCGCCCTGGAGCAATGGGGATTTCCACGGACGTTTGTGTTCCGATTTCGCGGCTTGCCGAATGTGTCAGTCAAGCGCAGGAACGTCTGAAAGCAGATGCGTTTATTTCACCGATCGTTGGGCATGTTGGCGACGGGAATTTTCATTGCCTATTGCTCATCGACAAAACTGACGAGGACGAAATGGCGCGTGCAGCGGTGTTTGTCAGTTGGCTAAATGACTTGGCTATTTCTATGGATGGAACTTGTACGGGTGAGCATGGGATTGGGCAAGGTAAGATGCCTTATCTCGAACGCGAACTTGGGGCCGCAACCGTTGATACAATGATTGCAATCAAAATGGCGCTTGATCCTGATGGAATTATGAACCCAGGGAAAATTGTACGTGGCTGAAATTCACGCAAGGAAATTGGCTGGGATCTAGCCCCCACCGCTTGGCGGCTCCCCCAGAGTTTGCTTGGTAAGATGAAGCGTGAGTATCTGGAGAGGTCGGTTTTTTGCCATGACCTGTCGGGGGGCTGGCGCGTTTTTGTGTGATGCGTTTTATAACACTCACAATTGAAGGTTTAGGGAGTCGCGTTCATGAAAACTACGGTCAAAGCATTGGTTGTTGGCGGCGGTGCCGTCGGAACCTCGATTGCCTACCATCTGGCGAAGGCTGGATGGGACGATGTTATGCTGCTTGAGCGCGATGAGCTAACGTCTGGGTCTACGTGGCACGCTGCAGGTTTGCTGCCATTGTTCAACATGTCTTATGCCACGACCCATATTCATAAGTACTCGGTAGATTTCTATAAGTCGCTTGAGGAAGAAACTGGCCTAAACGCGGGATTTGCCGTCGTTGGAAATCTACGGATGGCTCAAACTGAAGAGCGCATGGATGAATACAAGTTGTATGCATCGACTGCAGAAACGTGTGATGTGCCGTATGTCTTTATGACCCCGGACGAGATCAAGGCAAAGTGGCCGTTGATCCGCACCGATGATCTAAAGGGCGCTTTGTATCATCATACTGATGGTTATATTAACCCTGCAGATGTGACGATGGCGATGGCCAAAGGTGCGCGTCAGCGCGGTGTTGTGATCGAACGTAAATGGCAAGCTGATGCATTTGAGTGGAACGGTTCCGCTTGGGAAGTGACCTGTACCAAGATGATCGAGAAGGGTGGCAATCTGATCCCTTCCGATGAGCAGGTAGTTATCACCGCTGAGCATGTTGTGACGGCGTCGGGGAACCATGCGCAGCGCACCGCCAAGATGCTGGGCATCAAGATGCCAGCGATCCCAGTCGAGCACCAATTTATCGTTATGGAGCAAGACCCCGCTTTGGTAGAGCACCGCGCAGCTGGTAATCCGGAACATCCCGTGATCCGCGATGCTGATGCGCAGTCATACGTTCGTGAAGAGCGTGGTGGCTGGATCTTAGGTGTTTATGAAAAGAATGCACCAGCCCGTTTCGAATACGGTGTACCTGATAGCTTCCGTGCGGATCTTTTCCAGCTTAATCTCGAGCGGATCGAAGAACAGTATATGTCGATGATCCATCGTATCCCATCTTGTGAAGAGGCCGGCCTGAAAGACGATTTCAATGGTCCTATTTGTTATACTCCGGATGGGAACCCATTGGTCGGGCCAGCACCTGGTTTGCGTAATATGTGGTTGGCCGAAGGCTTCTCATTTGGGATCACAGCGGCAGGTGGCACAGGTTATTTCCTTGCGCAAATGATGGTTGAGGGTGAGGCTGAGATCGACATGGCCTCACTCGATCCAAAGAGATACGGCGATTGGATGACCACAGAGTTTGCAGCGCGCAAAAACGAAGAATGTTACGATCACGTTTATGTGGTTCACCACCCTGATGAAGAACGCCCTGTATGCCGCCCGTTGCGCACTGCACCTGCTTATGATCGCCAAGCAAAAGCTGGCGCGCAGTTTGGGTTTGTGAATGGCTGGGAACGCCCGAACTATTACGGTCCTTTGGATGCTCCTGCGAACTTTGACCACGACAGCCGCTCATTCCGTCGAGGTGCGTGGTGGAAACATGCAGTGGAAGAGGCGAGGGCAATCCGCGAAGGCGTTGGTTTGATCGATGCCACAGCTTTTACCAAGCACGTTGTCAAAGGTCCGGGTGCGACTGAGTTCTTAAACTGGTTTACCTGTAATAAGCTGCCATCTGTTGGTCGCATCAATCTTACATATGCGCTTACGGTCGCGGGGACTACACGCACTGAATACACTATCGTTCGGATTGCACAGGACGAGTATTACCTTGTCTCAGCGGGCGCTTGGACGGCTTACGACAGCGATTATTTGCGTAAAGCGATTGAGGATAAGGCACCTGAATTCGGTTATATTGAGTGTCATGACGTAACAACTCAGTGGGGCGTCTTTGCAATCGCAGGTCCAAAATCACGTGATGTTCTGAACGCATTGGTAAAAGACGGTGATCCATCCACGGTTCTTTCGAACAAGCGGTTCCCATGGCTAACTATGCGCAATATCGAATTGGGAATGTGCCCTGTGCGTGCAATTCGTGTTGCATACACTGGTGAACTGGGTTGGGAACTTCACCACCCAATTGAGATGCAGAATTACCTGTGGGATCAAATCGTGGCTGCGGGTAAGCCCCATGGTTTGAAACTGGTTGGTGCACGTGCGCAAAACTGGCTGCGCCAAGAGAAGTCTTATCGTGCATTCGGTACAGAGCTGGGCCGTGATGCGACACCGGTTGAGGCTGATTTACCAAGGTTTATTGATCTGTCAAAAGAGTTCCACGGTAAAGATGCAATGCTTGCACATGGGGTGAAAAGCAAATGTGTTACGCTATTGATTGATGGCCCTGATGGCGCGGATCCTTGGGGTCGTGAGGCGCTGTACCACAATGGAGATCGCGTGGGGCGTTTGACATCAGGCGGCTTTTCAGTTGCGTTCAACAAGTCGATTGGCATGGGATATGTACCTGAAGCTCTGGCCGTAGTGGGGACTAAACTTAAGGTACGGATGTTCGATCAAATGTGGGATGCTGAGATTACCGTAGATAGTCCGTATGATCCGAAAAACACAACAATTCGCGTTGACGGTTAAGGGCACTTATTGGGGCAGGTGAAAGCCTGTCCTATGGCTCCTTTTGAAACACCAAAGCCAAGTTGTTTGCCGGCATCTCAATTGTTTTGGCCAGTACTAAACCGTTCTGGCTTGCATGTGATATTACCCACTGATCGTCTTTATAACCAGTGTCCGGATCCGACGTACGGATGCCCTTGTCAAATTCGATGTCGCCTTGGCTGATCAGTTCACCGCTGCGTTTAAATGGGCCGTAAAAAAACAGACGGCCACCCTTTGATAATGCCGTAGCGGCCTCCGCGATCAGGGTTTCAACCTCGCTCATACTGATCAAGTGGAGCAAGTTAGATAATGAAATTAAATCCATCGGATAGAGTTTAGTGCTCCAACCGCGTTGTGTGGCGTTCAGCAAAAGTGGGTTGCTTATATTACTGCAACTGGTTTCATCGATGTAGGCCTGAATGCTGGTGATACGATCTGGATCTACTTCGGTTGGTTGCCACTGAATATTTGGCATGGCCTTTGCGAGGGTGACAATATGCTGACCTGTCCCACTTGCTAACTCCAATGCGTTACCCTGTTTTAAGGTGATAGACTTCAAAACGTCGCAAATTGCTGGTGCATTGCGTTCAGCAGAGGGCGCAAATAGCTTTTTGCTACTTTCGGTTTTGGTTGCAATACTGGCGTTTGGAGGTGGGTTTCTAAAGGTCAATTTATGAATCTTTCTGGTGACAATGCGGCGACAATATCAATGGGTAATTCTGATCGGTGTCCACAGGCGATGTCAGCGACAAGTTGGGATGCTGCAGGGGCTGTTTGGAAACCATAGCCTCCTTGTCCTGCACACCAAATGAAACTTGGGTTGGTTGGGTCGCGCCCCAAAACTAAGGTTCGATCGGGTGCGAAACTGCGTAGCCCCGCCCATGTTGTTTCAAGACGGGTTACCTCATGTGTGACGTGCTGTTGGAAGCGGTCGATCCCTTCGGCCACGGTCATGTCATCTGCATAAGCATCGTGAGGTTCGACTAGGGTCTCATCAGCGGGTGAAATTAGCAGTTTCCCTGCTTCGGGTTTGGCATACCACGCCTCACCAACACCAAAAAATATTGGCCAGTTTGATATATCATGGTCAGTGGGCGCAGGCGTTTGGGCCATCGAACGGCGCAACGGTGTGATCCCAACTGGTGAGATGTTTGATAGGCTGGCAATTTCATCAGCCCAGGCACCGGCGGCGTTAACCAACAGCTCGGCTGTGTGAATTTCCGAACCACACCTTACATTCCAGCGATTATTCTGAAATGTGATCTTATTAACTTTGGCACTTGTATGGATTTGACCAGCATTTTTGCGAACGGTCTTCGCAAAATCTTGGATCATGCGATCGGTATCTAAGTCATAAGCACTTTCGTGATAGCCCGCACGAGTGATCGTTTGGTTGAGAATTGGAACATATTGGCGTGCTTGCGTGGGCGAAATTTCAGATGTCTTTAGGTCGACTAAATCGCTGTCGAACATTTCATCTTCACCATCGCGTCCAAGGATTAGAAAGCCACGTGGCGTTAAGTAACCATCATTGGCCGTGTGGTGATAGATCGCGCTTGCACTGTTGAGGGCTTTCACAGAAGCGCATCCGTAGTTCTCCTCAAACAAAGCCGCTGAACGACCAGAGGCATGATAGGCCAATGCGCTTTCGGCCTCTAATACCACAACACGGGCATGATTGGACATGCGCGCTGCGGCGGATATGCCTGCGATTCCGCCACCGATAATAATTATATCTGTCATGTTGGACTCACTTTGTCAGGATTGAGTCAATCGTGGCATGAGAACTTTGAGCGCGCAATCTATCGATCTGTATTTCGCCAAATGAAGCGGGTGCTGTCGTTATTTCTTGGCACCTAGGTTTTCGAGTTGTGCTTCAATACGTGAAAGCCGTGCCAACAAATCTTCGCGATGAAGCGCAGTTTCATCCACTGCTTCTCGTTCTGAAGCTTCTTGCATCGAGTTTACGATAAGGCCGACCAACAAGTTAACAACCGAAAACGTAGTGACGAGGATGAAGGGTATAAAGAATGCCCATGCGTATGGATGGATTTCCATGACAGGGCGAACGATCCCCATTGACCAACTTTCCAAGGTCATAATTTGGAAGAGCGAATAAGCCGAAGCGCCCAAAGATGAAAAGAACTCTGGGTGGCTCCCTGCAAACAGTTTAGTGGCAATAACCGCGCCCACGTAAAAGATAATGCTCATCAAGACGACGACGGAGCCCATGCCAGGTAGGGCCGAAACCAACCCCTCAACAACTGTGCGCAGTGAGGGCGATATAGAGATAACGCGCAGCACTCGCAAAATTCTAAGCGCACGTAAAACAGACAATGCGCCGCCGCTTGGAAGTAATGCGATTCCAACAATCACGAAATCAAAGAGGTTCCAACCATTCGTAAAAAAGCGATGACGGTACGCGATCAGCTTGAGGATAATTTCTAGCACGAAAATAGATAGGCAGATGGTATCCAGTGTTTTTAACAATCCGCCCATCGTCCCCATAACAGTCTGGGAGGTCTCCAATCCAAGGATCACTGCATTGAAAACAATAACGCCAAGGATAAAGCGGGTCGCGAATGTACCTTCCAACCATTTGATCAATTGTTCAGAGGATGCATTTGCCATGAAATAAATTGCCCTATTACTTTTGAATTCATATCGGTTGTGTTGGTTTGCTTTGCAAGTCTTTGGGCTGACCATTTCGTTTGATTGCGTATCGTTGCGTTCTCAAAGAAAAAGGCCCCGAAATATATCGGGGCCCTTATTTGCTTAAACTGAACCGAAATTACTTAGGAATTTCAGCTGTAATGCCTTCAACGTAAAAGCCCATGCCAGCCAAGTCGCCGTCATTTGCTGTTTCGCCTGCTGCCAACCATGCTGAACCGTCTGCTTTGTTCAACGGGCCAGTGAATGCGTGGTAAGAACCGTCAGAAAGCGATGCTTTCAGTGCCAATGCTTCGGCTTTCACGTCCGCAGGAACCGCGTCTGAAATTTCGCCGATGCCAACCATGCCGGCACCAATGCCATCCCACGTGCTTGTGGAAGTCCACGTGCCGTCCATGACTGCTTGGGTGCGTGCAATGTAGTAAGGTGCCCAATCATCAATGATGGATGATACGCGTGGAAGTGGTCCGTATTGGCCCATGTCTGATGCTTGACCGAATGTGATCACGTTGCCAGCTTCTTGTGCAGCTGCTTGTGGTGCAGTGGAGTCTGTGTGCTGCAAAACAACGTCCGCGCCTTGTTCGATAAGAACTTTAGCTGCGTCAGCTTCTTTGGCTGGGTCAAACCAAGTGTAGGCCCAGATGATTTTGAACTCTACGTCTGGGTTTACTTTTTTCGCGTGGATGTAGGCCGAGTTGATACCACGGATAACTTCTGGGATTGGGAATGACGCGATGTAGCCGATGATGTTTGATTTGGTCATTTTGCCAGCAATGTGACCTTGGATCGCGCGACCTTCATAAAAGCGTGCAGAGTAAACAGACACGTTGTCTGCTTGCTTGTAGCCAGTTGCGTGTTCGAACTTAACATTTGGGAACTTGGCAGCGACGTTGATCGTTGGGTCCATGTAGCCGAAAGATGTAGTGAAGATCAGATCAGCGCCGTTCAGTGCCATCTCTGTCATGACACGTTCAGAGTCAGGGCCCTCTGCAACGCTCTCAACGAAAACAGTTTCAACTTTATCGCCGAACGCTTCTTCAACAGCCAAACGGCCCTTGTTGTGCTCGTAAGTCCAGCCGCCATCGCCGACTGGGCCAACAAATACGAAACCAACTTTGGTTTTGTCTTCGGCCACAGCAGCCGTCGCTAGGCCAAGTGCCAGCGCAGCGCCGGTCATTAGTTTGGTGAATTTCATGTGTACTTCCCCATAGGTATTGGCCCCAACGTGGGGCATTCGTGGTGTGCCTCTATTGCGAGGCGTGGAAAATTCGCCCGAGTGATCCCGGAGCACGCGATTTGTCGGCAGATAGAATCACCAACACTACGATTGTGACTATATAAGGTGACATTGCCAAATATTCGACAGGTATAGCGACACCTGCGCCCTGCAAATTCAACTGCAATTGGGTGATGCCGCCAAAAAGATACGCACCAAGCAGGACACGCCATGGTTTCCAACTCGCGAATACAACTATAGCGAGAGCAATCCACCCAACTCCAGCGGTCATCCCTTCGGTCCATTGTGGTACCCGGATGAGGGAAATATAGGCTCCGCCCATGCCAGCACAGGCGCCACCAAACATGATAGCAAGCGTGCGGATACGTTTCACTTTGTATCCAAGGGCGTGTGCTGCGTCATGGTTTTCACCGACTGCGCGCAAAACCAGACCAGCGCGCGTGAACTTTAGTGTTGCCCAAACAGCTGCAACGATCAAAAGGCCAACATAAACTATTGGGTTATGGCTGAATAGAATAGTCCCAAGGACTGGGATGTCCGATAACGGTCCAAAATTTACATCTTCCAATCGCGGTGGTTTGATACCTACATAGTTTTGCCCCATGAGGGATGAAATTCCCAAGCCAAATAATGTGAGCGCAAGGCCTGAGGCAACCTGATTTGCCAGTGCAACCTGTGTCAGAAATGCGAACAGTAATGACAACATAGCACCTCCCACAGCTGCCATTACAAAGCCAAAGGCTGGTGATCCTGTATTGACTGATATGATGAAGCCGCAAACCGCGCCAGTGATCATCATGCCTTCTACGCCAAGGTTCAAAACGCCAGCGCGTTCGGCGACTAATTCACCCGTTGCGGCCAAAAGAATTGGAGTCGCAGCGCTAATCAGGGCGGCAATAAGAATTATGGGATTAATTGCAGACAAATCCATTAGATGAGACCTCCGTGTATCCACATGTGCACACTAAATGCATTGAGTATCGCGCCAATTATGATCAATCCGACGTGGTGTAAGTTGGGCCGATGAATGCGCTTCAGAAAACGGTGACCTGCCGGACTACGCGTGGCTGCCCACAGCGGAAGAGCGAGCGCAAGAGGAGCTGCAAGCACGTGTACGCCAACAAAAAAACCAAGAGCGATGAAGCCGACGGCATCAACTGAAGTTAATTGGCGGTGGAGCATCCCGAGCAGCATCAGGCACATCGCGCTGCCCATAAAAACAGATTTTAATGTATGACGGGTCATGTGGGGACCTCGCTCGATCCAATTCGGACACGATAATTGGTGAGCAAATCAAAGGCCAAAAGAAAGAACAACAGCATGCCTTGAAATACCTGTATCGCAGCAGCGGGCAGTTGAAGTTGGCTTTGGGCGATATCGCCGCCGATATAGGTCAGGGCCATCAAAAGGCCGGCAAACATAATACCAATGGGGTGAAGGCGGCCTAAGAAGGCAACGATGATCGCAGTGAAACCATAACCGACATTGAAATCGATTGTGATTTGTCCTGCAGGTCCGGAAACTTCGAACATTCCAGCAAGACCAGCAAGCATGCCAGAGATCCCTAGGCAAAATAGAACTAGGCGGGAAGGATTCACACCTCCAAATCGCGCAGCGCGCGGAGCCTCACCAGTGACTCGTATGGCAAAGCCAAGGCGGTGACGGGCCAGCAAGACATACGCAAAAATTACTGCGATTAATGCTGCGACAACACCCCAGTGCATACCTGATCCAGCGATGATGTCTGTGTTATGAGCGGAGGCATATTGCTGCAAGTTCCGGCTTCCAGGAAAGCCGAATCCTTCAGGATTTTTCAACAGGCCAAGAGACATCGAGGCCAAAAATTGTTCGGCCACATAGACTAACATCAAGGATACCAAAATCTCGTTGGTGCCAAATTTCACTTTCAGGATGGCGGGGATAGTCGCCCACATCCAGCCACCAAAGGCCCCTGCGAGGATCATTAATGGAAATATCCAAAGACTTTCAGTGGGATAAAAAGCTAAGCCAACACCTGCCCCAAAAATAGCACCCATGATGTATTGGCCTTCTGCCCCAATATTCCAGACACCGGCTTTAAAACCAAGGGCTAGACCAATCGCGATCAACACCAATGGGGCACCTTTGATCAACAATTGTGGACGATAGTAAAAAGCGAACTCACCAAACAAGGGTTCCCAAAAAATTGTGACAATCGATTGCACGGGGTCTTTGCCCAACACGGCAAACAAAAAACCGCCGAACACCATCGTGGCCATCACTGCTAAGAGTGGTGTTGCCAGCGAAAATAAGCGGCTTGGCTGTGGCCTTTTTTCAAACCGGATCATGTGCTGCGCCTCTCGTTCATCTTACCAAATAAACTCGCCCCGCAGGGTTCCACAAAATCATACATGCGCGGTCTCCAGATCATGTGCGCCACCCAACATCAAACCAATCTCTTCAACTGTAAGGCCAATTGCTGGGCGGGGCTGACTAAGCCGACCCTCATTCAATGCAGCAAACCGATCTGAAATTTCCATTAATTCATCAAGGTCTTGGGAAATGACGATTAGTGCGGCACCGCTTTTTGCCAAATCCAATAAAGCTTGCCGGATTGCAGCTGCTGCAGATGCATCGACCCCCCATGTCGGTTGGTTAACCACAAACACTTCAGGGCGCTGCAGGACCTCGCGGCCAATTACGAATTTTTGCAAATTGCCGCCAGACAACGAACGCGCAGCATTCGCAGCACTCGGTGTGCGGACATCAAAGGCCTCAATAATTCTGTTGGCAAAATCACCTGCCGCAGACCAATTCAACATACCACCTTTTTCAAGGCCTTCGCGCGTTGCTCCGGTCAGCATCGCATTCTCTACCAAAGACATGTCAGGTGCGGCAGCATGGCCCAGCCGCTCTTCTGGTGCGCTCAAGAGGCCGATTTTACGACGTTCATTAGGTCCCATATCCGCTATATCGCGGCTTTTGTATTCAATCATGCCGACGGATGCACGGGTTTCGCCAGACAAAGAGCCAAGCAATTCATCTTGCCCGTTGCCCGCAACCCCACCGATCCCAAGGATCTCTCCCTTACGCAAGCTCAACGAAATCTCCCGCAAAGGCATTCCAAATGCTGATGCTGGTGGAAGTGAAAGTTGGTCGAGTTTAAGGACGACTTCGCCGGGTTCAGAGCCACTTCGCTTGGGTGTCTTCAGTGTGGTCCCAACCATCATCTCGGCCATGTCGCGTGCGGTTGTGTCTGCGGGAACGCACGTTCCAACAACCTTACCTAAGCGCAAAATTGTTGCTGTATCACACAGTGTGCGAATTTCTTCTAACTTGTGTGAAATATATAAAATTGCGGTGCCTTCGGCGCGTAGCTTGTTCAATGTCTCAAACAAAACCGCGACTTCCTGGGGTGTCAGAACCGATGTCGGTTCGTCCATGATCAGCAATTTGGGATCCTGCAAAAGACACCGGATAATTTCAACGCGTTGTTGTTCTCCGGCAGATAAATCACCGACGATACGATCTGGCGAAAGCGGCAGGCCGTAATTTTCCGATACTTCGCGAATACGCGCGGCAAGTTGGCTCATCGCTGGAGCATCTTCCATACCC
Source organism: Rhodobacteraceae bacterium UBA7436 (assembly GCA_002478745.1). Taxonomy (GTDB): domain Bacteria; phylum Pseudomonadota; class Alphaproteobacteria; order Rhodobacterales; family Rhodobacteraceae; genus Ascidiaceihabitans. The sequence goes on along the minus strand of DLQI01000062.1, from coordinate 17,186 downwards.
AAGGCAATGTTCTCAGCGACAGTTAATGCGTCAAAAAGTGAGAAGTGTTGAAAAACCATGCCAACGCCACTTGCACGCGCGGTGCGGGGATCCTTTGGTGTAAACACAGCCTCATTTAGTTGCATATTGCCGCTGTCAGGTTTGACCAAACCATAAATCATTTTGACAAGTGTGGACTTTCCGGCACCGTTTTCGCCTAACAAAGCGTGGATTTCACCACGTCCAATTTCAAGGCTAACGTCGTCGTTGGCGACAACGCCGGGGTAGGCTTTGGTCAGTCCGCGCAGGGACAATAGGGGAGTGGTCAAGCTGTGGCCTCCTGCGGATATATTCCTTGATCGATACCAAGGCTAATTTTGATTAACCTATCTGCGACACCAATCGCAATCATTTGTGGATGCTTTCCCAATGCAGGATCGCCAATCGGGCACATAATCTGTGAAATTTGCGCCTCCTGATGTCCTAGGTCAACAAGGCGATTTCTAAAACGTGCCCATTTGGTCTTCGATCCAATTAACCCACAGCTGGCGAATTGGTGTGATAACAGGCCATGGCAAATTTCTAAATCGATTGTGTGGGAATAGGTCATGATCAAATGATGTGCCTGTTTTGAGGCATAGGTAATGCAGTCTGTTGGATTCTGGGCTGGCAATACAGTGATCCCCTCTGGGATTTCATTTGGATACCGTTCGATTCCGGTATCGACCCATGTGATCTTGATATCAGGCAAAGGGGAGATGGTATTGACTACGGCGCGTCCAACATGCCCGGCACCCCAAATCCAAAGATCATGCAGGTGCTTATATACCGGCTCAATAAACCATGTGCCTACCCTCTGGCTGCGAGGGAGATCGCCACGATTGCGGGCTGCTGAAATGAGAGTATGAACTTGAAACGGCATCTCACCTTGTCCACGAACAATGCAATCAATTGGTAACGCTTGCGCTCGCGCTAAATCATAAATTTCAGTTAGAACATGTACAGACCCGCCGCAACATTGCCCCAAATCGGGACCAAGGGCATGACGAGACATACGATCTGTGCCGGTCAGTGCAGCTTTTGCTAGATCAAACTCGAGGGTACCACCGCCTATCGTCCCTGATTGTCCACTTTGCCAAACAAGCATCGCGGCACCCACTTCGCGAGGCGCAGACCCCGCAACGTCGGCGATCACAACGCGGGCAACAGTTCCGTGGATTTTACAGGCTTCAATAAGCTCTTCGCGATCAAACATCCTGTGTTCGCCCGATTGCTGCTAAAACCTCTTCGGCTGTTGCAGGCGCTTGTAGGTCTGCAAAAATTGGGCCGCAGGCTGATATGGCGTCACTTAAAGCAAAGAAGGCGGATACCCCGAGCATGAATGGAGGTTCGCCAACGGCTTTGGATTTAAAAATTGTATCAGCAGCGTTTTCTCCATCCCAAAGGTCGACGTTGAAAATATCGGGGCGATCACTGCAGGCGGGGATTTTGTAAGTAGATGGCGTATGGGTGCGCAAACGTCCTTTTTGATCCCAAACCAGCTCTTCGGTTGTGAGCCAACCAGCCCCCTGAACGTAGCCGCCCTCGATCTGCCCAATATCCAGCGCTGGATTGATTGACGCGCCCGCATCATGCAAAATATCAGTACGCAGTATTCGGTTTTCACCCGTTAAGGTATCGATGGCGACCTCGGTAATGGCAGCACCATAAGCAAAATAAAAGAAGGGGCGGCCTTGCCCCTTTATCCGATCCCATTGAATGTCCGGCGTTTTATAAAATCCCGTTGCCGACAGGCTGATACGGGCTTGATACGCAATTTGTGCAACCTCTGAAAAACGATAACTCTTCGCCGCAACGCGAACATGACCCTTGCTAAAGCTCACGTCTGCTGCATTGCAATCGTGAAGCTCAGCGAAGTGCGCAGCAATCCGGTCGCGGATTTTGTCACATGCAATTTTAACCGCCATTCCATTCAGATCAGTGCCAGAAGATGCTGCGGTGGCGGAGGTATTTGGAACCTTGGCAGTGTCTGTCGCCGAAATTTTAATATTTTCGATGGGCACGCCAAACCGTGACGCTGCAACCTGAGCAACCTTTTGGAACAGACCTTGTCCCATCTCAGTTCCGCCGTGGTTCAGGTGGATCGATCCATCCTGATAAACATGAACCAATGCACCGGCTTGGTTAAGGTGTGTCAGCGTGAATGAGATGCCAAATTTGACAGGGGTCATGGCTATGCCGCGTTTGATGATTTGATTGTTTGAATTCCACTCATCAACGGTGGCTCGCCGAGTGGAATAATCGGAGGAAGACATCAGAGTGTCTGTCAATTCTGCAACGATGGAATCCGTGACCTCCTGCCCATAAGGAGTCGTCTGTGGTTTCATCTTACCAGTCAAACTCCCGCCGGAGGCATAATAGTTTTTTTGACGAACGATTGCGGGGTCCACGCCCAAGGTTTGTGCGATATGATCTACGATCCGCTCCATTCCAAGCATGCCTTGTGGACCACCAAACCCGCGATAGGCTGTGGCACTTTGAATGTTGGTTTTTAGGCGGTGGCTTTCAATTCGAATGTTCGGCAAGTTATAGGCATTGTCTGCATGTAGCATCGCCCGATCAGCAACAGGCAGCGACAAATCTTGTGCCCAGCCACAGCGGGTGTAGTGTTTTACGTCAATTGCTTGGATCAAACCATCGTTGTCAAAACCACAGTTATAGTCGATCCGGAAATCGTGCCGTTTGCCCGTAATGATCATATCGTCGTCGCGATCATAACGCATTTTGCAGGGTTTTCCTGTCTTCAGCGCCGCGATTGCACAAGCAACAGCAAGCGCATTACCCTGGCTCTCTTTGCCGCCAAACCCTCCTCCCATTCTACGGGTTTCAACCCGAACGGCGTGCATCGGTTTGCCGATTGCATGTGCAACTTTGTGCTGGATTTCGGTCGGGTGTTGGGTCGAACTGTGAACCAAAACGTCGCCATTTTCACCAGGCAAGGCGAAGGCAGCTTGACCTTCAAGATAAAAGTGCTCTTGCCCACCCATTGAAATGGAGCCTGTGATAGACTGAGCCGCAGATACAAGGTGCGCCTTAGCATCGCCTTTGGCGTAGATACGCGGCCCATCTTCAAAACGGCTATTGGCCGCCAAAGCCTCTTCAATTGTGAAGATGGGCGTACCTTCTGTGATATCATATTGCGCAAGGCGCGCAGCCTTTCGGGCTGCAATGTGAGATTCTGCGATCACCAGAAATGTTGGCTGCCCAACGTAGGCTACTGTTTGCTCGGCCAGTAACGGTTCATCATGGGCAGACGGCGATACATCAGCATCAAATTCCAGATCACTCGCCGTCAAAACTGTTATCACGCCCTCAGTCGCACGCACTGCGTTAAGATTCATACTATTGAGCGTTCCCGCTGCAACAGGACTGGTGCCAAAAGCAAGGTGAAGTGTCCCGTTGGGTGTTGGGATGTCGTCAACGTATCTCGCACTACCGTTTACATGAAGCGCTGCGGCATCGTGAGGGAGAGGCTTAGCAATGCTCACGGCGTCACCTCATGTACTGATGTGGTTTGCCCGTTTCGCTCATACCAAACTCTAAGCAGCATGTTTTGAGCCGTTTGCATCCGATATTTAGCTGAAGCTCGCATATCTGACAGGGGAGCAAAGTCCTTTGTCATCTCATCCATCGCATTGCGAATGGTATCTTCTGACCAAGTCTTCCCACGTAACATATCTTCCGCATGTTTTGCGCGCTTAGGGATTCCAGCCATCCCGCCATAGGCAAGGCGCACTTTAGAAATCGTATCGTCGTCGAGTTCGATCCATATACAGCCACAAACGGCTGAGATGTCCTGGTCAAAACGCTTGGACAGTTTGTAGCAATGCAAGTTGTCGACGGCTTTCGGGATTGAAACACCAGTCACAAACTCGCCACTATCACGGTCTTGTTTGCCATACTCGATGAAATAGTCCGCGATTGGCATTTGGCGTGTTGTGCTGCCTTTGCGCAGATGAAGCGTTGCATCCAGTGCGATCAGCGCTGGGGGTCCGTCTCCGATCGGGGATCCATTTGCGATGTTACCGCCGATTGTAGCTGCATTGCGAACTTGGGTTGAGCCATATCTTTTGATCAAGGTCGCAAAGCTTGGGTGTTTTGTTTTCATGGTTTCAAGGAGTTCAGTCAGCGTTGTCATGGCTCCGACATGTATTTCATCATCTGTTTCTGAAATGCCACGTAGCTCTGGAATACGGTTCAAAAATGCCGTTTGACCAAGATCTGAAAAGTGTTTCGTCAGCCAAAGGCCGACATCTGTTGCGCCCGCAATGAGCGTTGTTTCTGGGTTGGCCTCGTACCAGTTCGCGAAACCTTCCAGATCTGTGGGGACCAGATCCTTTTCTTTGGGTTTGGCGCGCAATATTGGAGGGGTTTCCACCATGTGCGCAGGGACTGGTGCATTTTCTGCAGCTTTTGCCGCACGAATGATCGGCGCATAGCCCGTGCATCTGCAAAGGTTTCCTGCGAGTGCCACGTCGTGATCCGTGTCGCCGTTCAAATGCGCTGTGGCCATCGAAACGACAAAACCGGGTGTGCAAAAGCCACACTGACTGCCGTGATGATTAATCATCTCTGTTTGAACAGGGTGGGGTGTGCCGTCGGGTGCCGAAATTCCTTCGACTGTGCGGATCGCTTTTCCGTCCAGTTGGGGGAGGAACAAGATGCAGGCGTTTAGGGCTTTGGCACTGGTTTCATCGGTCACGATCACCGAACATGCGCCACAATCACCTTCATTGCATCCCTCTTTGGTGCCGTGCAGATTTTGATCTATGCGCAACCAATCAAGCAGCGTTGTTGTGGCGCTTATGTTGCTAAGCTCCACATCCTTTCCGTTTAGCCGAAAAGACACGTTCATATATTGTAACCCGCCACCCTACCAAAAGCCCGAATGCTGCGCGTCGTCGATGTGGCGTAGACGTTCGCGCGGGCGTGCTGGTTTTAGTTTTGCAAGTGTCTGACTTTTTGGCAAGTCCTTGTGGCAACATTTGTCAGTTCGCCGTAAGTTACAGACATGACAAATAGCCCCCGATTCATCCACCTTCGCACCCATTCTGAGTACTCGCTACTTGAAGGTGCATTGCGTGTTAAAAAGCTGCCTGCGCTTTGTGCGGACAATAAGATGCCAGCAATGGCATTGACCGATAAAAACAACATGTTTGCGGCGTTGGAATATTCGGTTGGAATGTCGGGTGCAGGTGTCCAGCCGATTGTGGGCTGTCAGGTCGATGTCACTTATGTTGAAAGTCGCCCCGGCGAAAAGGCGCGTGCCCCTGCAGCTGTGGTTTTGTTGGCTCAGACAGAGACAGGTTACGAAAACCTGATGAAGTTGAATTCGTGCCTTTATATCGACAACCACGATCAATTGCCCCAAGTTACAGTGGATGAATTGGCCCAATACGGCGCTGACATAATTTGTTTGACGGGTGGGTCGACTGGCCCTGTTGGGCAGCTTTTGCAGGCGGGACAAAAACCCGCAGCCCAAGCATTGATGGATCGCCTTGCCGATATTTTCGGTGATCGTCTTTATGTTGAGCTACAGCGCCACCCTGTTGATGGCGGTTTGCCAGAGGCAGAGCGTTTAACAGAACGTCCATTTGTTGAAATGGCGTATGCGATGGGATTGCCATTGGTCGCCACCAATGACGTCTATTTCCCAGCATCTAAGATGTACGAAGCTCATGATGCATTGATTTGCATTGCTGATGGGGCTTATGTCGATCAACAAGAAGGGCGTCGTCGCCTAACACCTCAGCACTATTTTAAGTCTCAGGCTGAAATGGTTACCCTGTTCGCTGACCTTCCAGAGGCGGTTGAGAACACTGTTGAGATTGCTAAACGCTGCGCCTTCCAGACATATCGCCGTGATCCGATCCTTCCTAAATTTGCGGATGACGAAATTGCAGAATTACGTCGCCAAGCCGAAGAGGGCTTGCGCTACCGGCTGTCCATTATCCCGCATGCGGTTGAGGTTTCGGAATACGAGGCCCGCCTTGATTTTGAACTAAAGATTATTGAGGGGATGGGTTTCCCTGGTTACTTTTTGATTGTTGCAGATTTCATCAAATGGGCCAAAGACGAAGGCATCCCAGTTGGGCCGGGTCGTGGTTCTGGTGCGGGGTCGTTGGTTGCTTATGCGTTGTTGATTACTGACCTTGATCCACTGCGCTATCAATTGCTATTTGAGCGGTTCTTGAACCCTGAACGTGTGTCCATGCCTGACTTCGATATCGATTTTTGCATGGACCGTCGTGAGGAAGTTATTCGCTACGTTCAGGAAAAGTACGGCCGTGATAAGGTTGGGCAAATTATCACTTTCGGTGGGCTTCTATCTAAGGCTGCCGTGCGTGATATCGGCCGTGTTTTGCAGATGCCTTATGGGCAAGTCGATCGTCTATCTAAACTGATCCCTGTGGAAGGGGTTAAACCCGTTTCGATCGAAAAGGCGATGGCAGACGAGCCGCGTTTACGTGAAGAGGCAAAGAACGAAGAAGTCGTGGCACGCTTGCTTGATTATGGTCAACAAGTTGAAGGCCTGCTTCGCAACGCTTCGACCCACGCTGCGGGCGTTGTAATTGGGGATCGTCCGCTAGATCGATTGGTGCCACTTTACCAAGATCCGCGTTCGGATATGCCTGCTACACAGTTCAATATGAAATGGGTTGAACAAGCAGGATTGGTCAAGTTCGACTTTTTGGGCCTGAAGACCCTGACAGTTATTCAGAATGCGGTTGATCAAATCAAAGCGTCTGGCCGCCATTTACACATCTCTGCGGATGGTTCCGAACTGTTTGAGCCTCCTCAGGGCTTGATCGACGATATTGCGACGATCCCGTTGGATGATGAAGCGTCCTATAAATTATATGCCAGTGCGAAGACTGTGGCAGTGTTTCAGGTGGAATCCAGCGGCATGATGGATGCCCTGAAACGGATGAAGCCGACGTGTATCGAAGACATCGTCGCCTTGGTTGCGCTTTACCGTCCGGGTCCGATGGAGAATATTCCGACCTATTGTGAAGTGAAGAATGGGCAGAAGGAACTGGAATCTGTACATCCACTGATCGACCATATCTTGGAAGAAACCCAAGGGATTATCGTTTACCAAGAACAGGTTATGCAAATTGCGCAGGTCATGGCGGGTTACTCGCTGGGTGGCGCTGACCTATTGCGCCGTGCGATGGGTAAAAAGATCGCCGAAGAAATGGCGAAAGAACGGCCCAAGTTTGAAAAAGGGGCACAAGAAAACGGCGTTGAGAAAAAGAAAGCCTCTGAGGTTTTTGACCTTCTTGAGAAGTTTGCGAACTACGGCTTTAACAAATCTCACGCCGCTGCCTATGCTGTTGTCAGTTACCAAACGGCTTGGCTAAAGGCGAACCACCCTGTTGAGTTTATGGCCGGTGTAATGAATTGCGATATCCACCTCACTGACAAACTGGGTGTGTATTTCGAAGAGGTGCGTAAGCGTCTTGATTTGCCTTGGGTTCCGCCGTGCGTAAATCGTTCCGACGCTACGTTCAAAGTTGTCGAAGGTGCCTTGGTCTATGCGCTGGGCGCGTTGAAAAACGTTGGCGTTGAGGCCATGAAGCTTATCACCGAAGGGCGCATGGTTGATGGCGTCGAACGCCCATTTTCAACCCTGTTCGATTTGGCGCGACGCGTGGACATGAAGCGGGTTGGTAAACGTCCACTTGAAATGCTTGCTCGTTCTGGTGCGTTTGACCAACTCGATCCAAACCGTCGGCGTGTTTTTGATGCGTTGGATGGGTTGGTTGGATATTCGGCAGCGATCCACGAACAAAAAAGTAGTAATCAGGTCTCATTGTTTGGGGAAGCCGGTGATGATCTACCTGAGCCTCGGATTGTGCCAATGGATGATTGGTTGCCGGCTGAACGTCTAAGCGAAGAGTTTAAAGCCGTTGGGTTTTACCTGTCTGGTCATCCGTTGGATGACTACATGGCCGCGTTGAAACGCAAAGACATTAAAACGTTGGATCAGGTCCATGAACGTGCTGAACGCGGCGCACATGTTGCCAAACTGGCTGGCGTTGTTGCGGGTGTACAAATCCGTAAATCTGCACGTGGCAATCGGTTTGCATTTGCCCAATTGTCGGACACGACGGGCGGGTATGAGATCACTATTTTCTCTGACACGCTGGAAAAAGCGCAAGATCATTTGGTAACAGGTGCCAAGGTTATTGTTACTGTTGAGGCGACACTCGAAAGCGATCAGCTAAAATTACTCGGCCGCTCGATTGCGCCAATTGATACAGTCGTAGCTGATGTTGGTGGGATGGGCCTCAAAATCTTTGTAGATGATATCGACGCCGTTTCGGCAGTCGCTTCTGTCCTTGAGGGTGCTGTGAAAGCGGCCCAAAATGTGGGGCGTGGACCGGTTCAATTTTGCTTGATGGACTCAAGTTTGCCAGGTGAAGTCGAGATTGATTTGGGGCAAGATTTTCCAGTCACGCCGCAGATAAAAGGGGCTATTAAGTCACTGATGGGCGTTATGGAAGTCGAGGACCTATAAGCCGCAATTAGCTTATATATCCCGAGACCAACCATGGCCACGGTGGACAGCCCTTGCTTTGGTGCGTTAGTAAACAGTTAACCCTGATGGTGAGGCTTTAGCGTGCGTAATTCTGTTATCTTGTTCTCGATGCTTTCTTTGGCGGCCTGTGGTGACCCACTGGCTGATTTTGAACAGATCGAAAATATTGAGTTGGCCGATGATACGCCTGAAGTTAGTGTTTTGCCGGATCCCGAGGATGTAACACCAAGAATTGGAGTGCTCTCGCGCCTATTGCAGCGTGAGGGTGGTACAGATAACGCCGATAGAACTATTGAGGAACTCGACCCGATAGAAGCAGCAATTGCTACAGTGGTTGAAGAGGAAAAACCGTCTGGGGTTCGGGGATGGTTGCGCCGTGCAGCGGCAGCAAACGCACCCACTGAAATTACGCAAGCCGAGTCCGAAATCGCCGGTTCAGAACAAGATGCACCGTCAGTTGAACCCACAGACGCTACTACAACGGATTTGGTTGAATCTGAAAAACGCCGTGGGCTATTGGAGCTGCTCAAAGTTTCCAGCGATGAAGATGCAGAAGAGCTGACAAGAACGGCCTCTTTGCAAGAAATCCTTCCCGAGGAAGCCGAGGAAACAACTTTCGCGGAACCTGCAAAAAAGCGTGGATTGTTTGGGGGTGGCTCACGTGAGGTCGTCCGCAAAGGGCCCGACGCAAAGGATGTAACCTTTGGAACGATTTTGCCCTATGGGGAAGTGGCCCGTGTATGTGATGCAAAGGGTCAAAGTTCTCTAGGTCGGCGTTTAGACAAGGCCCCATCATCGGGCCGTGGTTATTCGTTGTTTGATAGTGCACCAGATTCAACAGGTCCGCGGACGTTTTACGTAACGGGTTTTAAAGATCGGTGCCCACGTCAATTTACAGCAGCGCTTGCTTTGTTCGGGTCACCCGAGGTGCATGAGCAATTGCGCTATGGTCGCCCGAGCAAGCTATATCCGTATTCGACGACTGACAAAGCATATGAGAAAGTTAAGTCGTCCGTTTGTAAGGTTGGCAAAAGCAAACCTTGCGGTGCAAATTTGAAAACGCTTGAGCGTAATACGGTGTTTGTCAGTACCTATGAAAAATTCTCAGACAACGCACGTTGGGCCGACATTCTATTGCACGATGGTGTTGTCGCCGCAGCAGCAATTAAAACACCTTAAGGGTCTATTACTGAGTTAGTAATGTGGTGGGCGCTCGTCGCCAATGACAATGCCGCCACCTTGGCTGTTTTCACGCTCACCTTCGCGCTGCATTAGCATAAACACACGACGGATTAGATCAGCGATTTCGCCTTCTTGTTTGGCCACAATGTCGGATAGATCTTCGACGGTGCGAGTCAGGTGGGCAATGTCTTCTTCTAGCTTTTCCATGTCACATCCCTTTGGCCGCGTTTCTTTATGTGAACTAACCTATTTCCTGTGATGTTCACAATGGGTACCACCCACCTGAAGACGTTGAAACCTTGCCCCTTTTGCCCCCATCGGGTAAGGGCTGCCCGAGCCTTATTCAACGGGCTTCGCCCTAAAGGAACAGACAATGGCCAAGCCAAAAAAACCACAACGCCCAAAGGCCGAAGCGCCTAAAGGTTTCCGCGACTATTTCGGTAACGAAGTCACCCAACGTGGCGAGATGCTAAAAGCGATTGCGGATGTGTATCATCGATATGGTTTTGATGCTTTGGAAACCAGCGCTGTTGAGACGGTCGAAGCACTTGGAAAGTTCTTGCCAGACGTTGATCGCCCGAATGAGGGTGTGTTTGCATGGCAGGAAGACAGTGAGGGGGACAAGCCAGGTGACTGGTTGGCGCTTCGCTATGACATGACGGCGCCTTTGGCTCGTGTTTATGCAGAGCATCGCAATGAGCTACCAAACCCTTATCGCCGTTACGCGATGGGGCCTGTTTGGCGCAATGAGAAGCCGGGTCCAGGTCGTTTTCGCCAGTTCTATCAATGTGACGCGGACACTGTTGGATCTGCGTCCATGGCGGCGGACGCCGAGATTTGTGCGATGTTGTCAGACACATTGGAAAGTGTTGGAATTCCACGTGGAGACTATGTCGTCCGCGTAAACAATCGCAAAGTTTTGAACGGCGTTATGGAAGTTGCGGGCGTCCTCGATCCTAGTGATCCAGACAAGTTCGCTTCCGAGCGTGGCATCGTTCTGCGCGCTATTGATAAGTTGGATCGGCTTGGTTTGGACGGCGTGCGTGCATTGCTTGGCAAGGGCCGTAAAGACGACAGTGGTGATTATACTGATGGTGCTGGCCTCTCGGATGAGCAGGCCGATACCGTCATGGGGTTCATGCAGGCCAAACGTGACACTGGTTCTGAAACGCTCGCACGGTTGAGCGAATTGGTTCAAGGTTCCGAAACTGGCGTTGCTGGCGTGAACGAATTGAAAACAATTGAGGACCTTCTGTCTGCAGGTGGATATGGCCCTGACCGTATCGAGATTGATCCATCAGTTGTGCGCGGCCTTGGCTATTACACGGGCCCGGTCTACGAAGCAGAGCTGACATTCGAAATCCTGGACGAAAAGGGACGTAAGCGCAACTTTGGTTCAGTCGCTGGGGGTGGTCGTTACGATGACCTTGTAAAGCGCTTTACCGGCCAAGAAGTTCCAGCGACCGGTGTGTCCATCGGCGTCGATCGCCTCCTTGCCGCACTGCAGGCCAAAGGGCGTATGGAAGCTGAAACTGTTGGCCCAGTTGTTGTGACCGTTATGGATCGTGACCGCATGGCGGATTATCAAGCGATGGTAACTGAATTGCGTCAGGCGGGAATTCGGGCTGAAGTGTACCTTGGCAATCCAAAGAATTTTGGCAACCAGTTAAAGTATGCAGATAAACGATCGTCACCAATTGCAGTGATCGAAGGTGGTGATGAAAAAGAACGAGGCGTGATTCAGATCAAAGATCTTGTTCTTGGCGCAAAGATTGCCGAGACAGCCAGTCTTGAAGAATGGAAGGGCTTACCCAGTCAATATGAAGTGCCACGTGGTCAGTTGGTCGCCAAAGTTCAAGAGATTTTGAACAATGACTGAAGCACGCAATCGCGCACTAGCGTTGCGCGCAAATTTTGAGGCGGCTGGCGCTGTTGTTGTGGAACCCCCAGTTCTCCAGCCAGCTGAAGCTTTGCTAGACCTTTACGGCGAAGATATCCGTGCACGCGCCTACATCACCAGTGATGCATTGCGGGGCGAACAGATGTTGCGCCCCGACTTCACTGTTCCAGTTGTTCAAATGCATATGGCAGATGGGGCGGAACCAGCGAGATATACTTACGCTGGTGAAGTATTTCGTCGCCAAGAAGATGATCTTGAGCGGGCAAGCGAGTTCCTTCAGGTTGGCTATGAGGTCTTTGATCGCAGCAACCCTGCTGCCACAGATGCAGAGGTTTTCGCACTTGTTTCGACAGCAGTTTCACATTTGGATGTACGTGCTTCAACGGGTGACATTGGAATTTTGATGGCCGCGGTGCGTGGGCTGAAAACCAGTGAGCGCCGCAAAGCGGCATTAATTCGCCACGTATGGCGGCCACGCAGGTTTCGGGCATTGTTGGATCGCTTCTCTGGTCGCTCAACGGTACCTGAAAGCCGGCTTGCTCTATTGGCCGATACAGATCCGTTCCAAAATATTGGGGCTATTGTGGGCAAGCGTACGCGATCTGAGATCAGCGCACGGGTTGCTGCTTTGCATGAAGATGCAACGACTGATCCGATCAGCTCTACCGAAATGGATGTTATTGATGCCTTGCTGAATGTACGCGAGACGGTTCCTTTCGCGCTTGAGCAGTTGCGCGATTTAGCTGTTGATATGCCAGAGATCAGTCATGCAGTTGAAGGATTGCATGCCCGCAGCGATGCGCTGAGTGGGCGTGGCGTCGATGTTGATAACTTGGCGTTTGAGGCAAGCTTTGGCCGTACATCGATGGAATACTATGACGGATTTGTCTTTGGGTTTTACATCAATGGGCGTGCCGATCTACCAGCTTTGGCGAGTGGGGGGCGTTATGATGCCTTGACCAAGCGATTGGGGAATGGCGCTGAAATTCCTGCTGTGGGTGCCGTTCTGCGACCCGGGTTGATGGTCGAATTGGAGGGTGCACAATGACTTTGAAATTGGGTGTACCGTCTAAAGGGCGGTTGATGGAAAAAACTTTTGATTGGTTTGCCAAACACGACATTGTGCTGAGTCGCTCAGGATCTGACCGCGAATATGCGGGTAGAGTTGAGGGCATCGAGTATGTCTCGCTGGTTCTATTGTCTGCTGGTGAAATTCCACGTGAATTGGCGGCTGGACGTATTCATTTGGGTGTCACTGGAACCGATTTGATCCATGACAAACTGCCGCTGTGGGAAGATCAAGTTGTGTCTGTTGCAGAACTAGGTTTTGGTCATGCCGATCTAATAATTGCAGTTCCAAATGCTTGGGTCGATGTGGATACTTTGGATGATCTGGATGCTGCGGCTGCAATGTTTCGCGACATTCACGGCATGCGACTTAGAGTGGCGACAAAGTACCACCGATTGGTGCGGGAATTTTTGCGGGATGCGGGCGTCGCCGACTATGCGTTGGTCGACAGTCAGGGTGCCACTGAAGGTACGGTTGCAAACGAAACTGCTGAAGCGATTGCAGATATTACAAGTACTGGTGACACGTTGCGCGCCAATCACCTGAAAATACTGAGCGATGGATTGGTGTTGGCTAGTCAAGCAACCCTTTGGCGTAGCAGGACTGCCTATCTGGATACAAAAGAACGTACCGCTTTGGCAACGTTGTTAAGTCGCATCGAAATCTAATCAAAAAAATAGGGGCGCGGCCTAAGTGGTGCGCCCCTAAAAAATCAAAACACTCAATCAGTTCTTAGCCACACTTGCTGAAGCCGCAGCTGCCACAAGTCATGCAGCCCTCAACCATGCGCAAGTCATAGTCACCACAGCTGGAACATGCTTTGCCCCGTGGCTGGTCCATTTTCATGATTTCGGCTTGTGGATCCGATTTCAGTCCCATGCCGGTTCCTTCGATAAAGCCAGTTGCGACGAGGTGTTGCTCGATGACCCCACCGATGGCGGCCAAGATCGATGGAATGTATTTGCCACCCATCCATGCGCCACCGCGTGGATCAAACACAGCTTTGAGTTCTTCGACAACAAACGAAACGTCACCACCACGGCGGAATACCGCGGAAATCATACGAGTCAGTGCGACAGTCCATGCAAAGTGTTCCATGTTCTTGGAGTTGATGAACACTTCAAATGGGCGTCGGTGGCCGCCATGGATTACATCGTTGATTGTGATGTAAATAGCGTGCTCACTATCAGGCCACTTTACTTTATATGTATTGCCTTCGAGCGCTTCTGGGCGATCAAGTGGCTCAGCCATATAAATGACATCCGCGCCCAGATCGACTTGGGGTGTTTCATCTGACGCTTCCGAAACGCTGAGGACAGAGCCGGTTACGTCATTCGGGCGATAGGTCGTGCAGCCTTTGCAGCCTGTGTCCCATGCCTGCATGTATACGTCTTTGAACGTTTCGAAATCGATGTCTTTGGGGCAGTTGATCGTCTTCGAAATCGAGCTGTCGACCCACTTTTGCGCTGCGGCTTGCATCTTGACGTGGTCAAGTGGTGCCAGTGTTTGGGCGTTTACGAAGTAATCAGGAAGTTCTGCCTCGCCGAATTTATCGCGCCACATCTGCACGGCGTAATCTACAACTTCTTCTTCTGTGCGCGAACCGTCTTTTTGTAGAACCTTGCGGGTATAGGCATATGCGAATACTGGCTCGATGCCAGAGCTTACGTTGCCAGCATACAAGCTGATCGTGCCTGTTGGGGCGATCGAGGTCAGCAATGCGTTGCGAATGCCGTGTTTGCCGATCGCGTCACGAACGTCCTGGTCCATCATTTCCATAGTACCTGAGGCTAAGTAGCCCTCGGCATCGAACAATGGGAACGCGCCTTTTTCCCTAGCCAGATCGACAGATGCCAAATATGCAGCGCGGGCAATTGCTTTTAGCCAGGCTTCGGTCTGCTGTGCCGCTTCGTCTGATCCATAGCGCTCGCCAACCATCAACAATGCGTCGGCCAGGCCAGTTACGCCAAGGCCGATGCGGCGCTTTGCTTGTGCTTCGCGTGCTTGTGCTTCGAGTGGGAATTTGGACGCATCAACAACGTTGTCCATCATGCGGACGGCGGTTGCGACCAAATCAGACAATGCAGCTTCGTCTAATTGCGCATTGTCACCGAATGGGTCTGAAACCAAGCGGGCCATGTTGATGGAACCCAGTAGACACGCGCCATATGGTGGCAACGGCTGCTCGCCACATGGGTTTGTCGCGGCAATTGACTCGCAATAGTTAAGGTTGTTCGCGTCGTTGATACGGTCAATGAAGATCACACCTGGTTCCGCGTAATCATATGTCGATTGCATAATCTTGTCCCACAGTTCGCGGGCTTGAACGGTTTTGTAGACCTCACCATTGAACAGCAAATCCCATGCACCGTCGGATTTCACAGCTTCCATAAATGGATCAGTGATCAAAACGGATACGTTAAACATGCGCAAACGGGCCGCGTCGGATTTAGCAGTTATGAAATCGTCGATATCAGGATGATCACAACGCATGGTTGCCATCATTGCACCACGTCGCGAACCTGCCGACATAATCGTACGGCACATCGCGTCCCAGACATCCATGAACGACAGAGGACCAGATGCGTCTGCGGCTACACCTTTTACATCTGCGCCCTTAGGGCGGATTGTGCTAAAGTCGTAACCGATACCACCGCCTTGTTGCATCGTAAGTGCCGCTTCTTTGAGCATGTCAAAGATGCCACCCATGCTATCTGGGATGGTGCCCATAACGAAACAGTTGAATAGCGTAACTTTGCGCGCAGTGCCTGCACCCGCTGTAATCCGGCCGGCTGGAAGGAATTTAAAATCCTCTAGAGCCTCATAGAATTTACCTTCCCATGCGCTTGGGTCTTTTTCAACTGACGCAAGGTCGTTGGCGATGCGGTGCCATGAGTCTTCAACGGTTACATCTTTTGGAGTGCCATCTGCCTCTTTAAAACGATATTTCATATCCCAAATTTGTTCGGCGATGGGGGCAGCAAAGCGGGTCATAGCATGATTCCTTAAGATGTCGTTGGGTGTGTTGCAGAAGACTAACTAGCCCGTTTTTGCAGACGTCCACAACTACTTGATAAACTTTCCACCCAGACTAATTTATGCCACAGTTGGTACTACATTTAGATGGGGCGGGGATGAGCAAAGCAATCAATCTAGTAAAGTTATCAGTAGGCACTGAAAACGTTGAAGGTTTGGAAGATTGGCAATCCATTCGCCAGATGCAAACTGTTGACGGCTTGCCGCATCACGTCACTCGGATGTGGCCCAAGCGCGAAGCGGAAATATTAAATGGCGGCTCAATTTACTGGGTGATCAAAGGAGCGATCCAATGTCGTCAGCGCATAATACGCTTAGATGAGTTTATTGGCTCTGATGGAATTCGCCGTTGTTCGATCGTATCTGACCCTGAACTGGTGTTGACACAAGCTAGCCTAAAGCGTCCATTTCAAGGTTGGCGCTACCTCAAGGTTGAAGATGCGCCGATTGATTTACCTAAAGGTCGCAGTCAAGAAGAGCCGTTGCCAGACGAATTGAATAGAGCCCTTGCTGAAATTGGGGTTCTGTAACTGGCTAATTGTAAACGATGCCGTTTCAGTGCCTCAATCATGCGATGTTTATCTTGCCACACTATTGCGAAAATACGGACCGAAGGGCGGTTTTTGCTAGCGTGAACGCATTTGTCTCACTACCGATTGCCTCGCTCGGGGGGCATTTGATACCGGATAAATTTATGCTTCGTTTTTTCATAACCGCCCTTGTAACCCTACTGATCTCCTTGACCGCAGCTCACGCAGGTGACCGCACTCGCATCGGGTATGGTCGCTTGATAACCAATGACTTTATCGGAGATGCTAAAGATCGCTGGCGCAGTGGCTCGGT
The DNA here is from genome assembly GCA_002478745.1 of Rhodobacteraceae bacterium UBA7436. GTDB lineage: Bacteria > Pseudomonadota > Alphaproteobacteria > Rhodobacterales > Rhodobacteraceae > Ascidiaceihabitans. The sequence goes on along the minus strand of DLQI01000062.1, from coordinate 572 downwards.
CGCGTCTTCTCGCGTGTGGGGGCCTGAGTGGTCAGGGCAATTGCCATCCGGTATTGGTGAAATCATCGAACTTCGTTTGGGCGCAGAAATCATAGCGCCAGAAAACCTGACAACCTTCCGTAGTGCAGATCGACGCTACGCCACATCTTTATCTATAGGGGCGCATACACATTACCTCGCGGGCAAAACTGAAGTGGCTGCCGGTGTCGATCTTGTTTTTGTTGGACCACAATCGGGCCTCTCGCAATTCCAACGTGCATTGCACAATGCGCTGGGTGTTCCGGAGCCAGACGACTCTGTCCTGCGCAATCAGGTTGCCAACAGTATCAACCCAACGGTTGCATTTGAGTTGGGGAGATCATTGGACTTGAGTGAACGCACTCATGTTCGCCCTTTTGTTGAGGCACGTGCAGGCGTGGAAACATACATGCGTGCCGGATTTGACTTAACCTTCGGTGCATTGGGGCGCGGAGAACTTTTGACGCGTGATACCGTCTCTGGTCAACGTTACCGCACCATTGCGAATGATTGGACTGGCTTAAGTGCGGTCTTTGGCGCAGATATCGCTTATG
>DLQI01000144.1 GCA_002478745.1 Rhodobacteraceae bacterium UBA7436 | reverse complement strand
GGTGCAAAGTGCAGCTAACGGAGGTTTTGAGCCCGAAGTGATCGATGCTGCGGCATGTACATTTCTACATGAATGGCGGATTGCAGACCTTCGCTGCAAGTGCGCGGGCTATGGGGCAATCTGGCGAAAGCAGCCGTTCAATGAGAGGTCAAATCCACAAATGCTGCAAACAATCTAATGGCGGCACTGAGCCCAAAATTACCGATGCTGCGCTTTGCACAGATGACTGCTAGTTGCGCAAAGCGGTCATTCACCTGATTGCAATAAACTCTAAACGACTTCTGACGAGAGTTTTGCAGCCAATTGCATGCCATTTCGCGTCGCAAGTGTGTGTTAGCAATTACATTTATAGAATTTCTTGCAGCTTAAGCCGTTGGATTTTTCCGGATGGTCCTTTGGGCAATTCGGGCAGAAAATGCACATGATCGGGTGCTTTGAATTTACCCAATTTCTCAACGCAGGTGGCTATCAGTTCTTCTGCTGTGAGGGATGATCCTTCGCACACACGCACTGCGGCTTCGACCCGTTCGCCGTATGTTTTGCAGGGACGCGCGAAGGCTGCAGCTTCGACCACATCGCCGTGGGCATAAAGCGCTTCGTCGATCTCACGAGGGGCGATGTTCTCGCCACCTTTGATGATCAATTCCTTAAGCCGCCCTGTGACAAAGAGGTAACCATCGACGTCTTTGCGACCTAAATCACCAGTACGTAACCAGCGCCCGTGAAATGTGGATTGCGTGGCGTCTGGATTTTTGAGGTATTCAAGCATGACATTTGGTCCGCGAATAGCAATTTCACCTTCGACACCCGCTTTGCATTCGCTTTGGTCGGTCGCTAGGATGATGACTTCGTTACCATAGGCGATACCGGGGGAGCCAATTTTCCGTGTTCCGGGCGGCAGGGGATTAGACAGAATTTGGGCTGCGGTTTCTGTTAACCCCATGGTCTCTATAATTGGCAGGCCAAAGCGGGTTTCAAACGCGGTTTGCACGTCGGGCGCAAGGGCAGAGGATGCTGAGCGGCCAAAACGCAGGCGTGATTTGCTTTGTTCGTCTGGGTTTGTATCGCTGTGCAGCAAGTGCGAGATGATTGTGGGGACGACAGAGAACCATGTGGCCTCATGTGTTTTGATCTGGTTCCAAAACCTGCTGGCAGAGAATTTTTCTACCATGGCTACGGAACCACCAGAAACCAACGCCCCCATAACAGTGACGCACAATCCGTTGATATGGCAGATTGGCAGAACGCAAAGGGCGCGGTCCTCATCGGTTAATCGGTGTGCAACAGTGGGGGCCCACCCTCCGGCGAGTAAACTAGATTGTGTATGGACCACACCTTTTGGCCGCCCCGTTGTACCGGACGTGTACATAAGCAGTGCGTGATCAGAAGAGGATACATTGTGCAGCTCAACAGCGTTTTCAGTGAATGAACTGAGCCGCGTCATTTTTTCCGGGCGCGCGCTTTCGAACATGTCGCTTACACTATCATGAACCAACGCTATGCGGGCTTCGCAATGATCTAATGCGTAGGCGATAGCGTCCCGCCCGGCAGCCAAGTTTATCATTGTTGCGCGGAACCCGCCGTAAACTGCACCGTAGAACGCCAAGACACCTTCGCGTCCATTGGGTTGAAGGATTGCGATGCTTTCGCCTTTGGCTATTCCTTGAGCTGTAATTGCGCGCGCTATTTTCGCGGCTTCATCCCGCAGGTCGCTCCAGTTTAACGTGCGGTTGTCTTCGGCAAAAACGAATGCAATTTCATCGCTTTGCGCGCGATAATCAACCCAGTCTCGTACCGTTCCATCCGGCGGGGTTTCGTAAGAGAGCTTCATTGACCAGCAGCTTTCCAATAGTCGGAAAAGATATCTTCAACTTTTGGTTCGCGCGGTGGGATTTCGCGAATGATCTTGGTCGTTTGCATGAAATGTTTCCAATGCACGTTGTCATCGATGGAATTCCCGCCCCATGATCCACACCCCATCGACAGCGAAAACGGCATACCATTGGTGAAGGAACCACCAGTCGCAAAGGTATGAGCTTGATTTACGATCACACGACAGGTTGGGATTTTCATGCCGACTTGTAGGGCGCGATCTGGATTGTTGGAGTACAGACCGACCGAGTGACCCGCGCCTTGATAGGCCATAATTTCCTTAGTGACCTTAAGCGCATCATCAAAGTCGCGGGCTCGGTAAAGCGCTGCGACACGAGAGAGCTTCTCGCCTGAAAGCGGGTGGTCGGGCCCAATACCTTTGGTTTCTACGGCTAGAAATTTGGTGTTTTGGGGGACGTCATTCTCCATACCTAATGCTTGCAGCATTTTGTCGGCGTCTTGGGCGATGACGGATCGGTTTAGGTGCCCGTCAGGCCAGAGCTTGGCGATGATTGCGGCCTCGTCCGTGACGCGTGCGCCGCCAGCTCTGGCGAGGGCGATCATGAAGTCGTCGTATATTGCCTCGACCACAACCATTGAATTCTCGGATGAGCATGAGGTCGCGTTGTCGAAGGTTTTGGAGGCAGTGATCTTTTCAGCAGCTGCGTCCAGATTGCATGTTTCATCTACGATTACTGTGACGTTACCGGCACCCACAGCCAACGCTGGCGTTCCAGATGTGTAGGCCCGCTTCACGTTATTTTGTGATCCAGTCACGACGATCAGATCGCTGATCTCAAGCAGGCGTTGGGTTTTCTCTTTGCTGCCCTTGCCTTGCACCATTTGGACAAGATCACGATCCTCACCGATTTTGTCAAATTCTGCATGAATATAGCCGATCAGGACTTCACAGGCCGGAACGCCTTTCGGCGAAGGAGACAGCACAATTGCATTGCCGCATTTCAGGGCGTTGATGATGTTGTTCGCAGGCGTCGCTGCAGGATTGGTCGACGGGACAACGGCACCTATTACCCCGATGGGACGGGCGATTTCGGTGATGCCAGTCTCTGCATTATCGCTGATGATGCCATAGGTTTTAGCTGTTGATATATCGCGCATCAGGCCCAGTGTCTTGCGGTGATTTTTTGTGATTTTGTCAGGCACGTTGCCAAGGCCAGTTGTTTGCACGGCCAGTTCAGCAAGATGAGTGTTTCTGGAGGGTTCCATGATCGCCCATGCAGCCGCTTGGGCTGCGCGGTCATAGCGAGCTTGAGAGCCGTTCGCCTCGAACCGCAGCTGTGCAGCGCGCGCGCTTGCAACAATGGCTTCGACTTCGGCAAGATCATCAAGAACGGTCATTTGGGGCGTTTCCTAGAGTTTGAAAGAGGATCCTCCCCCGATGTAATGGGGAAGAACATATTTGATTTAGGTGGCTTTACAGACCTGCGAGCAGTTCTTTCAGGGTCTCTTCACGTGCGGCCCACATCGCCAACACTTCGTCACGGTTCATAATGTGCATTGGCGAACCGCCAGCTTTCATTTTACCAGCGACGCGCTTGTTTTCGAACATCATTGGTACGGTTGCCGCCAACTTGTCGATGATGCCTTGTGGTGTGCCTTTTGGCACCATCACACCGCGAAAATTCACGGAAGCATTGTCAACGGCAAGGCCGCTTTCCATCATCGTCGGAACGTCTGGTAGGAATTCATTGCGTTCCAGATCGGCCACAGCAAGAATTTTGACGTTGCCAGCAGACGCAGCGCGGAATGCGTCAGACAGGTTGTTGATGCCCGCCATCACGTCGCCCGCAATCACAGCTTTCATTGCCGCGGCACCGCCACCCTTTGTCGGGATATAGGCCATCTTCATGTCGCCAGCTTTTTCCATTTGCAGCGCTGCAATGTGGTGACCCACAAACAAGCCAGCGCCGGATGTTGTCAGCTTGCCCGGGTTGGCTTTGGCGAAATCAACGACGTCTTGCAACGTGTTGAATGCGCTGTCTGCGCCAACAACCAATACGGCAGGATCAGCACCCCAGTTCGCAATCGGTTCAAAGGATTCAGTGCTATATTCAACGCCGCCTTTGATGGACTGCGCGATGAAGTGGGGGACGTTGTAGGCCCCAAGCGTGTAACCGTCAGCCTCGGCTTGACCCGCAAGCCAGTTCCAACCAACACGCCCACCAGCGCCGGGTTTGTTGATGATTGCGACGGGCATACCCAATGCGTCCTCGTTGCCTGCTGTCATGGTCACAATGCGCGCTTGGAAATCCGTGGCACCACCGGCACCATAGCTGACCATCATCATGATCGGGCGTTCAGGATAGTTGGCATGACCATCAGCGGTTGCTGTTTGGGTCAGGCCCATGAGGGCAATTGCTGCCCCTGCTAGTAATGTCTTCATTTTAGTTCCTCCCTTAAGTGGATTCTGCCGCTTGTGCGGTTCAGAAAAAAATCTCTCGCGGTGTGTAAACTTTCAGCAGAAGTGCGAAGAGACCGTACATAACGCCCATGAAACAGGCCGTTGTGATCATGCGTTTAACCCATGATTTCAGCGCCGTATGAGGCGCGGGATCGTAGAGGCTAAGCAGAATGAAAAAAGCGATTGTTGTCGCGGTGTAAAAACCAAAGCCCTTGGCGGCCCAGAAGATGTAGATCAATGCGACGACCAATCCGGGGGCCAGGTTCTTGAATTGGGTCATCGAGATGCCGTTGCCAACTTTTGTCCAGCCAAGGCAGGCTTTTATGAACGTCCAAAGTGCAAGGACAAGGAAGACGCTCGAGATGAGCCTTGGGAATAAAAATGCCTCGGAGGGTTGTTGTGTATAACTGATGTAGCAGACGGATGCGCCAACGGCGGCGACGAGGCCAGAGCCGATAATGTGCTGAAGACGGGGCAGTGTGACGGTGCTCATGCCATGATCTCCTCTTTCGATGTGTAGCGTTTGGTTCTGAGCTCCATGTAGCCTGAGTAAAGGATCGACAGGATCACAACTGCGATAAGGAATAGGTTCAACGTGCCAGTTAGGAAATAGGGGGCCAAACCGTCTGTGGCCGTCGCAATCATGCTGCCTTGGATGAAATTACTTTCCGCGATTGGGCCAAGGATTAGACCAAGGACCAATGGGGCGGCGGAAAACCCGAAGCGTTCAAGGAAATACATCATCACGCCAAGCGAGGCCATGACATAGACATCGCCCATGCTGGATTGAACCGAGTAGCTGCCGAATACAGCAAGGCCAAGGACAATGGCGGCCATCATGGATTGTGGGACTTGGGCGACGCGTGCGGCCATGCCAGCCACATAAAGCCCGAAGATACACATCAGGATTTGACCGATGAGCATTGAGTTAATGAAGGTCCATGCCACGTCTGGGTGGTTGTCGAACAAGTCCGTGCCGGGGAAGATGCCGTGGATCAGAAGACCACCAAGCAGAACCGCTGCTGTCGGTGACCCCGGGATGGAAAGCGTGAGAAGCGGCACCAACGATGGCCCGACCATTGCGTTGTTAGCAGACTCGGCGGCAATCAATCCTTCGGGATGACCCGTGCCGAATTTATCCCGATCAGGGCTGAATTTCTTGGATTGATCATAGGCGACGAGGCCAGCGATTTGGCCACCGACACCCGGGATGAGGCCGATGATGGAACCGGTGATTGTGCCGATGCCCACAGCGCGTTTGTAGCGGAACAACTCGGATATTGCACCTTTGATCGGATGCTTTTGGACTTGGATCGCTTCGGCCCCGTCATTTTTGCGGCCCTTGGCAAACATGGTGATGACTTGCGGGATTGCGAATAGACCGATCAAGGCCGCAATGATGTTAATGCCCCCGCCCAATGAGGGGTGAAAGATAAAGCGTTGAGCGCCCATGATGTCGTCAAAGCCGATTGTCGCAAGCCAAAGACCGATACAGCCGGACAGTAATCCTTTGACTACTGATTTAGAATCCAGCGATCCAATGACTGTTACCCCAAGGATGGCGAGCCAGAACAGGTGGCTGGGACCGAATGCGAGCGCCCATTGCGCTAAGACGGGTGTGAGGAAGATGAGCAGTAAAACGCCAAACACACCACCGACAGCGGAGGAAAGGAAGGACAGCTGTAGCGCTTTTGCCCCTTCACCTTTCAGGGCCATCGCGTGCCCATCAAGCGTAGTGGCAATATTCGCAGGCGCACCTGGAATTTTGAGAAGGATAGCGGAAACTGCGCCGCCCGCGACGGTCGAAGTGTAGGCTGCGCCAAGCAAGATCAACCCTTGAGCAGCCTCTAGTTGAAAGGTGAATGGGATCAACAAGGCAACCGCCATAGTTGGTGAAAGCCCGGGTGTCGCGCCAAGGATTAGACCACCAATTGTACCCAGCAACAGCAGGCCAAAGTTGATCGGTGTGAAAACGTCACCAAAGTAATAGATGAATTCCATGCGTCGGTGTTCCAGTCTTACCTGTTGTTGACCTATAAGGTTAGATGATGAAAATAGTATTGCAAATGTTTTCATAAATTAGCAGAAATTGGCCTTTAAATGACTGATATTAAAAAAGATAAAGTAGATATTTTCGCCGTCGCAAAGCGCGCGAAAGTTTCGATTTCTACTGTCTCGCGCAGTTTCAATCACCCCGATCTTGTAAATCCGGCGACTCGCAAGAAAATTGACACGGCCGTGCGCAAGCTTGGTTATATCCGTAATCGCGCAGCCCAAACTATGCACGGCATTCGCAGTGGAACCATCGGCCTAGTCGTGCCCACAATTGATCACGCTATCTTTGCCGAGGTGATTCAAGCTTTTTCAGACAGTGTGGATAAGCATGGGTTTACGATACTCATCGCTTCGCATGGTTACAATTTGGAAAAAGAATACGCGGTTTTGAGAAAATTCCTTGAACATCGTGTCGACGGAGTTGCCCTCATTGGCGAAGACCATTCAGAGGAAACTTACGACCTAATTGAACGCCAATATATTCACGCAATATCACTTTGGAATTATAATGAGGATTCACGTCTCTCGTGTGTTGGCTCAGATAACAAATTGGCGGGCTGCTTGGCGGCACAACATCTTATCGATCTCGGTCATTTGGAAATCGGTCTGGTGTTCCCACCAACCGTTGACAATGACCGCGCACGCGAGAGACGAAATGGTGCGCAATCCGTTCTGACCAAAGGTGGTGCCCGAGTTTATCCGCAGTGGGACATTGAAAGTACATACAGTATTGCTGACGCTAAAGAAGCAGCTTTACGAATTTTAAAAACAGAGCACCGCCCAAGTGCAATACTATGTGGGAATGATGTTTTGGCGATGGGGGTTTTGTATGCTGCGCGAAGTTGCAATTTGAATGTCCCCGAAGACCTATCAATAATTGGAATAGGCGATTTCAAGGGTTCAAATGAAGTGGAGCCCGGTTTGACGACAATTCGCCTACCTGCTCGGGAAATTGGACGTCAAGCTGGTGAGTATCTTAGCCGTTCGATCATTGGTGAATCGGTAGGCAGAAGACGGGTTAGCTGCAATATTGAATTGATTGTACGAGGGACTTGCAAACCCAAGCCTTGAAATCTCTAAAGGTAGCTAAGCTCAAGAACCAGACATTGGTGCGCGTGCAGCTAATGGCAGCAAAGTCCGCACACTGTGAGTTCGCCCATCATCGAATTTAGCACGTGCCGCGAAAGTCCGGCCTGACGGGCCGCACCGCAGCATCGCCGATGACAGCTTTGGGCCGGAAGCTGACCTGCCAACCCGTCCAGCTTTGGGAGCAAGCCAAAAAATGTCACTCTGATCTGATGCACAAATCAGGACCGCTTTCGGGACCGCTTATATATTTTAAATTTAGAATAAGTGTCTGTAACTAAATGGAAATACAGAAAGTTCGACGTCCTCTTCTGGGCACCAAAATCTCCCTAAAATTACCAATAAAAAAGCAAATACAGTGATCTGGATTCCAACAGGATCGCTTTTAGGACCGCTTTGTTGGGTTTGGGACTAAAATAGTCAGTGTTTAATCTGACAGGGTCATTTAGAGCGCTAATTCTTGGCATGAGACTTATGACATCAACAACCCGTCGATTGCCAACTTGTCGAAATCCTGAAAACGATTCTGATTCAGCCCGAACCAATTGGCCAGGAC
>DLQI01000020.1:13522-16462 GCA_002478745.1 Rhodobacteraceae bacterium UBA7436 | reverse complement strand
AAGCGGTTTTTGTAATCATCACGTTCCGCGCGAAGCTCATCTAGCTCCAGGGCTTCATCTGTGATTTCTTCCATTTCATCAGCGAATTCTTCCGCTTCCATGTCCTCGATATCATCGAGAAAATCGTTATTCGTTGGCTCAGCCATAATCCACCTCTAGCTCCGGTCTGAAAGTAATTTCCCAACCAGTTGCGCCGTGTAATCTACAATCGGCACGATACGTCCATAATTCAGTCTCGTCGGACCAATGACGCCGACGGCACCAATAATCTTACGATCAGCGTTCATATAAGGGGAAACCACCAAAGAGGAACCCGAAAGTGAAAAAAGTTTGTTCTCAGAGCCAATAAAAATGCGAACACCATCGCCATCGTCGGTTAATTCAAGGAACTCAGAGATATCGCGCTTGCGTTCAAGGTCATCAAAAAGGTTTCGAATGCGTTCAAGATCATGTTCCTCAGCACTGGATTCGAGCAAGTTCGAACGACCACGTACGATCAAACGCTCGCTGCGCTCTCCTTCAGCCTCCCAAACAGCCAACCCACTGTCGACTAAACTGCGGGCTAGGACATCAATTTCCTGGCGTCGATTTGATATCTCTTTTTGAATGACGCCGCGTACATCACTAAGGGTTCGCCCCTCTACCAGTGAGTTCAAGAAATTAGCCGCCTCACGCATGGAACTGGGTGTAAGGCCCGGAGGCGGTGTAAACAGGCGGTTTTCAACGTGACCGTCGGCAAAAACCAAAACGACCAAGGCGCGGTCAATCGCCAGCGATACAAATTCGATATGTTTAATCGGGGCTTCGTGTTTTGGTGTTAAAACCAGCGATGCACCTTGCGTCACACCAGACAGTGCGGCACCCACGCGGTCAAGTAATCCACCTGCATCGCTTTCGTTTCGCCCCATAGTTGCATCGATCTTTTCGCGGTCGGTTTCATCTGGAATACCAACCTCCATCAAGCCATCCACGAACATCCGAAGCCCTGCTTGGGTCGGAATACGTCCTGCACTAACGTGAGGACTGTCCAGCAACCCCATGTACTCAAGATCCTGCATAACATTGCGAATAGTGGCTGCACTGACCTTTTCGCTGAAATCACGAGTAAGCGTCCGTGATCCCACTGGATCACCATTGTGCAAATACCCCTCAACCACGCGTCGAAACACCTCGCGGGAGCGCTCGTTCATATCATCAAGCATCTGTGGTTTCTCTGTCATCATATACCTTTAACGCAGCACCGATAGCACCGCACCATTAAAGAGCTCGGTGAACAAAGGTCAATCAGGGTTGCACAAAGGGGGCGCAGGGCGGTATCCAACAAGCAACTTCAAAAGGATATAACATGCGACCTTCAGGACGTGCCCTCGACCAAATGCGCGAAGTTTCTATCGAAACTGGCTTTACCAAACACGCAGAAGGGTCCGCCCTGATCAAAATGGGCGACACACACGTGTTGTGCACCGCATCCATTGAACCCCGCGTGCCATCCTTTATCAAGGGCTCTGGCCTTGGCTGGGTCACCGCAGAATACGGCATGTTGCCACGCGCGACCAACACACGGATGCGCCGTGAAGCTGCTTTTGGCAAGCAAGGTGGTCGCACCGTTGAAATCCAACGCCTCATTGGCCGTTCATTGCGCGCAGGCGTTGACCGCGTCGCCTTGGGCGAACGCCAAATTACAATCGACTGTGACGTATTGCAAGCCGACGGCGGCACGCGTTGTGCATCCATCACAGGTGGTTGGATCGCATTGCGTTTGGCTGTGAACAAACTAATGAAAGCCGGCGATGTGGTCAGCGATCCATTGGTTGATCCAGTTGCCGCGGTAAGCTGTGGTATCTACGCGGGCCAACCAGTTCTTGATCTAGATTACCCAGAGGATTCTGAAGCTGGCGTTGATGGCAACTTCATCATGACCGGTTCCAAGAAACTGATCGAAGTACAGATGAGCGCCGAAGGCTCCCTCTTCTCACGTACACAACTAAACGAACTGATGGATCTAGCCGAAAAAGGTGTAGGCGAGTTGGTTAATGCCGCGAAGGCAGCAACCGCATGAGCCGTAAATTCACCCTAGATCGTCTGTTGGTGGCAACACATAACGCAGGCAAGTTGGAAGAAATGCATCAGCTATTTCAACCTCTTGGGGTGGCTATCACCGGTGCTGCCGAAATGAACTTGGCAGAACCGGAAGAGACGGAAAACACCTTTGTTGGAAACGCACGGATCAAAGCCCACGCCGCCGTTAAGGCTACTGGGCTTCCTGCGCTTTCTGACGATTCAGGCATCCAAGTTGATGGTCTCGATGGTGCGCCGGGTGTTTACACCGCCGATTGGGCAGAGACGCCAATTGGCCGTGATTTTATTATGGCGATGACCAAAACTCACAACCTTCTGGAAGAACGACACGCCCCGCATCCACGCACTGCACGCTTCTGTTCCACCCTCGTTTTGGCCTGGCCTGATGGACATGACGAAGTGTTTGAAGGCACCGTTGAGGGCACCCTCGTTTGGCCCATGCGCGGCAAGCAAGGTCACGGATATGACCCGATGTTTATGCCCGTTGGGCACGACATCACCTTTGCTGAAATGGACCATGACGCAAAGAACCTGATCAGCCACCGCGCCAATGCATTTGAGAAACTGATCGCTGGTTGTTTTGGCTGAAGATTGGGAACAGGGCGGCTTTGGCCTCTATATCCACTGGCCATTTTGCGCCGCCAAATGCCCTTATTGCGATTTCAACAGCCATGTTTCACGCAGCATCGACCATTCCGCATGGCGGGACGGCTATCTAGCCGAACTGCGCCGTGCAGCCCATGAAACCAAAGGCCGCGTGTTGCGCAGCGTGTTTTTCGGTGGCGGGACACCCAGTCTGATGGACCCAGACGTGGTGGCAGACATCATGTCAGAAATTTATCGCCTCTGGCCAACCGCCAA
>DLQI01000020.1:6930-13374 GCA_002478745.1 Rhodobacteraceae bacterium UBA7436 | reverse complement strand
CCGCATTTGACATCGCTCGCACCACATTTGATCGCGTCAGCTTTGACCTGATCTATGGCCGCCAGAAACAAACGCTGGATGATTGGAAGTCAGAGCTAAAACAGGCTCTGAATATGGCGATTGATCACCTTTCACTTTACCAGCTCACAATCGAACAGGGCACCGCATTCGGCGATCGCTACAATGCGGGCAGACTTGCGGGCCTCCCGAACGACGACCTTGGCGCAGATATGTATGAATTGACCCAAGACTTGTGTGGCGAAGCCGGCATGCCATCTTATGAGGTGTCCAACCACGCGCGTGACGGTGCCCAGTCGCGCCACAACCTCGTATACTGGCGCTATGGTGATTACGTCGGCATCGGCCCTGGTGCGCATGGTCGCCTGACCATCAACGGTCAACGCACAGCGACTGAATGTTTCAGCAACCCAAAACGCTGGCTCGACGCCGCATTGACTGGAGATACAGAAAAACCTCGCGAGCCATTGGCGCGCGAGGATCAAGCAAGTGAACTTTTACTAATGGGACTTCGATTGAGGGAAGGCATCGACCCAAACCGGTTTTTTGACCTATCAGGCCATAATATCGATCAATCCGCCATCAATGAGCTGATTGATTTAAATTTACTTCACGTCCAAAAAGACCGAATTATAGTTTCAAATCAAGGGTTTATGATTTTAAACGCTGTTTTAAGATGTCTCTTAGAGGCTTAAGCCCCACCCAGCCTACGACAAAGTTCATCGAGATCGTCGAGAGAGCCGTAATTGATGACCATCTGGCCCTTCTGCGACCCCGGTTTATGATTCAACAGAACCTTCATTTTAAGACCAGCCGACAGGTCACCTTCAAGCGCTTTCGTATCAGCATCCTTTTCCGGCTTGGCACCAAAGATGTTTTCCTCAGTCTTTGATCCACCCTTGGCTGCAGACGACTTCACAAGTGCTTCTGTCGCGCGAACGCTCAGACCACCCTTAATAACAAGCTTTGCCAATTCAGATGCATTCTCTGCTGGGACCAACGCGCGCGCGTGACCAGAAGACAATTCACCACTTCGAACAAGTTCAATTACATCGGCTGGCAGGTTCAGTAGACGAAGTAAGTTAGCGATGTGGCTACGGCTTTTGCCCAAAGCCTCTGCCATCTTTTCCTGAGTATGACCAAATCGATCCATCAACTGACGATACCCAACGGCTTCTTCCATTGGGTTTAGATCCGCGCGCTGAATGTTTTCAATGATCGCAACTTCTAGAACCTCTGCATCAGAAAACTGACGCACCACAACCGGAAGGTCATGCAATTTTGCCATCTGCGATGCGCGCCAACGGCGTTCACCCGCAACAATCTGGTAACGACCACTATCTAGAACCCGCACGATCAACGGTTGGATAACACCCTTTTCTTTGATGGACGCAGCCAAATCATCCAAATCGCCTTGAACAAATTGTTTGCGTGGTTGATCAGGATTGGCTTCAATCTGTTCAATCGGAACAAATAGTTCAGCAGCGGGACCACCTTGTACTGGCTTTTCAGCCTCTGTCACATCAGCCATCAAAGCCGAAAGCCCACGACCAAGTCCGCGTTTGTTGTCTCTACCTGAAGCCATGTTGCACCCCTATCCTAGATTACAATTTGTTCTTTTCGATCAATTCTTGAGCCAATGCACGATATGCAATCGCACCTTTTGATGTCGGATCATAAGTCAGGACCGGCATTGCAAACGACGGTGCCTCGCTCAACCGAACGTTACGCGGGATGACCGTTTCAAAAACCAGCTCACCCAAGTTATCGCGCGCATCCTGTTCAACCTGTTGCGAGAGATTGTTCCGCTTATCGTACATAGTCAAAACAACACCCTCAATTCGAAGTTCCGTATTGCCGGATTGGCGAACTTCGCGGATCGTCAGCATCAATTGAGACAGTCCTTCCAGTGCAAAGAACTCGCTTTGAAGTGGAACCAAAACCGTATGAGCCGCAATCATAGCGTTAACGGTCAAAAGGTTCAAAGACGGCGGGCAATCGATGAGAATGAAGTCAAATTCAAACTCGTCCATCTGCGTTTGACGTAACGCGTCGTGCAACAAAAAACTACGCTTTTCATTTGAAACCAACTCAAGGTCGGCCGAACTTAGATCCACTGTCGCAGGGATGATCGCCAAATCTTCAATCGAAGTTGCCTGGATGACCTCCTTAAGTGCGATATCCTCAAGCAGAAGTTCGTATGTTGTTAGCTCTCGCTCGCTTTGTTCAATTCCCAGACCAGTGGAAGCATTCCCTTGCGGATCTAAATCAACCACCAAAACACGGTAGCCAGCCTCTGCGAGTGCAGCAGACAAATTAATCGTCGTTGTCGTCTTCCCCACACCACCCTTTTGGTTCGCCACAGCAATAATTTTAGGCCCTTCTGGGCGCGTCGGGTCAGACACGGGCAAATTCCTTAATCACTATGATGGCGGCGTTACTATTAGTATTACTTGTAATTTCTTCGTACTCAAATGACCAGTTTTCTTGAGCTTGAGAAATTTCTTTTGCCCAAGTCTCGCCTTTTGGCAAAATGGCCACTCCATCGACTGCGGAATGGCGGTCCACAAACTCAAGCAAGCCATTCAAGTCAGTAAGAGCGCGTGCCGAAATGATATCGGCCACTATTGGATCAAGTACTTCTATTCTTTCCGCATACACTTTGACGTTCAAGCCAATCTCACGGACAGCGTTACGAAGAAAGGCACACTTACGTTGATCACTTTCGACAAGATGAAATTGCATTTCTGGCCGTAGTTCCTTTGCGAAGATGGCCAAAACGATTCCTGGCAACCCTCCGCCACTACCAAAGTCAGCCCAAATTGAGCCTTCAACATCAATATCAAATATCTGGGCCGAGTCCCAAATATGGCGATCCCAGATATATGGCAGGCTCGACTTAGAAACCAAGTTTATCTTCGGGTTCCACTTTTCAATCAAAGCCACGTAGGCTTCCAACCGATCTAATGTTTCACGTGAAACATTAGTCTTTAACCAGCTCGGAACGTTCATGCAGATTTCTTTTCAAATTGCTTAATTTTCGCCAATAACAATGCTAACGCCGCGGGCGTCATCCCATCAACACGCCCCGCTTGGGCCAGCGTAGATGGGCGCACCAACGATAGCTTTCCCTTCAATTCGTTAGAAAGCCCATCAATAGGCTGATAATCAAATGCCTCGGGAATCTTATGAGCTTCATCCTTCGCAATACGATCTATGTCACGTTGCTGCCTTGACAGAAAGCTCGCATAGGTTGCTTCACGCTCTAGCTGCTTTTGCGTTTCTAAATCCAGTTCAGCCAGCTCTGGCATCAATGGTAGCAGGTTCTCAAAATTTACGCTTGGAAATGCCAAAATTTGATAGGCTGTGCGGCGCGAGCCGTCTTGGCTTACATCGATCCCAACCGCCTGCGCTTGTTTCGGAGTGAACGTCTCGCCTTTAATAACTTCGTATCCCTTAGCTAAGCGTTCCATCTTGGCGTCAAAAAATGCGATCCTTTCGTCGGAAGCCGCACCGAGCTCTTTTGCCAGTGGTGTCAGACGCTGATCAGCATTATCTGCACGAAGCGATAGACGGAACTCCGCACGAGACGTAAACATCCGGTACGGCTCTGTCACGCCTCGCGTTGTAAGATCGTCAATCATTACGCCGATATAGCTTTCACTGCGGCTAAAGTGGACAGGATCACGCCCAAGCGCTGAAAGCGCCGCATTGAAGCCAGCGACCATGCCTTGTGCCGCCGCTTCCTCATATCCTGTGGTTCCGTTGATCTGCCCCGCAAAATATAGACCGTGGACCGTGGGTAACGCGAGAGTGTCATCAAGAACACGCGGGTCGACATAGTCATATTCGATTGCATATCCTGGTTGTAGAATTTTTACATCTTCCAGCCCAAAGATCGACTTCACATAATCTTCTTGGACCGATTCAGGAAGGGATGTCGAAATTCCATTTGGATAAACAGTATGATCGTCCAATCCTTCCGGTTCAAGGAATACCAAATGGCTGTCCTTTTCACCAAAGCGGACGATCTTATCTTCTATAGACGGGCAATAACGCGGCCCGACGCCATCAATGTGACCGCCATACATAGCGGATTTCGTAAGGTTCTCGCGAATAATGTCGTGGGTTTTCTCGTTCGTGTAGGTCATCCCACACGAGATTTGGCGGGCAGAAACCTTGTGAGACATGAAGGAAAACAGCGCAGGATCGTCATCCCCTGCTTGGGATTCCAGCAGATCCCACTTGATCGTGCGCCCATCTAGGCGTGGTGGGGTGCCAGTTTTCAAGCGGCCCAAAGGCAATTCAAATGAATCTATTCGCTCAGCCAACTTAACCGAGGCCTTATCGCCCATACGCCCGCCGGAATATGAAACGTCACCGATATGGATGACGCCACGAAGAAAAGTTCCCGTCGTGAGAATAACACGCTTTGATTTGATTTCAGATCCATCAGCCAGCTGAACGCCAGTGACGGTATCGCCGGACATCAAGAAATCGGTCACCTCTCCAATAACAATCGAAAGGTTCTCGCGTTTTTCAGTTTCAGTAAGCATCGACTGCTGATAAATTTTGCGATCTGCTTGAGTTCGCGGCCCCTGCACTGCCGGACCTTTTTTCCGATTTAGCAAACGGAACTGAATCCCAGCAAGATCAGAAACACGGCCCATAACACCATCAAGGGCATCAATTTCACGTACCAAGTGACCTTTCCCCAAACCACCGATGGCGGGGTTGCAAGACATCACGCCAATGCCATCACGTGTCATCGTCACCAATGCGGTTTGCGCGCCAAGCCGTGCTGCTGCATGTGCGGCTTCTGATCCAGCATGACCGCCGCCAATTACGAGTACATCAAAATGTTTCACGTGAAACACTCCATCACTTGCCCAGACAAAAGCTGGAGAAAATTTCATCAAGTAGGTTTTCTACGTCGATTCGGCCTACTAGCGCTTCGAGCGAACGGATCGCAGTACGCAATTCTTCCGCAGCTATATCATAATGTTCAGGACCTAGGTCAACGAGAGGTAGCACCACTTCAAGTGCGGTCAATGTTGATTGCATCGCAATTCGGTGACGCTCATGCGTAGCAAGACCAGCTTGTGATGAGCGCTGTTCCAAGATTTGCTGAATTTCGTCCAAAAGCTCAGAAACACCCTGCCCCGTTACGCCTGAGACACCGGCGCCCGTAAGGTCGGCCTTTGGAGTCACACGAATATCATCAGGTTGCTGGATAAGTGGCAACACTTCATTATCGCCAGCCAAGAATACACGAAGGTCCGCATCCCCTGCCCGCTCCAAAGCACGTTTGATACCAATCACTTCAACCGCATCTTGGCCATCACGCAAACCTGCGGTGTCCAGAATTGTTACTGGCAACCCCTTTAAGTCCATTCGGACTTCGATCACATCGCGCGTTGTGCCGGCAATGTCAGACGTAATTGCAGCTTCACGACCAGCCATTGCATTCAGAAGCGTCGATTTGCCCGCATTTGGGGCACCCACAATTGCAACTTCGAAACCAACGCGAATACGTTCAGCAATTTTACTGCCAGCGATTTCCTTTAGCAGGTCCGATTTCACACCTCTTAGAAGTTCACGAACTTCTGGGGTCACATCGACAGGAACGTCCTCGTCAACAAAATCAATCGTGGCCTCAATAAGCGCTGCTGCGCGGATTAGAGACGAACGCCATTTTTCAACCAAAGCGCCTAGGTGGCCCGTCACTACGCGCAGGGCTTGTTTGCGCTGCGCCTCAGTTTCAGATTCGATTAGGTCAGCTAGACCCTCAACCTGGGCTAGATCCATTCGCCCGTTTTCCAGCGCGCGCCGCGTGAACTCACCCGGCTCAGCCAAACGCGCCAGTCCACTGTCTCCCAAAACGCGTAACACAGACTGGACTACAGCAATACTACCGTGCAGGTGCAGCTCGACAACATCATCGCCCGTGAAGCTACGCGGACAATCAAAACAAAGAACAAGCGCATGATCGAGCGGTTCCCCTGTGTCATCGATTAGGACACGAAGGCCTGCAACGCGGTTCTTGGGCAAGTTAGAGACGAATTTTCCCACAACTTCCTTAGCATCCGGCCCAGAAAGGCGGATGACGGAAACCCCAGCGCGACCTTGAGCGCTGGCGAGGGCAAAAATCGTATTCATCTATCTAACCCATTGTTAATGAACAATAAGTTACGTGTTCATTGAATCAAAGAAGTCCGCATTGGATTTTGTTTGTTTCAGCTTCGAAATTAGGAACTCAACAGCATCTGTTGTACCCATTGGGTTCAGGATGCGGCGCAGAACGAAGGTTTTCTGCAGATCGATTTTATCAACCAACAGCTCTTCCTTACGTGTACCTGATTTTTGGATGTCGATCGCTGGGAACACGCGTTTATCAGAGATCTTACGATCCAAGACAATTTCAGA
>DLQI01000020.1:0-6862 GCA_002478745.1 Rhodobacteraceae bacterium UBA7436 | reverse complement strand
ATATTACGTGCCGCACCAAAGAAGCGTTTTGGACGTTGAAGCGCGTTTGCGTCCACACCACCGGTCAAAACTTTACCGGATGATGGAACCACAGTGTTAAACGCACGACCCAAACGCGTAATAGAATCGAGCAAGATGACAACGTCGCGCTTGTGCTCAACCAAACGTTTGGCTTTTTCAATGACCATTTCGGATACGGCCACGTGACGCGTTGCTGGTTCGTCAAAGGTCGAGGACACAACCTCCCCTTTTACGGACCGCTGCATGTCAGTAACTTCCTCTGGGCGCTCATCGATCAGCAAAACGATCAGATAGCACTCAGGATGGTTCTTTTCGATGCTGTTGGCAATATTCTGTAGCAAAACAGTTTTACCAGTACGCGGCGGTGCCACAATTAGGGAACGCTGGCCTTTGCCGATTGGGGCAACCAGATCGATAATACGCGCAGAGCGATCCTTAACTGTTGGGTCTTCAACTTCCATTTTCAGACGCTCATCAGGGTAGAGAGGCGTCAAATTATCAAATGCAATCTTATGTTTAGCCTTTTCTGGGGCTTCAAAGTTGATCTTCCGTGTTTCGGTCAAAGCAAAATAACGCTCTGCTTCTTCAGGGGCTTTGATCAAACCATGAATTGTATCACCGGTGCGCAACGAGTGTTGGCGGATCATTTCAGGTGATACGTAAATGTCATCTGGGCCAGCCAAATAGTTAGCTTCAGGCGAGCGCAGGAAACCAAATCCATCTTGCAGGACTTCCAAAACACCATCGCCAGAGATTTCCCAACCTTCATCTGCGCGTTCACGCAGAATTTGGAACATCATCTCACCTTTGCGCATCGTCGATGCATTTTCGATCTCAAGCTCTTCGGCCATAGACAGCAAGTCTTTTGGCGTTTGGCGTTTCAGGTCCGCAAGGTCTAGCGTTTCTTGTGGGGCGTCAAAGGTCGTATCAGTCATGGGTATATCCAACCAAATCGTATGAAAGCATACGTTGGCGTTGAGTAAAAAATGTTGGTTTTACACGATCCCCGAATGGGGCGTTGCAAATCATCTATGTTTTTTGGGGGGTCGAGTCAATCAGGCACGGGTTTCTCAGAATTTAACAACCACAGAAATTACAATTGCGATCATCAATACTGTTGGTACTTCGTTCATGATCCGGTAGCGCCGCCCGCTTAATACACCCTCGCCTGCAAAAAAGTTCTTTTGCTGTTTCCCCAACCAAGAATGAAAAGCTGACATTGAGATCACACAAGCTGCTTTTACCCAAGGCCAGTATTCGGACCAATCAACAATGCCAGGTGTGGCAACAAGCAAAAGCCCAAAAATCCATGTGCTTGTCATCGCAGGCGTCATGATCACTTTAAACAACTTGCTTTCCATCATGCAAAACAGGTCATGGGTTTCGCCACTGAGCTTTACTTTCTCAGAATGATGAACAAACAATCGTGGCAAATAGAAAATACCGGCCATCCATGAAATGACGGAAATAATATGGATCGATAAAATCCATGGATAGGCTTGGGCAAGAACGTCCGTCATATCACTCTCCATCTTAGCCTTACTTAATATAATATATATATAAAGAGAAAGATGATGATTAAGTAGGGAAGCCATTTTCTGTGGATTAATTAGTTATCCAAATTGTTATACAGGAGGGACAGAAATTAATCACATTTTGTGGATGGATTGCTTGACCATAAAACGAGCATTTAAAAATAAGACTTTTGTTTCTCAGATTAGACTGACTTATCCTTAAACCCTGTGGATATTGTTTGGATAACCTTTTCATCAACACAGCAGATGTTATTCATACCCCAAGGGGATGAAATACGTGAAAACGATGCGAGAAAGATGTGTTATCCCCTATTGCGCAGTTACTCACCATTATTCAGAAGACTTCATGAATAAACTCTTAACTTAAGACATAGGTTATCCACATGGTTATGCCCGTTATCCTCGCTTCTGGTTCTGAGATCCGTGCCCAAATGCTGCGTCAAGCGGGTGTGGATTTTTATATTCAAATCGCTCGTGTGGATGAGCAGATGATAAAAGAAGCTCTTGTTGCTGATGGTGCCCTGCCTCGTGATATTGCCGATGCTTTGGCAGAATCAAAGGCGCGCAAGGTCGCCCAAATGCACTATGATGCGTTTGTCATCGGTTGCGATCAGGTTCTGGAATTCAACGGAAACCTATTGTCCAAACCCAAAAGCCCGGATGAAGCGATCGAACAGATCACCGCCATGCGCGGAGAGCGACATACATTACTTTCCGCCGCAGTCATCTATTATGAAGGCAAGCCAATCTGGCGCCATGTTGGACAAGTTCGTCTAAGAATGCGGGATGCAACGGACGCCTATATATCGGGCTATGTTGAGCGCAATTGGGATAGCATTCAGCACAGCGTTGGTGGATATAAATTAGAAGAAGAAGGCGTACGGTTGTTTCACAGTGTTGAAGGGGATTACTTTAACGTTCTTGGTATGCCACTTTTACAACTTCTGGCATTTTTAACCCTTCGTGGAGTGATCGAACAATGAGCCTACCTAAAATTCCACTGGCTGGCGTCATCGGATCACCTATTGCGCATTCAAAATCGCCACAGCTTCATCGTCATTGGCTAAAGACCTACGGCTTGCAAGGGTTCTACATTCCTATGGACGTGTCACCAGAGAATTTGCGTGAGGTTTTGACGAACTTGCCAAAAATGGGTTTTGTTGGCGTTAATATAACGATCCCTCATAAAGAAGCTGTTTTGCAGATTGCTGATCTGGTTACCGATCGCGCAACACTTATAGGCGCCGCGAACACTCTGATTTTCCGCAAAGACGGTAAAATCCACGCGGACAATACAGACGGCTATGGGTTTCTTGAAAACCTCAAAGCGGGCGCTCCGACTTGGAACCCAAAATCAGGTCCAGCTGTTGTTTTAGGCGCTGGCGGCGCATCAAGGGCCGTAGTCGCCTCGCTACTGGATGCTGGAGTACCTGAAATTCTAATTTCAAACCGTACGCGTATCCGGGCGGAAAAATTGGCGAAAGACTTTGGAAAACGGTTGCAGGTTGTTGATTGGGTTCAAGCAGGAAACGTTTTGGAAGAGGCAACACTAACCGTAAACACCACATCCTTGGGTATGGTTGGACATCCAGAACTGCGCGTCCCACTTGATGGTTTACGCAAAGGTTCAATTGTCACCGATTTGGTCTACACACCATTACAGACCAATTTCCTTCGTGAGGCAGAAGCACAAGGCTGTATTACCGTCGATGGTTTGGGAATGTTGCTGTATCAAGCGGCCCCTGGATTTGAACGTTGGTTTGGTCATCGCCCCGAAGTTGACAGCGCAACACGTGCTGCGGCGCTTCGCTGATGTTTAAATTGGGCCTTACCGGTTCTATCGGAATGGGCAAATCTTCAACTGCGTCTATATTCAGTGAATTTGGCTGTGACGTTTGGGATGCGGACGCGGCAGTGCATCGCCTTTACGACAAGGATGGCGCCGCTGTTGCGCCAATATCTGAAGCATTCCCACAAGTGATAGAGGCAGGTGCAGTTTCACGCGCGCAACTGCGCAAACTTATATCTGCTGATCCGTCGGTACTAAAAACCATTGAAAAAATCGTGCATCCCTTGCTGGTTCAGGATCGTGCAGATTTTGTCGCAATTTCTCAAAGTGATATCTTGGTGTTTGATATTCCGTTGCTGTTTGAAACAGGTGGCGACGCGAACATGGACGGCGTTGCCTGCGTTTGGACAACGGCCGAAGTTCAAAAACAACGCGTCATGGAGCGTGGCACAATGAGCATGGATCAATTCGAAGTGATCCGTTCAAAACAACTGCCCGCAGATGAAAAACGGGACAGATCTGATTTTGTTATCATTACAGATACGATTGAACATGCACGCGCACAGGTGCAAAATGTACTAACCCAAATTCGTCAAAGGATGACAGATGCGTGAGATCGTACTTGATACTGAAACCACAGGTTTTGACCCGTTCACTGGTGACCGCATTGTAGAAATTGGTGCGCTTGAATTGGAAGGTCACGTACCCACTGGTGTCCAGTTTCATGAATACATCAACCCCGAACGCGGAATGCCGGATGAAGCATTTCAGGTTCACGGTTTGGGCGATGATTTCCTGCGCGACAAACCAAAATTTGCGCAAGTGGGCCAGAAGTTTCTTGATTTTATTCAGGACTCAACTTTGATCATTCACAATGCCGCGTTTGATATGAAGTTCTTGAACGCTGAATTGAAATGGATTGGTCTGCCTGAAATCCCTATGAACCGTGCGCTTGATACTTTGCCAATGGCGCGCAAAAAGTTTCCAGGTTCACCCGCATCTTTGGATGCTTTGTGCCGACGTTTTGGGATCACGAACTTTGAACGCGATTTGCACGGCGCCTTGCTCGATAGTGAAATTTTGGCTGAAGTGTATTTGGAACTGATCGGTGGTCGTCAGCCTGATTTTGGGTTGGCTACTTCATCGTTTTCTAAGGGAGAGGCCGATGGCGGGGAATGGAAGCCTCAACCGCGCCCAAACCCACTATCATCAAGATTGTCTCAGGCAGAGGCCGAAACCCACAAAGCCTATGTAGCCAAAGAGCTGGGCGATGCCGCCCTTTGGCTAAAGTCTTAAGTTCTACGCGTTTTCAGGTGCAGGTGTTTCTGCCTGGCGACGTGCAATTTCACCGCGGTATAGTGCGATGAAGTCGATGTTTTCCAAGTTCAATGGCGGGAAGCCACCGTCGCGTGTGATGTCGCTGACGATGCGGCGCAAGAATGGGAAAATCATGCGTGGACATTCGATCAACAAGAACGGGTGCATTTGATCTTCTGGTACGCCTTCAACGTGGAAGATCCCGACATAGTCGATTTCCAAGACGAAGATTGTTGTGTCGCTGCCTTTGTCTTTCGACGTGACAGTCAATTTGATCGCTGATTCATATTGGTTTGCTGGCTCGCGCTTTTTCGCGTCCAAGTTTACCTGAACTTGCACATCAGGTTGCGCATCAGATGGCGCGCCTTTTTGTGCAATGATGTTTTCAAAAGACATATCGCGGATGAACTGACCCAAGATGCGCATTTGTGGTTGTTGTGGAGCC
This sequence comes from Rhodobacteraceae bacterium UBA7436, assembly GCA_002478745.1. GTDB lineage: Bacteria > Pseudomonadota > Alphaproteobacteria > Rhodobacterales > Rhodobacteraceae > Ascidiaceihabitans. The sequence goes on along the minus strand of DLQI01000020.1, from coordinate 1,755 downwards.
GCTTCTGCAGCTGTTGGTGTTTCGTTCTCGGCCATTGTTTTCTCCTGCGGATGTTCCGAATTTTTTTAGTCTGTATCAGTTTGGTTCATGGGTCTCAATGCTCGGTCCAACCAGAAGGATCAGAAGGTTTATTTGGGTCGATTTCGACCTCTTCAAAATCTCCATCAATCACATTTGGGTCATATGATTGATGCGGCTGATGCCCAGTTGATCCCATGCTGAAGGACTGCATTTTTACCTTTTGGCGCAGGCTATTGAAAACCCATGTTCTAATGAACGGCACGCACAGTGCAAACCCAACACCATCAGTGAAAAAGCCGGGTGTCAGTAGCAATGCACCCGCGAACAAGATCATAGCCCCGTGTGCCAACGGTTCAGTTGGGTCCTGAAGTTGTGAAAATGATGATTGGAGCTTACCAATTGCCATCAACCCTTGGTTGCGCACCAAATAAGTGCCCAAAATAGCGGTCAAAACAACAACCAAAAGCGTTGGCCAAAGCCCAATGACGCCCCCGATTTGAATAAACAAACCGATTTCAATGAGCGGTACGGCCAAAAAGGCTACAAAAAGCCACATATCGAGCAATCCTTTCATGTTCCCTGCAGTGGACTTGCAGGGGGTCAGCCCCTACATAAGGTCAACAGCCTAATGTTTCCATGGTATTACATTAATAGAGGTAATTATGAATCAGCCCCTGATCCAACTGTTGGTATTGGCCGGCATCGCCGTTTTCCTTATCCTGCGTTTGAAAAACGTATTGGGTACCCGTGAGGGATTTGAAGATGGTCCAGCCGCAGCTCCAGTGAACGAACGCCGTGGTCGCCCCGATCTCGAAGTGATTGAGGGTGGTCCAGATTTAGACATCACCGATCATGTTGAGGCGGACACCACACAAGCAGCAGCATTGTCTGGCATGAAGCGCCTTGAGCCATCGTTTAACGTTGGCGATTTCATCGGTGGTGCGCGTGGCGCATATGAGATGATCGTGATGGGTTACGAGACAGGCGAACTGGCCGAAATTCAGCCGTTTATGTCCGAAGAAATCTACGAGAGCTTTGTAGACGGAGTTGCCGCGCGCGAAGACCAAGGTTTGACAATCGATGCAAACTTCTTTGGTGTGCGTGAAATGAAATTAGTTGACGCAACTTTGAACCCGAACACCAATGAAGCCGAAATTTCGATCCGCTTTGTTGCTGAACTGACATCTGCCGTTCGTGATCGCGGTGGTGATATCGTTGAAGGCAGCACAACCGAAGTTAAGAAACAAAAAGACACATGGGCGTTTGCGCGTACTATGGGTGCGGATGATCCAAATTGGTTACTTGTTTCTACAGACGTTTAAGCCACGCGGTCGCGATTGCTTGTGCAGCAGGTTTTGCCTTAGCGGCGGAACCTGCCACAGCAGAAGTGACTTACAAGGTCTTATCATTTGACGATTTAGAAGGCTGGGCAGAGGATGATCATTCCGCTGCCCTAACCGTATTCCAAAACACCTGTCGCGATATGGATGACCCGGATTGGACGGCGTTTTGTGCCTACGCAACGGTCCAACCAGACGCGCGTGCTTTCTTTGAATTGCTGTTTCGCCCTGTCCTGATTGAGGATGGGAACAAAGCATTGTTCACGGGATATTTTGAACCTGAACTTAGTGGCTCGCGTCAAAAGACCAGCCGCTATCGGTATCCAGTTTATGCCATGCCACCTGAAGCACGTCGCATTCGTCCATGGCTAACACGCCGTGATATTCTAAGCAC
>DLQI01000007.1 GCA_002478745.1 Rhodobacteraceae bacterium UBA7436 | reverse complement strand
GCATGGATGGCTGCTGTGCGGACATTGCGGACAATTGTTTAGCCGTTGCGAATGGCCGCTTCTGTGAAGCCGGTAGAATTGACTGTCTTTACCGGCTTTTGAAATTCGACAAGATCATTGGTCTTACTCTGCTGAACTAGATTAGAGCTGCTTGGAAAGAAGCGGTAAACTCTTACTTTTGAGTTAGCGAACTCTGATTGTTATCGGATCAAGTCATTTACGAAGCCACTGCATAAAAACGCAAACCGGGCTATTTAGGATGCCAGCCAGAAATCTCAACTTTGTGATCACTTTTAACTAACCCTTGACCTTACACTCACAATGAACAGTCTGTTAGCGATAGCAATAGAGAGGGCATATCATGAAAATGCGAATTCTATCTAATTCTGCGTTGGTTAGTGGTGCAATTCTGCTCGGTGTGGCAAGCGCTTCTGCCGAGTCGTTCAAATGGGCGTCGAACACAGACCCGCAAACGATGGACCCACACGCTGTGAACTCAGCGCCGGTTTTATCGTTTCTGAATAATATTTACGAAGGCCTAGTACGCCGGAACCAAGGCATGTCGATCGAAGGATCGCTTGCCGAAAGCTGGGAACCACTAACTGGCAAAGACGGTTGGCGGTTTAACCTGCGCCAGGGTGTGACATTTCAAGATGGTGCCGCATTCACTGCTGAGGATGTAATGTTCTCGTATGAGCGCGCATCCAACGAGGCCGCAGATGTGAGGTCATGGTTTGCGCCTGTGTCTGAGGTGCGGGTCGTTGATGATTACACAATCGACTTCTTGACCAAAGCACCTAACCCGCTGTTTCCGGATTCAATCGCAAATTTCATGATACTCGACAAAGGATGGGCTGAAGCAAACGGTGCAGAACTGCCTGCGCGGGATGCAGAAAACTTCGCGACTATGAATGTGAACGGAACAGGCGCCTTTACGTTAGCGAGCCGCGATCCCGGTGTGAAAACGGTTTTGATTCCAAACGCCGGATGGTGGGGAAAAGTTGAGCACAACATCACCGAGGCGACCTTCACACCGATCGGAAATGCAGCGACAGGACTTGCCGCGTTGCTGTCTGGCGAAATTGACTTCATTCAGCCAATTCCACTGCAGGATGTTGCACAAGTCGAAAGCCGCGACGGTTTCAAGGTTCTTGAAGGTGAAGAAACACGGGTAATTATGTTTGGCTTTGGCCATGAACATGATGAACTTTTGTATTCGTCCGATGTTTCGGGATCCAACCCATTCCAAGATGTCCGTGTGCGCCAAGCAGCAGCCCATGCCATCGACATCGCATCAATTGACCGTGTTCTGTTCCGCGGCAAGATTGAAGGTGCATCCCAGTTGGTTCCGGCTGGAATTTCCGGTTATTCAGAAGCCAATTCTGATCGCCCAGCCTATAATCCAGAAAAGGCCAAGTCGCTTCTCGCGGAAGCTGGATATCCGGACGGGTTCAGCTTTGGTTTGAAATGTCCAAACGACCGATACATCAACGACGAAGCGCTTTGTCGCGCAGCGGCATCGATGTTCGCGGCTGTTGGCATGAATGCGGAACTTAGCACCGGACCGGTTCGCGATTACTGGCCACAGCTTCGTGAAGATGCGTTTGACATGTACCTTCTAGGTTGGTCACCGGGCACGTTCGACATGGAGCATCCAATCCGCTTCCTAATGTCGACACCAAACTCTGAAAAGAAGTTGGGGTCCTGGAACTTTGGCGGTTATTCCAACGCACGTGTTGATGAACTGTTGCCGGGGATTCAGCGCGAAGTTGATCCAGCAGCGCGTCAGGCTATGGTGGATGAGGTTGTCGCGATCACGCAAGCCGAGGTTGCATATATTCCGCTTTATACTCAGCCTCTTATCTGGGCGGCTAAGGATAACGTCGCCATGACGCAACGTGCAGACAACTTCTTTATGCTGCGCTGGGTCACAGTAAACTGATCCATAAAGAAAAAAGAAAGGCGATGACATATTTTATCCTGAAACGGCTGATACAATCAGTTTTTGTGATGATCGCCGTCGCCTTTCTTGCCTTTTCCCTGTTCCGGTTTGTTGGTGATCCGATTACCCAAATGACTGGGGTAGAAACCTCCATCGAAGATCAAGAACGCTTGCGCGAAGAATTGGGTCTGAACGATCCTTTCGTGATGCAATTTGCAAGGTTTACCGGCGATATGCTGCAAGGTGATTTTGGATATTCGTATCGGACGCGTCAGCCTGTGGGGGAAATGATTTCGTCGCGGATTCCAGCGACTTTGGAACTTGGCATTGTTGCGCTATTCATTTCGCTTTTGGTGGGAATTCCGACTGGCGTCTTTACCGCGCTTAGACCGCGCGGTTTTGCAACCCAAACGATCTTGATGACCACACTGGTCGGGGTATCGATTCCAACCTTTGTCATCGGGATTATTTTCATCTTTCTGTTCGGCGTTCAATTGGGTTGGCTTCCCACATTTGGGCGTGGGGGCACGGTCCAGATTGGCGGCTGGGAATCCTCGCTCTTCACCATCGACGGTTGGCGGGCGCTTCTTCTTCCGGCCATCACCCTTGGTCTTTACCAATTGACGCTAACCATGCGGCTTGTTCGGGCCGAGATGATGGAAGTTTTGCGATCTGATTATATCCGTTTCGGAATGGCCCGCGGAGTTCCGATGCGCAGTTTGTACTTCAAGCATGCGTTGGCAAACACATTGGTTCCGGTCATCACAATCATTGGTCTTCAATTTGGCGGTGTAATCGCGTTTTCAATCGTCACTGAAAGCGTTTTTCAGTGGCCCGGAATGGGGCTGTTGTTCCTTGAAAGCATCCGCTTCGTCGATATCCCTGTAATGGGCGTCTACCTTGTGGTCATCGCGTTTTTCTTTGTGCTGGTGAACCTAATCGTTGATCTGTTGTACGTCGCGATCGACCCACGGCTACGCGTGAAAGATACCTCATGATCGCTTTCATTAAACGATACGAGGGGCTGTGGCTTTTCACGCGGTCCCCAGCAGCAATCATTGCAGCGATTGTAGCGTTATTATCAATTATGGGCGCTGCTTTTGCGCCGCTGATTGCCTCTGTTAACCCATATGATTTGGCATCCTTCAGCCTAATGGACGGGCTACTTCCCCCGATGTGGGAGGAATTTGGCATTTCAAAGTTCCCCCTTGGCACGGACGATCAGGGCCGTGATATGGTGTCTTCGATCCTTTACGGCGCGCGGCTGTCTTTAATCATTGGCTTGTCGGCGATGACCATTGCGACCGTCTTGGGTGTGGGCCTTGGCCTCGCAGCTGGATATTACGGTGGGCGGTTCGATATGATCGTCATGCGGATCGCCGATATCCAACTGGCTCTTCCGGCGATCCTGACTTCCCTGCTGATCGACGGTATTGCGCGTGGCATCCTTCCATCGGAAATCCAGCAAGACCTTCGGGTTGCCGTTCTAACCCTCGCCATCGCCCTGTCGCTTTGGGTGAATTTCGCACGAACCGCACGAGCCTCAACTTTCGTGCAGATGCAAAAGGAATATGTCCAGGCCGCGATTATAATGGGGCAGCGTCCGATCCGTGTAATGTTTGTGCATATCCTTCCCAACATTCTTGGTCCGCTATTGGTAATAATGACCGTCGATTTGGCCTCTGCCATATTACTTGAAGCGACGCTTTCATTCCTTGGGATCGGACTGCCGGCAGACAGCCCGTCACTGGGAACCCTGATCCGCATTGGTATGCAGTTCATGTTGTCGGGCGAATGGTGGATCCTTTGGATTCCGACCCTGTTTTTGGTGGCGTTGGTGGTGTCAATTAACATACTTGGGGATTTCCTGCGCGATGTCTTTAATCCGAGGTTGCGTTGAGATGTTGAAGGTCAAAAATCTCACCGTTAAGTTCCCGTCACGCTTTGGTGACATTACAGCGATCGAAGACGTCGCTATGTCCATTGCGTCCGGAGAAATTCACGGCCTTGTTGGCGAAAGTGGTGCGGGAAAATCCACAGTCGGAGCCGCTATCATTGGGCTTTTGCAAGCACCCGGTTTCGTAGCTGATGGCCAAATGACGTTGGCGGACACCGATCTGCGCAACCTTACCGCCGTTGAAGCACATAACATGCGCGGCAAGCGGATTTCGATGATCTTTCAGGATCCGCAAACAAGTTTGAACCCACTAATGCGGGTCGAAGATCAGTTGATCGAAACCATTCAGGCGCATGAAGATATTTCATCCAAAGATGCCCGCGCTCGCGCTGTCGAAATCCTGGAAGAGATTGGAATTCAAAACGCATCTGAACGCATCAAGGCCTATCCCCACCAGTTTTCCGGTGGCATGCGTCAGCGAGTGGTGATTGCCCTTGCGCTTTCCACGAACCCCGAAGTGATCATCGCGGACGAACCTACCACGGCGTTGGACGTCGCAGTTCAAAGCCAGGTTCTGGATTTGATAAAGGAATTGGCAACGAACCGTAAGATTGGGTTCATGCTGATCACACACGATATTGGTGTGATTGCTCAGGTGGCGGATCGAGTCTCGGTCATGCGCTATGGCAAAGTTCTTGAATCTGGAACCACGGCGCAAGTCCTGGGCGACCCGCAGCATCCTTACACACAAGCGCTTTTAGATTCGGTTCCACCGCTTGACCGTAAGATCGATAGGTTTCGCGTCCCGGAAGAAGAAAGTAATCCTTCCCAAAAGGATGTCGGCAATCACGCCGAACGCTGGCTGCTTGAAGGTGTGATGCAGGAAAATGTTGGCCTGAAAGTCGAAAACCTGCGCGTTGAGTTTCCGGGTGTTCGGACGTCCCTATGGCAGAAACCGGACTCCTTTACCGCTCTCCATGATATCAGTTTTGACGTCAAACCGGGCAGTATTCTTGGACTTGTTGGCGAAAGTGGGTCAGGTAAATCAACGCTCGCAAAAGCCATAACTGGCTTGGTCAATCCAACCGCCGGACACATGGCACTTGGCGCCGAAACACTGCCGCCGGGCAAATTACGGACCCGTATCCATCCCTCGCGCCAGATCGTTCAGATGATCTTTCAAGACCCATATTCCAGCCTAAATCCCCGCCACCGGATTAGCGCGATCTTGTCAGAACCACTTTGGCTTTATGGCTTGGTGAACGACGGTGGAGAACGGCGCGAATTGGCGAGAGCGATGCTGGACCTTGTTGGGATGGCGCCAGAGGACTTAGACAAATACCCACACCAATTTTCTGGCGGACAACGACAACGTATTGCGGTTGCTCGTGCTTTGTTGGCGCGTCCCCGCTTCCTAATCTGCGACGAACCGACTTCTGCATTGGACGTTTCAATTCAGGCCGAGATGCTTAATCTTTTAAAGGACCTGCACGCAAAATTTGGTCTTACAATCCTGTTCATCAGTCACAACCTTGCCGTAGTGCGCCAAATGTCTGACGACATGGTCGTCCTTAGAAATGGACGAATTGAAGAATTCGGCCGAGCGCAAAATGTCTATCAGAATCCAAAATCAGAATACACGCGAGAACTCTTGGAATTAACTCCTGTTCTTCCGACTACTTGGGCCACAAAGTGAAAGCATGGGGCGAAGAGTGGTCGTCACGCCTGCGTGAAATCAAGGTGAAGTCACAAGTGGGGGGGCATATGTCTCGCACTTTAATATAGATTGCCCCGAGCATTATCAAAGATATCCTTTTGG
>DLQI01000087.1:8021-11059 GCA_002478745.1 Rhodobacteraceae bacterium UBA7436 | reverse complement strand
GATAGACAGGACCGTTTGTGTCTGGTCACGAAAAGACAATTCATAGCCATCGTATCGTTTCTGCGCTGTTTCTAAGATTGTGATGATGTCTTTCATAGGCCAACCCGTTGAGCATACGCATCAAAGAAAGCAGCGCCTAAGGTAACACAACTGTCTCTCATTTGGCGTTGTGTGGTTAGCTTGTAGAACACCTCAGGATTATCCCTGCGTAGCGCTTGGTAGTGTGAGAATCTTGGCGGAATCTGAGTCATACACATCCTTCTGAGTAAGTTTGGGGGGGGTAAAAATAGCAGCTATTTGCCTTGGATACGACAAAGGGAAAGTGTGCTATCTATGGAGACAGTTATACACGGTTATTGTCCTTTTGTCAACAGATATGCTAAAATAAAAGCACGAAGAAGCACGTATAAACTACTGAAATAAAACGACTAATGCTGAAGGTTACCTATGTTCTATGAAGAGGAAATGGATCGCTACCATAGTGTGCAATTCCACTATGAGGCTGGTACTGACAACCTGCATCTGAAGGCGTTAGCTGCTAAGATATGGGCATCGTTTTCTGAGGCTGACCAAACAGAAATAGAACCGAAGGCTAACCGCAAGAGCCGCCTGACAGGTCTTCAGTACGTAGAGTTAGTGGTAAGCCAGCTATTCAGTCACTGGCACACAGATCAGACGCTGTGCCTGTCCACACCACGTGCAAAGAGCAACAGGACTACGAAAGACTTCTATAACCCGACAGGAGTCTCCACACCAAAACTGGTGAAGGTGTTCAACGCTCTAGAAGCGTATGAGTATGTTGACAGGATCAACCATACGAAGTCCCCAGACCCAGCATCTAAAGACACGACGTCGATGATCAGAACCAGTGAGAGTTTACACGAGTTGTTTGTGATGACAGCAGCCACAGAGCTTGATGTCGACCTGAACAAACACACAAAGAAGATCGAACTAACTGAATGGGAGGTTGGAGCAGACGGTGAAGTCGTAAAGGATAAGAACAAAAAGAAGTCCAAGCGTTACCTTCCATACGATGAAAGCGAAACACATATACAAGATAAACTGAAAGTTCTTCACGATTACAACGACATACTACGCAAGACGCACATCGACATAGCCAATCTAGAAGAACCATTTGTTGTTAGATTAGTGACAGACAAGGCAGGGAAAACTTCAGAGCAGAAGTTGGCGATAAACCAAACCAAAAAGTTCGTCAGACGGGTCTATGGAAGAGGCTCATTTGAAGCTAATGGAAGGTTTCATGGTGGGTTTTGGCAATCCGTAGGTGAAGATTACCGTAAACACATAACATTAGATGGCTTCAACACAGTGGAGCTAGACTACAAGAGCCTTCACCCAAACATCCTGAGAGTTCAGCAAGGTGAGGAACCTGTAACTGATGTCTATACAATGGGTACTGAACCAATCCTTGAGAGGTTTGACCTAGAACAGCAGCGAAACATCATGAAACTGCTAGTCATGATAGTACTAAACGCAGCAAACGAAGACAAAGCATACCAAGGGTTCAGACAACAGTTTGTAACGCCTAAAGACAAACCAAATGACCCAAGAGCGTCTATAACAAAGAAGGAGTTCAACCTTCTAACAGCAGCCTTCGCAAACAAACATCCATGCCTAGAAAACCAGATAGCAGCGGATAAAGGTATTCAGCTAATGAATACAGATTCACAGATTGTTGAAGAAATAATCAAGACGTTTAACAAGTTGGGCAAACCACTACTTACCGTACACGACTCAATAATAGTTCGAGAACAAGATGAAGTACTGGCCAGAACAGAAATGACTAAAGCGTCAACAAAAGTCATAGGTATAGAGCTTAGGTTTGATGAGAAGAGAATGACTAAAGGAAGAGTAGATGGGACTAGAGGTTTCAACGATCCTGAGTTTACTAAGTCATACCAAGAACAACTCATGGAAGGGCCAGCCTTAACGAAGACTGTAAGACATAAACAGAGCTTGGCCATCTTCGAAAAGTGGAAGCAATCCAAAGTATAAGAACGAAGGAAAGAGTTTACCCTGTTACAGTCGTAACCCTTTTCTTAGTCTCTACTCTTCAACGAAACTGTAAAGGAAGAACTACTTACTATTATGAGGGCGTTTAGAGAGTATAGTCATTTTTCATGCTGGGATATAATGTGGGCGGGGTATAATGCGGGGTATAATCTGGGGTATAATGAACAAGCATCAACTATTGTAACTTTTGCATAATCCCCATATATTATAGCTGTATTCGCTATATAGAATTGATTTATTCTTGTTTAGGTGTAGGATCCCTGTTCCTCCGCCATTGCCACTTTTAGTGGCCGGCAAAACTTCTCTCTACCTATCCCCAAAGTTGCTTCGAATCTCTATCGGTATGCCGCGCGGAGTTGTTCGATTTTTGCATCGGAAACTTCACCAGGAATGAGCGTCCGCACTGCGCCGCTTTTATCGACCAAAGCCACGTAGATTTTTGACATATCTGTAATCCCCATTGATTTGTTAAAGGCCCTTCGGTTGGAGTAGATTGTGATGGTACGCGCACGCATAGCCTTTGACGTGATGCCGGACTTCATGCCGTTATCGATGACGGATCTAATCAGCGCGGCACCTTGTCCGACGACCGGCAATTCGACCCATGCAGGGCCGCCTTCGGGCTGTAGGTCTAGTCGATTGACCCAAGCGTTGATTTGCGGTTGTTGGTTTTGTTTGTATGCGACGAACACAATTGTTGGGTCTCCAGGAAGATCAGCAGGCAATGCAAGAATGCGCCCGTTTAAATCATCCGCGGTGAGTTTTGGTAGAATTGTTTCAGCGTAAGCTTGTGTCGATAACATCAGCGCCAGCAGAATGACCGAGATAATTTTGAACATGAAGTGTCCCTTTTAGCAGTTAGTGTTGTTAAGTATTCGTAGCTGGACAGGTGTTGGATCACTTCTGAGTTCGAGTGCTATGGGGTGTATATCGAGGTGGCAATGCCTTCTGCTGATGACAGTTGCAACTGTAGCGAGGCATAGAGGTAAATCGCCTTATCTCTA
>DLQI01000087.1:0-7940 GCA_002478745.1 Rhodobacteraceae bacterium UBA7436 | reverse complement strand
TCACTTTTATAATAAGGTAAACCTTTACCTATTGAACGGTATCCACCTTACTATTGATATTGATCGAACGAATAGGGGGAATCGTTTTAGTATGGCAAAGCTGTCAGACATTGCAGAAGAAGTTGGTGTGTCCAACAAGACTGTGTCTTTGACATTGCGCGGGATTAAGTGCGCGAGCCCTGAGATTTCCCGTCAAATTCATGCTGTCAGCGACCGCATTGGATATGTCCCAAGTCAAGCTGCACGCGACATGCGAAAAAGTCATTCTGACTTTATTGGCCTGCTGGGCAACATGGTTGCGACAACGCCGCACACTGTTGAGCTTATCCGTGGTGCACAAGATGAAGCTCTGGCATGGTCGCGTCGATTGTTAATCGGCACTATTGATAAAGACTCAGACGCCGAACGTGAATTTCTAACGATGTTCAAAGCGCATCGTGTTTCTGGCGTCGTCTATGCGACGTTGTCCCGTCAACGCATATCTCACAAGTTTGAGGTGCCGACAGAAAATTTGGTCTTGGCCAATTGCGGTTTTGCGGACGGAAGTGGCCGTTCCATTTTGCCTGATGACGAGGGTGGGGGGCAACTACAAGCAGCGCATTTGGTTGGTTTGGGACATCGCCATATCGGCGTCATCTCACTTGCTGCCAGCGCGAATGCGACGAACCTACGTCTTTCCGGGATTCGTTCGGTCTTCGCAGAACATGGGATCGAGTTGGAAAGCCGGTTTATGAAAGAGGGCATTGAAGGCCCTGCGGAGACTGAGAGCTATATTGCTTTCGAAGTTGCAAAAGAGATGCTTACGGCACCGGATCGGCCAACAGCAATCATTTGCGGCAATGACCGTATCGCGCTTCTTACTTTTTGCGCTGCGGCAGAACTTGGCCTTCAGGTGCCAAGTGATCTTTCGTTGGTTGGTTTTGATGACTTTAAAACTGTGACTGAGGGCCTGCGCCCTGAACTCACGACAGTCAAATTACCATACTACGAAATGGGCCGACTTGCTGTGCAAGCGGTCATAAAAGGGGCGACTGACCAGATATTGGAACAGGTCGTACCATGCGAACTAGTCGAACGGGGGTCGTGTGGCCCGCCGAAATTAAACTAGCAATTCTTACCAAAAAAATCCCGAGGGAGGGAATTTAATGACCACGAAGAACACACTAGCAATTTTGCTAGGCGCTACATTTATGTCTGCAGCCAGCTTGGCTGCTGCCGATATCACAGTATGGCACCACGGTGGTCGCGGCGATGGCGAACGCGACTTGATTGCTGCGCAAATTGATGCGTGGAACGCAGCGAACCCAGAAATGCAGGCTTCTTTGGAACTGCTTCCAGAAGGTTCATATAACGAGCAAGTTGCAGCCGCAGCTCTAGCTGGCGACCTGCCAGACCTTCTTGACTTTGATGGCCCTAACTACGCCAACTACGTGTGGTCCGGATACCTTGCGCCATTGAACAACTTGGTTTCTGCGGACGTTATCGCAAACCTTTCACCATCTTTGATTGCTCAAGGAACTTACCCCGTAGACGGCCAGCTTTATTCTTTGGGTCAATTCGACTCTGGCTTGGGTATCTGGGGCAATAAAGCTATTCTTGAAGAAGCTGGTGTACGTATCCCAACTGGCGTTGCTGATGCATGGTCTGGCGAAGAATTCGAAGCAGCACTTGCAGCTTTGCAAGGTCTTGAAAGCGTAACACACGCTTTGGACATCAAAATGAACTACGGCCAAGGCGAATGGTTCTCATACGGTTTCTCACCAATCGTTCAATCTTTCGGTGGTGACTTCATCAACCGTGAGACATGGCGCGCTGAAGGCACGTTGAACGGCGAAGGCGCTGTTGCGGCAATGAACATGGTTCAAGGCTTGTTCAACAATGATTACATCGTTCCAGCATCTGCAGGCGATGACTCATTCTTTGGGCAGAAGAACGCAGCATTGGCTTTGGTTGGTCACTGGATGTGGGGCGCCCACAATGAAGCACACGGCGACAACCTTGTTCTTCTTCCGATGCCTAACTTCGGTGGCAAACAAGTCACTGGCAACGGTTCATGGACTTGGGGCATCACCGAAACAGCTGAAGACAAAGCAGCAACTGCAGCTTTGCTTGAGTTCCTTTTGCAAGACGACAACATCGTTGCTTTGACTAACGCAAACGGCGCTGTACCGGGTACGTTGACTGCAATGGCTTCAACTGAGAACTTTGCTGAAGGTGGCGCATTGAGCCTCTACACAGAGCAGTTGCAAAACGACATTGCCATGCCACGCCCTGCGCACCCTGCGTACCCAGTGATCTCTGCGTCTTTCGCACAGGCTTTCGCTGATATCGCATCTGGCGCAGACGTTCAGGAAACACTGAACAAAGCAGCAGCAGCAATCGACGAAGACATTGAAGACAACGGCGGCTACGCGCCGTTCGGTCAATAAGTCCACGAATTTAGAAAGAACGAAGTACAATGTCACGACACGTATCAGATCGAAAATGGGCTGCGGTCCTAATGGGGCCAGGAGTTATTTTAACTCTTTTGTTTATTGTTACCCCCTTTGTTCTTTCTATTTTCCTTTCGTTTACCAATCAAAGGTTGGTACCGAACTTGAATATTCCTACGGAATTCATCGGCTTCAGAAACTACGAACGTGTTCTGGGTCGGCCTGATTTCTGGAATGCTTTTGGCAACACAGGTTTGTTTGTTGCCCTGATCGTCCCCATCCAGGGGGCGATCGCCTTAGGGGTTGCTATGCTTATCAACTCCAAACTACCGATGAGAAACCTTTTCCGCGGCGTTTTTTTCATCCCGACAGTTATGACCATGGTCGTTGTTTCTGTTATCTGGGCTGTTTTGTTCCGCATCGACGGTTTCTTTAACCAATTTCTTGATCTTCTGTCCTTTGGGATGCTTGGCCCCGTCGATTGGTTGACCAATGAAATGACCGCAATGGGGTCTCTAATCTTACTATCTGCTTGGCAAGGTTTTCCTTTCCAAATGGTCATCTACCTCGCCGGTCTTCAGGCGATCAATCCAGAGCTTTATGAAGCTGCGAAGGTTGAAGGGTCTACAAGCTGGCAAACGTTCCGCCATGTTACTTTCCCAAGTCTGCGCAATACGCACGTCTTTATCGTAATTGCGACAACGATCCTTGGCTTTAAGCTATTTACACAGGTCAATCTATTGACGCAGGGCGGCCCCCAAGGTGTCACTGAAACAGTCGTTCAATTGATTTACCAGAATGGCTTCCAGCAAGGAAAAGTTGGCTTCGCCTCTGCCTTGTCCGTGGTCTTCTTCTTGACCGTTTTACTAATCAGTATCGCTCAGCGCTACTTTCTGACGAATGAGGAAACGAAATGAACAATGGTTTCGCGTCTGTCGCCCGTCTAACGCTGGCGGTGTTTATTCTGGTTGTCGTTTTGGCACCGATCATGTTGATGTTTGCCACTTCGCTAAAAGGTGATGAGCAACAAATTCTAATCGATTTTGGCACTTGGCGTGCCTTCTGGGTTTCCCCAGGGGACATCAGCCTTGAAAACTACCGCCAAGTTCTGTCGGATGTTCAAGCGCCGCTGCTTCGGTTCTTGTTAAACTCAGCCGTCATCACGGCGTCTGTGGTTGTTGTTGGTATCTTTGTGAACTCAGCCGTTGCGTTCTCACTGTCACGTCTTGAGTTTAAAGGCCGTGGTTTGTTGCTGGCTGTCTTCGTGTCGTTGATCATTATCCCAATGGAAGCGCTTGCTGTCCCATTGCTGCTGATGATGAACCGCGTAGGTTGGTTGGATACCTATCAGGTACAGATCGTGCCATTTATTGCGCACCCATTCTCGATCTTTTTGTTCTATCAATTCTTCACCAAGCTTCCTCGTGACCTTGATGACGCTGCATATGTTGAAGGTGCATCACCTTGGCAAGTTTACTGGGGCTTGGCATTGCCATTGTCTTTACCGGTTATTGCAACAGTTGCGATCCTTCAAAGCCTTGAGATTTGGAACTCTTACCTGTGGCCACTGATGGTAACCCGTGGTGTTGAAGCACGCCCTGTTTCCTTAGCTTTGGCACAGTTCTTTGGCACACCGCCCCCAATCTGGGGTGACGTTATGGCCTTTTCTGTACTGATGTCTTTGCCCGTCCTTTTGGTCTATCTGGGGTTCCAGCGCTGGTTCATTCAATCCGCAGTTAACGCTGCAATTAAATAAGGGTTGGGCTATGCCGTTTTCATTACCTGACCTTTGGGTTTGGGACTCTTGGTTTGTTGAGGCAGATGGTGTTGACCATATGTTTTTCCTCAACGCCCCAAAGTCCGTAGGGGACCCCGATCAGAGGCATTTCTATGCATCAATCGGGCACGCTACATCCAAGGACCTTACTAATTGGGATTACCACGGAACTGCTATTGAAGCATCCGCTGGTCCTGCTTGGGATGATCTTGCAACGTGGACAGGGTCTGCCTTCCAACGACCAGATGGCAAGTGGATGATGTTTTACACGGCGATTAGTCGTGCAGAACGTGGTCATGTCCAACGCATTGGCGCTGCTTTGTCTGATGATCTTTTTCATTGGGAAAAGATGGGCAATGCGCCGTTGGTTGAGGCTGATGCTCAGTATTATCAAAAGCTCGATATGCCCGGTTGTATTGACGAAGCTTGCCGTGATCCGTTTGTATTTCCTGATCCAGACGGAAACGGCTGGCACATGTATTTCACAGCTTCGGGTCATAACGATGCCACCAACGAGAATGGTGTGATCGGTCACGCCACGTCTGAAGACCTGGATAACTGGACAGTTCAACCTCCAATTTTCAAAGGCGCAATAGCCGGTGAGCTTGAGGTTCCAGAGATCTTTGAGCTCAAAGGCCGCTGGTATTTGCTGTACTCGACCTGGTCGCGAAATGTTTGCGAGAGCTATCGTGCGGCGGCAAATGGTCCGGTGCACTCTGGCACACACTACATGATCAGTTCCAACGGAGAGCTGGGACCATGGAACCCTGCTGTTGGCAATGGTCTGTTGGTTGACGAAAAAGACCGTATTTATGTTGCGCGCCGCGTGCGTGGGCAATCTTCGCTAAACGCGCTGATCGCGTTTAACAATGCTGATGATCGTGGTGAGTTTCCAGGAACACTGACTGACCCGATTGAATTTGATGCGCTACCTGATGGGTCTTTGACCCTAAGCGCCCCTGACACCTTAAAGAATGAGATCTTGTAATGGCAAATGTCCGCCTCACAAATTTGAACAAAAACTACGGCTCGGTTGAAGTTCTCAAGAACATCGACCTTGAGATTAAAAGCGGCGAATTCTGTGTATTCGTTGGCCCATCTGGTTGTGGGAAATCAACGCTATTGCGTTCGATCGCGGGTCTGGAAGACGTAACATCTGGTGATGTTCACATCGGCGATGATCGCGTAAACGATATGCGTCCAAAAGACCGTGGCATCTCAATGGTGTTCCAATCTTACGCGCTGTTCCCGCACAAAACCGTCTATGAAAACATCGCATATGGCCTACGCATCGCAAAAGTTCCGAAGAAAGAATTGGAAGAAAAAGTTGCCGAAGCAGCACGTGCTTTGAAGCTTGAACCACTGTTGCAGCGTAAGCCAGCAAACCTATCCGGTGGTCAACGTCAGCGCGTTGCGATTGGCCGCTCAATTGTTCGTAACCCACGGGTTTTCTTGTTTGATGAACCTTTGTCCAATTTGGACGCTGCATTGCGCGTGACCATGCGAACAGAGATTGGCCAATTGCATAGCCGTCTTGATGCAACAATGATTTACGTGACACACGACCAAGTCGAAGCGATGACTTTGGCAGACAAGATCGTCGTCTTGCGTGACGGTATTATCGAACAAGTTGGCACTCCGGTTGATCTATATGAGCGCCCAGACAACACCTTTGTTGCGCAGTTCATCGGTAGCCCAAAAATGAACCTCTTCACCTCCGAAGATTTGACTGAAAAAGGTAAAAAATGTTTACCAGACGCTGATACTCTTTTGGGTATGCGTCCAGAACATATGCGGGTCAGCGACATGAAAAATGGCTTGGTTGCACTAACCCCAACGCATTCTGAAAATCTTGGTGAATACTTCCTCGCGTATTTCGAAAGTGCAACGGGCGAAGAAGTTATCGCGAAGCTTTACGAGAAAAGCGTTCCGGACGCAGATGGCAAAGTTTATCTTGAAACCATCAAAAGTCGCCTCCACCGTTTCAACAAAGAAACCGGTCTACGCGTCGCTTAAGCATATTTTGGGTCGCAGTTCTTAAGCTGCGACCCAACCCTATTTTAATCCACTGAAGGTAAGACAATTTCTTCTGTTTGGGTTAAGTCTTTCTCACAAACATCCGTAAAATAACATTTGTAGCGAAAAAGGCTGCGGCCGCGATTGTGATAATAGTTGGCCCCGTTTGTGTGTCCAATTCAAATGAAACGCCCAATCCACCGAAGGCTGCCACGCTGCCGATAAGCGCCGCAATGACGGCCATCGCCTCAGGTGTTTTCGCGAGTGGTCGCGCTGCTGCTGCTGGGATGATCAGCAATGCAGATATCAACAATGCGCCTACAACCTTGATCGCAACAGCAACCACAATTGCCAAAGCTACTGTTAAAATAAGCTGTTCACGCCTCGCATTTATTCCGCTGGCTTGTGCTAAGTCCGGGCTAAGTGTTGAAGTAAGTAATGCCTGCCAGCGCCAAGTTATTAGAGCAACGACCGCGAAGCCACCGCCCCAAATAAGTGCTAAGTCTTGTTTGGAAACCGCTAAAATATCTCCAACCAAGTACGCCATCAGATCGACACGTACGCCGCTTAAAAGCGAGACACTTAAAAGGCCAATCGCCAGCATTGAGTGTGCTAAAACACCCAGCAATGTATCTTCGGCCAAGCCGCGTCCTGAAAACGTGCTGACGGCGAGTGCTATTAGGAGTGCAACAGCCAAGACACCGACAATGACGGGACCATCTAACGCGAGCGCGAGTGCGACCCCAAGCAGTGCGGCGTGCGCTGTGGCATCTCCAAAATAGGCCATGCGGCGCCAAACAACGAAACACCCCAAAGGTGCTGTTGCGAGTGCAACGCCCAAACCTGCCAAAGCGGCCCTTACCAGAAAGTCATCTAACATTGTTCGGGCCCTTAGTGCGAATGATCATGATGATCATGGGTGTGTTCATGTCGGTATAGTGCGAGTGCACCTTGGGTGCCGCTGCCAAAGAGGGCACGATATTCTGGAGCACTTGCTACAATGTCAGGTGACCCCTGACAGCAGATGTGCCCATTTAGGCACAAGACGCGATCTGATGCGGCCATAACAACGTGAAGGTCGTGACTGACCATGATGACAGCGCAATTCAGGTCTTGGCGCACGGCTTCGATCTGGCGGTAGAATGCGGCTGATCCGGGTTGATCCAACCCTTGGGTCGCTTCATCTAAGATCAAGACGTCTGGTTTGATCAAAAGGGCCCGTGCCAGCAAAACCCGTTGGAACTGCCCGCCAGACAGATTGGCCATCTGCGCATCGGCGTGATCTGCGACGCCTGCTGTTTGTAGGGCTGCTATTGCATCCGCTTGTGTCACGCGGTTTGGCAAATCTAGGAAACGGCGAACTGTAAGTGGAAGGGCGGCATTAATTTCCAATTTTTGGGGAACATAGCCGATTTTGAGATCTTTTTTACGTGTTACTAAGCCTGTGGAGGGACGCAATGCGCCTATAAGACCACGTAGCAACGTGGACTTTCCTGATCCATTGGGACCGACGATGGTAACGATTTCGCCCCGTTCAATAGTTAGGTCAACGTCACTAAGGACGATCTTGCCGCCGTGACTAAGCGACATATTTGAGGCTGTAATTAATGACATTACGCTGCATCCTGGCAGTTAGGGCAGAGGCCTTCAGCTTCGACCACAGTCCGTTCAATCACAAAACCAACGGCTTGTGCTGCTGCATCAAGGCGGATTTC
>DLQI01000109.1 GCA_002478745.1 Rhodobacteraceae bacterium UBA7436 | reverse complement strand
TCCTTTGATCCGTAATTGCCGCGCTTCTAGATTTTCTAGCTCGGCTTTTGTAATTGAATACTACTGGAACTTGCCAAGAGAATTAGTCGGCATAACTGATCAGTTTTTACGACTAATTCTTTTCGTTTAATCTGAAATAAGGAACTAAGTCCAACCCCTTCGGAGAATGTGAAATGTTTAAGGATTTTGTGGAAGAGTGTATCGAAGGCGACGGTGCGACTTTGTTCGTCCGCCGCGCCGGTCCCACAGGTGCGCCGCCGCTCGTCCTTTTACATGGCTATCCGCAAACATCTGCCATGTGGCACGGTGTGGCACCGATTCTAGCCCGGTCGTATCAAGTCATTTGCCCTGACCTGCGTGGATATGGCCGATCAGATAAACCAGCGTCAAACGCATCGCACGAACCTTATTCAAAACGCGTCATGGCCAATGACATCGTTGCAGTCATGCAACGCTTAGGACATGAGCGATTTTTTGTTGGTGCCCATGATCGGGGAGCGCGGGTGGCGCATCGGATGGGTTTAGACCATCCTAATCGCGTCGAGGCCATGACATTGCTCGACATCGCGCCAACCCGCGAAATGTATGCGGGTACAAGCGTCGAATTTGCGCGCACTTACTGGCATTGGTTTTTCCTAATTCAGCCACACCCGCTACCTGAACAAATGATCGGTGCGGACGCGCAAGAGTTCTGGAAGCTGAAATGTTTCAATCAGGCGAAGGGCAATAACCCTTTTGCTCCCGAAGCTCTGACTGAATATTTGAGCGCCTTCGCGGATCCGGTCGCAATTCACGCAAGCTGCGAAGACTACCGTGCCGCCGCCACCATAGACATCGAACATGACAATGCAGACGAGGGGCGAAAACTCAACATGCCAATCCTGACACTTTGGGCGAAACTTGGTGTTATTGAGAGATGCTTCGACGCGCTTGGTCTTTGGCGTCAACGTGCCGTGCAAGTTGAGGGCGAAGCGCTCGACACGACCCATTACATGGCCGAAGAAATCCCAAATGACATCGCGGCACGAATGTCCGAATTCTTTGCTCGCAACGCAAGACACATGGAGGCAACCGAATGAGCCGCACGCTTTATGACAAATTGGTCGACGCCCACAAGGTGTGCGATCTGCCCGATGGCGACATGCTGATCTATGTCGATTTCCACATCATGAACGAATACACCAGTCCGCAGGCCTTTTCAGGGCTCGACACAAAGGGCCTGGACGTTTGGCGACCCGAGGCGCATCTGGCCGTGATTGATCATGTCAACGCGACCCGAAGCAGTGAGCCTCATGACGCGTCATCCAAACTTCTGATCGACAATTTGCAAGCTAACTGCACCAAACACGGCATCGCCTTTTACGGTCTTGGCGACCCGCGACAAGGTATCGAGCACGTTGTAGTGCCGGAACAAGGGCTCGTCTCGCCCGGCATGTTAATTGCCTGTGGTGACAGCCATACCACCACCTATGGTGCTTACGGTGCGCTTGGCTTTGGGATCGGTACATCCGAAGTCGAACATGTGCTCGCCACCCAAACCTTACGCTACAAACGCATGAAAACCATGCGCGTTACTGTCGACGGAGAGACTGCTCCCGGTGTGACAGCGAAGGACATCATCATGAAGGTCGTGCAAGTCGTTGGCGCAGGTGGAGCCAATGGCTTTGCGGTAGAGTTTGCGGGTTCTGCAATCCGCAGCCTCGATATGGCCGGACGAATGACCGTATGTAATATGGCTGTTGAGTTAGGCGCGCGCGCAGCTTTGATCGCAGCAGATCAACTCACTGAAGCTGCGATGGAGGGCCATCCCCATAGCGGTCAGTTTGCGTTCAATGGCGAAAATTGGGGCAGCGATCCCGAAGCTGTATTTAACGAAGTGTTCATCATTTCGGGAGCCGATATCGAACCTCTGATCACGTGGGGCACCAGCCCGGATCAGTCCGTTCCAATCACGGCCAATGTGCCTTCCGCCACGGACTATATTTCACCTGAAGCAAAGGCGGCGCTGGCACGCTCATTGCAGTACATGGGGTTGTCAGCGGGACAATCAGCCCAGTCGATAAAAATCGATACGGCATTTATCGGCTCTTGTACCAACTCTCGTATCGAAGACTTACGCGAAGCCGCCAAAATACTGGAAGGTCGGAAAGTGGCGAAAGGGGTCGAAGCTATCGTTGTGCCAGGCTCTGCCATGACGCGCATCAAAGCCGAAGCCGAAGGCCTGCGTGCCGTCTTTGAGGCCGCAGGTTTTGAGTGGCGACCTGAAGCAGGCTGTTCGATGTGTCTGGCAATGAACGACGACATTGCCATGGATGGCGAGCGGGTCGCCTCATCGACGAACCGAAATTTTGAAGGACGACAGGGCCGTGGCGCACGTACCCATCTCATGTCGCCCGCAATGGTCGCGGCGGCTGCCATCGCCGGGCATCTTGCTGATGTGCGAGATTTCAAACGAAAGGCAAGCAGATGACGAAAACGATCAAAGGGATCGCCGCCTCATTGCCATTGGCCAATGTTGACACCGACGTGATCATGCCCAAGCGGTTTTTGATCACGATCACTCGCGAAGGATTGGGCGATGGCACATTTGCCGACCTGCGATTTAATAGCGCGGGGGAACAGCGCCCAGAATTCATCTTGAACAAGTCGCCTTGGACGCGGGCCAGCATTTTGGTCGTAGGCGACAATTTCGGCTGTGGGTCTAGCCGGGAACATGCTGTCTGGGGCATGCGCCAGCTTGGGATTAATGCCTGCATCGGTACAGGGTTTGCCGGAATATTTTACGACAATGCCCGCAAAAACGGTCTGGCGCTGCCGGTTGTATCCCCTTCGATGCGCGACTTACTTTTGCAATTTGCTAGCGATGCCAACGGTAACGAGGTATCGATTGATCTTGAAAGGCGCAGGATCACAGCTGCTGATATTAGCGCACCATTCGAGATGGACGTTGCTACTCAAGCTGCGCTGATCCGAGGTCGCGACGATACGCTCGACTCGTTGGAACATGCGAGCGCGATTCGAGATTATGAGGCAGGATTGAAAAGTGAGATGCGGGTAAGCGTCATCAAGTAAACCAACAAAGGAGCACGGATTGGATATCAGACAGTTGGAATGCTTCGTCGCCGTCGCGGAAGAACTTCACTTTCGACGCGCAGGCGAACGTTTGGGGCTTAGCCAATCCGCTCTTTCTGAACGGGTTTCTGCGTTAGAACACGAACTTGGTGCCCGGCTGTTTTTCAGAACGACCCGGCAGG
>DLQI01000030.1:15086-36938 GCA_002478745.1 Rhodobacteraceae bacterium UBA7436 | reverse complement strand
TGAAGTATCAAAGTGAACATTGTTGGCATTAGCTCTTTTAATACTGCTCGTAGAAAAAGAATAATTGTCAAATTATTGATTTTAATATAAAATTTCTAAAATTATTGGAATCTAGCGTATGCAAAAAAACATCAACCAACACCTAATCAACATTTTATTGGTGTCGCTTGCGTACATAATTTCAATGATTTTAGTGAAATCACTCATTGTACCAGCACAACAAACATATTTTCCCGCAATTACTACATTTGCTGCACTTATATTCCCACTACACGGCGTAAGAGTACTAGCAGCATGGCTATTTGAAAAATGGTCAATTGTTTATTTGTTCATCGCCAACTGTATAATGCACTTGGTACTCACGCCTGGGGCAGATTTTACTATAAAATCGTTCTACGCTTGGGTTCTCGTAAGCACGGTAGCTTGGCTTACGTTCGAAGCACTTAGATTGTGTGGCGCAAATTTCTATCAAAAAGCAAATTCAGTTTCGACATCCACTTGGAGAAACTTATTTGTCATCGCCTTTGCGTCCTCCATAATAAATTCTCTCGGACATAACATTATTTTTGCGGGAGATATTTTACCAGAGAACAGTCTGCCAACTATGCTAGCGTTTCTGATTGGAGACACTTTGGGGACGTTTGTGTGTTTTGTTGTTTTGATGCTGATATTCAGATCATTACGTATTTTTCGCAATTAAAACATAATGAGACTTTTTGTTCTCAGGGTGTAATTTGATGAACTTATTATCAATAAGTGCCTTGAGCGCACGATGATATGAAGCGTGAGGCATCTGATTAGTAAGTTCATGATTGCGAGCAGCATAGCTTATAAAACTACCATCCGAATTTTGCACATCAGAGATAGCTACCAATAAAGTTTTTGCATCGTCACTTAGAGCGTCTATGCCGAGGTCTACTTCCATAAGAAGCATAAGCTTTTTAAGAGCAAGGATCGTTTCAAAACTGCTTATCATAACTTCCATTAACTCTTAGGTGCCCTCATCAACCTAATTTATATTTTAAAATTTTGAAACCGTATGACTTGTCTAATTCAGCCATTAAAAATTACTGGAGAGGCTTAGCCTCACTTTGATAAAAGTATAGTCAAGCTTAGCTAACATAAAAATTTTTGATGTTTGCACCAAGTATGGCAACAAATAATACAGCGTTAAGAGAAATTACTTCATACACACTTTCATACACATCTATTTTGAATCCATATAAGACATTGATTAATATGTGAAAATACAAATGTAGTCCAATTGCAAATCCGTGTATGCGAGTTCGATTCTCGTACTCGCCTCCATCTCCTTTAGAACACTTAGACGCATTTCACTCAGCTTACAGATTCGCATCGTACAATCACGTTCTGCTGACGTTCTTTACAGCTCTTGCCCAGAGCTCCAGAATCTTGTCGGTTTTGCCCGCCCAACCACAGCATACACTTTAACCATCCTGTACGCGCGCAGCAGATCCTCCCCGAAAATGCTGGCAAGCTGAGATGCCTATCGTTTGGTTCACACCATGCCATCACCTTTGATCAGTATCAGTCCTTGGCAATTCGATATTGCAGCGATCGACTGGCCCGTCCTCACTGTAATTGGCGTCTGGACGCAACCAATCGTGGAGTGGTTGGTAAGTGGCGTTAACTTTAAAGAGATTATTGGGGTATCGAAGAATTTTCCGGTCATTGCGAACAGCTAAAGCCAGCCCTCATAGCATTGAGGTCATCGGTACAATCAAAAAAACAATATATTTAAAACTCGCGCCCCAGCAGTCAGAGGAAACTAGGCCTCGTGAAAAACTATCTAAAACCGCAACAAAACTGTGAGCGAATAGCCTAAATTATGACCCGACGAAATTGAAGCAACGGTCCCGTTTAAGGCACATTTTAACGAGTGGTTGGAAGCCAGTACATTATTCCTCCTATGCGAATGAAATATCTACGCGACCAAAATCACCAAAATCAGCTGTGATGTCAGACTCAGACGGACATTCAACTGGGCGAATAAAGCTGCCCGACAGGATGACATGGCCCGGCTCGATGCTTTGACCATAGTGCGCCATACGACGGGCCAACCAAACAACGCTTTCAACAGGGTCATTTAGCACGCCTGCCCCCAAGCCGGTCTCTTCGACCTCATTGTTTCGCGATGTGATCGCTCCCACCCAACGCAGATCAAATGCATCCACCGCATGGCGTTGCGCCCCAAGCACGATTCCAGCATTTGCAGCATTATCGCTAATTGTGTCAAAGACCTTGCGGGTTTTACCCGTATCGGGATCGACACGAATAATCCGCGTGTCCAAGATTTCGATGGATGGCACCACGTAATCCGTCGCGGCCAAAACATCCTCGCGGGTCACGTCATCCCCCCCCAACGGAGCCTTGAGCACAAAAGCAATCTCGGCCTCGATCCGCGGTTGAATGAACCGGCCCTGAGGCACAGTGGCCCCAGTTTCGAACACCATGTCATCAAACAGTATCCCACTGTCGGGAATGTCGATGTTCAATGCATATTGCATCGCTTTGGATGTCAGACCTATCTTCCAACCCACCACGCGACGACCTTGCTCCAACTTGGCGCGATAAATCGCATTCTGGATCGCATAGGCGTCATCCATCCCCATGTCTGGGTGATCACGCGTGAGCAGGCCGATCTGTACGCCTGTGCGTTCGGCCTCTAACAGATTGGCGGCAGCACGGGTGTGGTCTTGCGGTGTCATACGGCTTCATCAGCAACGGTGTTGCGTAGCGTTCCGATACCATTCACTTCAACCTCAATTACATCACCGGGCTTGAGGTATTGTGGCGGATCCAGACGGGCACCAGACCCCGTAGGTGTGCCTGTGACGATGATGTCGCCAGGCTGAAGCGTCATGAAGGTAGAAATATACTCAATCTCGCGCCGGATCGGATGCATCATGCGCGACAGTACATCGTCTTGGCGCACTTCGCCGTTCACACGCGTAATGATGCGCGCATCATCGAGCTGGCTGGCGTTCTTGAACGGGACCAACCACGGGCCAATAGAGCCTGAATTGTCCCAGTTCTTGCCTTGGGTGACGTTAAATTTGGCATGGCGCACCCAGTCACGGATTGTTCCTTCGTTGCACAACGTAATTGCCGCGATGTGGTCATAGGCATCGGCTTGTGAAATGCGACGGCCGGTTTTTCCAATGACAATCGCAACTTCCCCCTCATAGTCCAAGGTTTCGTTTTCTGGTGGGCGGATAAGCGGGCGATTATGGCCTGTGAACCCACTGGCAAAACGTGGGAACAGTGACATATATTTCGGCTGCTCGGATCCGTCTTTATATTCGGCATTGCGGTCAGGGAAATTGACGCCAACACATAGAATACGCCGCGCATTCGGCAGAACCATCTCAAACTCGAAATCCGTATGGGTTGCAGATTGACCGGTTGCGGCCTGTCCCAACGCATCCAAACCATCCGCTTGAACAACGTCAAAAAGTGTTGGCCATTGTGGGAAATCGGCGTTTAATGGGATCATACCATCATCCGTGACGGCCCCATAAAACGTCTCGCCGTTTGTCGAGTAGGTTGCGTATTTCATTGAGTTAATTCCCTTATAGTCTGCTTTTTAACGCCCGCCGTGATTATGGCGCAATAATTGGGCTCGCTTTGATCCCAGAATCTTGTGTGTCGACGCCGACAAAATTGGTTCCATGCTTGAACCAGCTTTCAGGTGCTGCTGCCCCCCAAAGGGTCTGGCGCTGTGGGTCTTGTAAATCCCATTTGATCGGCTCGTGGTCAGGATCAACAGTTTGATAATCCGAGCAATAGATTTCAATCCGATGACCGTCTGGGTCTAGAATATACAGGAAGAAGGCGTTCGAAATACCGTGACGCCCCGGACCCCGTTCGATGTTATCGACATATCCCGTTGTCGCCATCAGATCGAGCAGATCAATGATATTCAACGGTGTCGGAACCCAGAACGCAACGTGGTGCATGCGTGGACCAGTGCCATTGGTGAACGCCATATCGTGCACGCCGCCTTTGCGGTGCATCCATGCCGCCCAAAGTTTCTTGCTCTCATCATCTTCGGTGTATTCCGTTACGCGAAAGCCGAAATCGCTATAAAATTCGACGGATGCATCCACATCATGACTGAAGCAGTTAAAGTGGTCGATCCGAAGAGGTTTCACTCCGCGATACAGCGCGTATTTCTGATGGATTGGATCTAGGCGATCCATTTTATGATAGAATTCCAGCGGAATGCCCATATTGTCAGAGGTCAGCAGTGTTTTGCCTTGATATGGGCGATCCACCCAAGATGTTGGGCGGCCTTTCCCTTTGAAGTACCTTTCGGCCTTATCCAAATCCGCTTCATCAAACGTTTTAAAGCCCATGACTTCGACGGTGCCCGGTTGGTCAGACTTTTGAAGAATGATGCAGTGGTGACCGCGTTCTTCCATTGCACGTAAATAGATGTGGCTGTCCGATTCATCCGTTATCTGAAGGCCAACAATTTCTGTGTAAAACGTCTTGGACGCCGCCAGATCTTTTACGTTCAAACACACATGGCTCAGGCGGATGGTATTGAAGTCAGGGTACAGGTTTGGTGCAGGTACGGGCATCAGAGTGCTCCCAGTTTGGTGATTTTGTGTTGTCCTGTGGCAAAGCCGATGTGCTTTTGCTCCATGTAAAATTCAAATGACCAATCGCCTCCATCACGGCCAATGCCGCTGGCTTTGACGCCACCAAACGGCGTTGGTAAATGGCGGACGTTCTCGGAATTGACCCAGATCATGCCTGCTTCAAGCGCTTGGGTGAATCGTAACGCGCGGGTCAGATCATTGGTCCAGACATAGCCCGTCAGGCCATAGTCTGTGTCGTTCGCCATGCTCAACGCCTCTTCCTCGGTCGAGAATGGAATAGACGTCAACACAGGACCAAAAATCTCTTCTTGTGCGATGCGCATCTTGTTGTTGGCATTGGTAAACAGGGTTGGGCGGACAAAATACCCTTCGTCGCCAACCTTTACCCCACCTGCAGCAACGGTCGCACCGTCTTCTTTGGCGATATCAAAATAGCTGGAGACTTTGTCATAGTGTTCCTGCGTGACAAGCGGACCAATCTCAGTCGCTGGATCAAGCGGGTGTCCCACTTTGATATTGTTGACCCTTGCGACCAGTTTGGCCTCAAATTCCGCGCGAACTGTATCTTGAATCAATAGACGTGAAGAGGATGTGCAACGTTCACCATTGATCGAATAGATCATAAAGATTGTCGCATCCAAAGCGCGGTCCAGATCGGCATCATCAAACACAATCACAGGGTTCTTTCCCCCAAGTTCAAGATGGTTGCGTTTGTGCGTATCAGCCCCTTGTTTGGTGATCAGACTGCCTGTGCTGCTTTCACCCACAAAAGCAATTGCCTTGATTTTAGGATGTTCACATAGCGCCTTACCCGCACCCTCACCAAACCCATTCACCGTGTTCAGAACACCCGCTGGCAATCCAGCCTCTTCCGCGATTTCGACCAATAGACGCGCAGTCAAGGGAGACGCCTCTGCGGGTTTATGTACAACGGTACAACCCGCAGCCAAGGCTGGTGCGATCTTCCAAGTCGACAGCATAAACGGCGTATTCCACGGGGTGATGACACCGACTGGGCCAATGGGTTTACGCGTTGTGATGTTCATCAGCGTTGGCGATTGCAGGTGCTGACCATCGCGTGCCTGTACAACTTGGTCCGCAAAATATCGGAAGTTTTCCGCACCGCGCAATGCCGCTTTGGACATGAACTTGATCGTCTGGCCCGTGTCCCAGCATTCACACAGGGCGATCTCTTCTGCGCGGGCCTCGATGCCTTCAGCGATACGGATCAAGATTTTTTTGCGCTCAAGCGCAGGCATATCACGCCACATAGCAAAGGCATCAGAGGCCGCATTGGCAGCAGCATCAATATCGGCTGCAGCGCCATGTGCAACATTGCAAATCAACGATTTATCAACGGGCGACGTGGTTTGGAAAACGCCCTCACTGCCATCCACATCCTTGCCAGCAATCCGATTTCGGATGCCCGTGTCACGGAAACGTTGAAGGTAGCCATTCAGTTTGGTAATGTTGTTTTCGAGCGCAGTCATACGTTGTTCTCCAGATGGTCGCGGATAGTGCCGAATTTCGGGGATAGCTCTGCATTGATGTCGCGCATCTCTGCAGAGAGGGCGATGGAATGAGATGCCATTGCAGGTGTCATAAACTCTTTGAGCGTCGCAAAAATCTGATCAATCGCATCGCGTTTTACGCCATCGGGACGCCCTTCGCGCAAACGAATAGACAGATCAATAAACCCATGTTTTGGATCACCATCCGCCATTGCGACAAAATCAACGCGGGTTGCACGGACCCGAATACCGGCTATCGGAAATGTATCAATCGTTGCCGCCTTGGCGCGGATCGCCTCGCACAACGCGCCCATGTCGATGGTCGTCTCAAGGTTGGCAGAATACTCAATTTGAAAGTGCGGCACAGCATTTCCTTAACATGTTAATAATTCTGAAATTAGATAATTGAGCCTTGCATTGTCAAGCCCAACTTGGCAGCACAGGGTATATTCCGAGCCAAGATCGAGTTCTCAATGTCACCCAAACTTCCATCAACGTCACGTTCCCTTCCCATCGCATTGATACGCGCCCGCGAAGGCGTGATGTCACCGATCCGTGACATGCTGTCGGAAACCGACATTACAGAACAGCAATGGCGCGTTTTGCGAGTGCTTTCTGAATTTGGAACTTTGGACACGACGACTTTGGCCGACAGGTCCAGCCTGTTGTTTCCAAGCCTGACACGGATTGCTGCGACCATGCGCGACAAAGGACTGCTTACCCAAACACGCGACGAAGTTGACCGCCGCCGCCAGCTGATCGAGATTACGGCCAAGGGGCAAAAGATCATTGATGATCGCACCGGACAAACCACGCAGATCGTCGCCGATTTCAAGACAAGACTGGGGTCTGAAAATTATGAAACCCTTCTTGATCTCCTGGCCCTCCTTGATCCCGGGTCACACGACTAAGCCGTTTGCCCGCCAGTCATCAAATATTTCCAACGCCTTGTCTGCAAACGCGGCATCATTGATGTGGCATTTAACGCGATGCGCGACCACATTGCTTGGTAGCGTATCCTCAAGTTCATGTAGAAACGCTTCAAGCCCTGCTTGATTGTGAAGGTCTGCACCTTCACGGTCCCATTCCCCAAGCCCGTGTTCGGGCAGCAACATCGCAACGGGTCCTTTTGCTGTGGCCAACTGGTCGCTGTGTGCGCGGGCAACAAGTTTACGTTCTTCGCCGTTCAACACGATTGAGGTCAGCAACCGATTGTGTTCGTGTTTCATATGACCGGACCATTTGTCCGGCAATGGTTGCCACCCAACAACATCAACCAGATCATAACACCCAGGTGCCACGATTTGCGGCGTTCCCTTGTTACCTGCATTGGTCAAACGATCAGCCCCTGCAGAGATATTGGAACCATGGATGTGGTTGCCTAACTCTTGTGTGCAAAAATCAAACACACAAGCAAACGCACCCTGCCCTGCGAGGCTTTCAAACGCGCGTCCGCCCATCCCTGTGGCATGAAATACTGCAACTTCGTATCCGCGCGCCTCAAGCGCTGGCTTCAACGGAATTACATACTTCAATGCCGAGGTGCCCAGCGACATCATCCCAATCAAGGGTTTATCGGGATCTGGCATCTGCACCGCGCGTGCAGCCCCCAATACCGCGCCCGCTGCTTGGCTAAGGGACGCTTTGCAGACGGAATTGAGGCCATATAGGCCACCCGCCCACAAGATCATCTGCGTGTCTGCAGCCAGTCGTTCGGCTGGGATAAGCGGTGAGAACGATACCGTCGACACGATGTATTTAGGCACACCCAGCGGCAGCGCAGAACAGACATCAAGGGCCAAATCGGTACCCATAGTGCCGCCCAACACGATTATTCCATCAAAGCGACCTTCGGCGAACAGGCGTGCTGCCAACAGCGATGCACCTTTGGCCATAATTTGCATCGCGTGATTTTCATCACCTGATGCGATTGCAGCATCGATAGAACTGCCGCCCTCTTTTGCGACGACGTGTTTAGAATAATCTGTTGGTGCAGATGGATCTCCCAATACAGAGACATCCATCGTTGCGACCTGCCCGCCTTGGTCCTTTATGACGCCAGCAAGGAACCCCAGCTCATCATCTTTGGTGTCATAGGTCCCGATCACCAGAATAGTTTTATCTGTCATCGTCCCGCCCCCTACAGCTTGATCCATGCCGTTTTCAAATTGATGTACTTTTCAATAGCATGCAGCGATTTGTCAGAACCGTTGCCCGATTGGCCAACACCGCCAAGAGGCACAGTACCATCTGCGCCACCGTAAGTGTTCACGTGCATCACGCCCGTGCGCACACTGCGAACCATGCGATGTGCGCGGCTGAGGTTCGAGGTCCAAACAGCACCCGCCAATCCATAAACTGTCGCATTGGCGATGCGAACCGCTTCATCATCCGTCGTAAATGGCGTTACGCCTAAAACAGGCCCAAAGACTTCTTTTTGGGTCAACGTCGCCTCTGGTGTCACGCCCGTAACAATCGTTGGTGCCATGTAATAGCCACCTGTTTCTTGCAAAATGCGTTGACCACCAAGGACGATCTCGCCCCCCTCGCTGACTGCCGTATCTACAAATCCAAGATTTTGCTTAAGCTGGACTTCGGAATTAACCGCGCCAATTGCTGTAGACATGTCAAGCGGATCACCCACGCGCATCATACTTGTGGCTTTGGCCACGGCAGCGACAAAGTCATCATGGATAGTTGCTTCGACCAGCAGACGCGAGCCCGCAACGCAAACTTGTCCGGCGTTGCGAAAGATTCCACCTGCAGCGACCTTTGCAGCCTCGTCCAAATTCGGGGTATCCGCAAAAATGATGTTGGGAGATTTCCCACCCAGCTCAAGGTAAACCCGCTTCATATTGGACCGCGCCGCGTATTCCATCAGACGACGCCCCGTGCCCCCCGATCCGGTAAACACCAACACATCAATGTCCATGGAAAGACCCATAGCCTCGCCAACAACCGCGCCTTCTCCAGTGACGGCATTCAATACGCCAGCAGGCAATCCCGCATCATGCGCGAGGTCGCACATGCGCATCAACGATAGCGATGCCGTCTCAGCCGGTTTTAGTACAACCGAATTGCCCATTGCCAACGCAGGACCCAGTTTCCATGCGCCAATCATCATCGGGAAATTCCACGGGATTATTGCGCCAACGACGCCAACTGGTTCCTTGTGAATCATGCCCAAAACATCTGAAGATGTGGGTGCAATCTCGCCGTAGATCTTGTCCAATGCTTCAGCGTAATAGCGGATGGTACCCGCGGCTGATCCCGGCTCTGCCTTGATCGCCATGTTGATTTCGGTGCCATTGTCGCGCACACCCAAGACCGCCAATTCAAGCGCATTTGCTTCAATCAGATCCGCCCATTTCATCAAGACCTTTTTACGCGCGGCTGGTGATTGCCCCGCCCAGCGACCGTTTTCGAAAGCCGCGCGCGCAGAGGTGATCGCCGCCTGCATGTCAGCGACAGTGCCTTTGGCTGTTGTAGTGAAAACCTGTCCGTCGATCGGTGACACGATATCCATCGTGCCGCCATCTGACGCCGCGACATGTTTGCCCTCAATCAAGTGCGAAAAGGCCGGAACGGGTTGCGCACGAAGCGCGTCAATTTGGGTCTGGTCCATGGGGCTACCTTGTTTGGCTGTCGTGTAAATCGTGATCTTCGGGGCCCTGTTGTGCACGATATTCCTTAATCAAGGTGCGAAGGTGCACCGCAAGAACCAGAACAATTATCGCAAACAGGATGAACGAAATCGGACGGTCAATCATATCGAAAGGCGTCTTAAGACGTGGCATCGCAGAGCGGAGTTTGATCTCCATGATCCCTCCAAGAACCATGCCAAGGATGATCGGAACAATCGGCAAATTCAAGCGTTTTAGGATAAGCCCAAGCACGCCAAAAGCTGCTGAAATCATACAGTCCGTCAAAGAATTACGCAGCGAATAAACCCCAACAAACGACAAGATCAAGATCATCACGCCCAAGAATCGCGTTGGAACGCGAATGATCTTGGTCAATAGGTTCGTTGAAAACAGCAAAAAGATCATGACGATGACATTCAGCAGGATCAGTGCGAAATACAGGCCATACACAAGATCAATATTGTTTTGAAACAGCTGCGGCCCGGGGATCACGTTGTGCACGTAAAACACGGACAACATCATCGCCGTCAGCGCCTCACCCGGAATGCCCAATGCCAAAAGCGGGATCATAGCAGCAGCTGGCACGGCGTTGTTAGCGGCCTCGGATGCGATCAAACCCTCCGGACTGCCTTTGCCAAATAGTTCAGGGTTCTTAGACGTTTTCTGCGCGTAGGTGTAAGACATGAATTGTGCTGTAAACTCACCCGTACCGGGGATCATTCCAAGGACCACGCCGAAAGCGGATGCGACCGTTGCGACACGTTTGTGTTTCATCAACTCTTTGATGCCAGACGTCATTTTTCCTTGAACTGATTTTGCATCGGGAACGTTGTCGGGTGCCGTCAAAAGGAAGAACGCTTGGCTCAGCGCGAACAGTCCCAACACCACTACGATCAGGTTAATACCCGAACTCAGGAACGAATATCCGAAGGTGTAACGCTGCGTATATGTGACAGCATCAAGTCCGACAGTTTGCAGAAAAATACCAAACATAGCGAGAACCCCCGCGGCAAAAATTTGCCCGCGATGAGCCAGTACAACCAGTATAATCCCAAGGAGAGCTGCTAGGAAAATCTCACGCGAACCGAACATTGGAGCAATAAGAGCAAGGACAGGTGACAATAAAATCAAACAGCCAATACCAAAAATTCCACCCCAGAACGACGCGCTATAAGCTAGAGAAAGGGCGCGGTGCCCCTCTCCTTTCTGGGTCATAGGATAGCCGTCATAAGACGTCAGCGCATTCACCGCCGTCCCGGGTGTATTGATCAAAATCGCGGGTATCGCACCGCCATACATAGACGATCCGTAGATCCCCAAAAGCATGGTCAACCCGACAATCGGATCAAGAGAGAACGTGGCAGGCAATAAGATTGCAATGGCAACCGCAGGGCCAACGCCCGGGATTGCCCCAATAATAACCCCACCGATTGAGCCTACAAATAGCGCGAGAACAACGTCCCACCGCGCCAACATTTCAAGGCCTGCGTATAAGTTTTCCATCGCGATATCCGATCAAAAATATGTAAGCATGAATTGGCGCAAGCCATCGGGCAATGTCTCATAGATTAAACCCGAAGGCAGGTTCACCTTCAACACAGCTTTGAACAGCACGACAATCACGATCGAGCTGAGGATGGCGGCGCTCAACATACGGACACTGCGATATCCAGCGCGCAACGAAAGCGCCACTGCAAACAAGACCGTTGTTGGAAGATAACCACCATATGGAACCGACGCAGCATAGGCGATGAACCACCCCGCATACTCAAAGGCTGCGAGCCATGACAACACCTCGCGCCAACGCCCCTCGATACGTTCAGACAACGCAGAGCCAAGAAGATGAAACGCGGCAAAAACGGTCATAAGACCCAAAGAAACAGCTGGCCAAAAACGCGGCTGCGCGAAAAGTTTCCCGCCACTCTTATAAGCCGTTTGATCACCAATCTGTAACAACATGAAAATCGAAAAAATCAGAATGAGCCATGCGAAAACGATATCCCCAGGTCGGCGGTACCGCTTGAACAAAGATTGCAGCGTTTTGACGCGCGACATGGCAACCACCCCCGATTGGCAAAATAGAAAAGGTCGGGCAACCCAAAGCTGCCCGACCTAGAGACGTTTAATTATTCAGCAAGCAATGCTTCGATACCGGCAAGCGTCTCGATGTCAGTCGCGATTTGCGCCTTAACTTCGTCTGCGGACTGCCAGTAAACCAGCGCGCCTGTTTCAGCAGCCAAAGCCTGTGCACGATCAGACATCATAGTTTTCTCAGCTACGGCAATAATCTTGTCTTGGGCATCTTGCGGCGTGCCAGCAAGGACAAACAAGCCGTTCCACAAAGCAACATCAAGGTTTGGCGCAAGTTCAGCAACCGTCGGCGTGTCAGGCGTCAGCGAAATACGCTCGGACCCGATAGACGCCAGAACCTTAACATCATCCAAGCATGGCAAGATCAGCTGCAATGTCGTGTTGATCACATCAACGTCGCCAGACGCCAACGTGTTACAATCAAGTGCATCAAATGCTGCGTCAGACGCATAGGAAAAGCCCATTTCCTTTGCCAGACCCAAAGTCACCTGCGTCGGAACAAGTGGCGCACCAAAGTGGCCCAGTGCAACCTCGTTGTCAGCGGCATGTGCCGCCAATCCAGCCATGTCATCATAAGGTGCGCCTGCACCCGTCGCGATCACAAAAGGATATGTTAGGAAATTACCAAGCGGCACAAACGGATCAGGGTTCAGTTCAGGAATACCAATCTGCGGACCAACGACTGGAATCGCAATGAGGAACGAACCGATTGTGTAACCGTCAGCTGGTGCATTCGTGACTTCAATCGCACCAGGGAATGGGCCACCGCCGCCACCCGGCTTGTTCACAACAGCCGTTGGAACACCGTAGGCTTCGGAAAAGTCCTCAGCGATCATGCGTGTCAGCACGTCTTCCAGATCACCCGGAGGCCACGGAACAACAAACTCAACTGGTTTCTCTGGGTATTCCGCCTGTGCGGCCCCTGTCATCGCGGCCATCGCTAGCGCCATGGCTGTCACTGATTTCACAAACTTGGACATTTCTCTCTCCCTATTATCGGTTCACATAATGAACCATTGTTCTAGAAAAAAGGTTGCCTTGTTAATTAACCTGTGTCAAACTTTTTATGAAGTTAACTGGAAAGGTCCCCCTCATTTGTCATCCGCAGCGAAAACCCTTGAGCTACTGACGTATTTTTCGACCACTTGGCCAGAAATCGGATTGTCGCAGCTGTGCAAGATGGCAAAGCGCGACAAGGCAACGACATACCGTCATCTGCAAGCGCTTGAGGAAACAGGACTTATTGAGCAAAATCCAATGACAAAGCAATATCGTCTTGGGCCTGCGACATTACAATTGGCGCAGACACGCGAAGCCACCGTTCCACGAAAACTAGGCGTCCAAGCACCCCTTTTCGAACTGTCCAATGCCACGGGTGAAACATCTCACGTCACAGTTTTATCGGGAACGATCGTATACGAACTTGCCTCTTGCGATTCGCCAAAGCATGGGACCCGCGCGATTATCGATATTGAAACATTCCCACTGCATGCAACTGCATCTGGCCTGTGCGCACTGGCCTTTGGACCAGAAAAATTGGTGGAAGTCGCTTTGGGCAATTTACACCGATTCACGACCAACACAGCAACTACACCGCAAGACCTTAACGCGGCAATCCAATCAGCCCGCAGCACTGGATTTGGCCGTGCCAACCGCAGCTATGAGGATGAAATACAGGGTTTGTCAGCGCCAGTATATGATCAAACTGGCCACTTGGCAGGCGCTGTCTCGGTCGCAAGTGTCGCGGCACGGTACACGCCAGAACTTGAACATATCATTCAAAACGAACTTGTTGTTGCAGCCCGACAAATCAGCAAAAATTGGGGCGGAACAGTCCCATCCAACATCGAAGCCCTTTGGGCGAAATCGCTCACGACCGCAAATGTATTGGAAACCGCCTCATGAAAGATTCAAACTTTCTTAAAGAACACAACGGCCGCCTGATGTGGCACCCAATGACATCCCCACAAGACAGCATCGACAACCCACCAAAGATCATTACTGGTTCCGACGGTGTGACCATTACAGACGTTGACGGGCACTCTGCTGTCGACGGCGTCGGCGGTCTGTGGAACGTAAATCTAGGTTACTCCTGCCAACCAGTCAAAGACGCCATGACTGCGCAGCTGGATAAGCTGCCTTACTATTCCACATTTCGTGGCACATCCAATGACGTTGCGATTGAGCTGTCATATGAGTTGAACAAATTCTTTGAACCCGATGGAATGAGCCGTGCGTTCTTTACCTCCGGTGGGTCTGACAGTGTGGAAACTGCGCTGCGCCTTGCGCGCCAGTATCACAAACTGCGCGGCGAAGCGGGTCGCACCAAATTCTTGAGCCTGAAGAAGGGCTATCACGGAACCCATATCGGTGGCGCATCCGTCAACGGTAACGCCAATTTCCGCACAGCTTATGAGCCATTGTTGCCGGGTTGCTTCCACATTCCAACACCATATACCTATCGCAATCCGTTCAATGAAACTGATCCTGAGAAACTGGCGCAACTCTGCGTTCAGGCCCTTGAAGACGAGATTGCCTTTCAAGGTGCTGGCACAATTGCTGCGATGGTTATGGAACCGATCCTTGGTGCCGGCGGTGTCATTCCACCTCACAAATCCTTTGCCCCAATGGTACAGGAAATCTGTAACCGCAACGGCATCCTATTGATCACAGATGAGGTGATTACCGCCTACGGACGCACTGGTGCATGGTCAGGTGCCCGTCTCTGGGGCATTCAGCCAGACATGATGTGCACGGCCAAGGCCATCACGAATGGCTACTTCCCATTTGGGGCCTTGATGTTGGGGCACCGCATGGTTGAAGTGTTTGAAAACAACCCAGATGCAAAAATCGGCCACGGGTACACATATTCGGGCCATCCCGTTGGTGCCGCCGCCGCGCTTGCCTGCCTTGTCGAAACAAAGCGCCTCAATGTCATTGAAAACGCAGCAGCGCGTGGTGACCAATTGTTCGCAGGGTGCCAGGCCTTGATGGAAAAATACGACATCATCGGTGACGTGCGTGGTGGACATGGTTTGATGACAGCCATCGAAATGGTGTCAGATCGCACAAGCAGAAAACCGATCGACGCAGCCACGGCCAGCACCGTGCAAGAGGTCGCATATCAAAACGGCGCAATGGTACGTGTCTCTGGTCCGAACCTGATCTTGTCGCCGCCTTTGGTCGTGACGCAAAACGATTGTAACATCCTTCTGTCGGCCATCGACGCCGGATTTGCAGCCACATAAGGAACGACAATGTCTGATAACTATGTGGCCCTTTTAGGCACCAAGGGCGGGCCCTCAATCCGCCCCGGATCGTCAATGCCAACCTCGAACCTGTTCGTGATGAATGGACAACACGTGGTGGTAGATTGTGCCCTTGGCGTCACCCGTGGCTTGGTGGATCAGGGGATAAACCTGAAAAACCTATCCACGATCTTTATCAGCCACCTACATTCTGATCACTATCTTGAGTTGGGGCCACTGATCCACACCGCGTGGTGTTCGGGGCTCACAACCATGGTCGATATCTATGGACCTGCGGGACTGCAGGAGTATTGGGATGGGTTTGTCTTGTCGATGAAGGCAGACATCGACCTGCGCATTGACGACGACGGCCGCGATGATCTGCGTGACTTTATCCGCGTCCATGTCATCGACGAAGGCAGCGTTTTAGAACGTGACGGCCTCACCATTTCAGCCATCCGTACACAGCATCCACCCCTGATCGACTGCTTCGCGTTTTCCTTTAAAACAGCCGACCATCACGCCGTGTTCTCGGGTGACACCACCCCCATCAAAGCATTGGAAGATTTCGCACGGGGTGCCGATCTGCTGATCCATGAGGCAATGCTAGAAAGTGCCCTGCCGTCATTAATGGAACGCATTGGAAACGGCAGTGACAAGCTGATGGCGCATTGGTTGCGTTCGCACACCTTTGCCCATGATGCCGCCAAAACCGCGACCAACGCAGGGGTGAAACGTTTGGCACTGTCCCACCTTATTCCCTCCGATGATCCCACCTACAGCTCTCAGGATTGGCAAGACGCCTGCGCGGGTCACTGGGACGGCGAACTGATTGTTGGCTACGACGGCGTAAAGATCCAACTATGACCTGAACCACCGCCAAATTGAATGCGAACCGCGCCCGATTTACCAAAACTGCGAAACGCCTCGCCACAGCTTACTTGGCAAAATGATGCATCAGCAGTTCACATGGTGTGTTGGACAGGGCATTGTATTTATTAACATGTGCACTAATTGACGTTTTAAGTCAGTCACGTTGCGAGACAAAGGGAGAGACTTAAGATGCAGTTTCATTTGAATGGGTTCAAACCGGGCAACTATCAGGTTCCTGATGCAGCGCGAAAAGCCTATCCAAACCCTCCCATAAAAGACTTGCCTCAAGAAGTGGACGTTTTGATCGTTGGCACCGGGCCCGCCGGTCTCACCATGGCGCGCCAAATGTCAGAGTTTTCCGATATAAAGACCTGCATTGTGGATATGGCACCTGGACCATTGTTGTTCGGGCGCGCCGATGGCATTTCTTGCCGTACGATTGAGATCATGGAAGCCTTCAACAGCAGCGAAATGGTGGTTAAAGAAACCTATCATTTGAAACAAAACACGTTCTGGGAACCAGACGCCGCAAACCCCGAAAATATCAAACGTACCGAAAAGATTACTGATGCAAGGGCCGGCTTGTCCGAGTTCACACATGGCATTGTAAATCAGGCGCGCCTGCACGAGCTGTTGATTGACGGCATGGCGAATTCAATCACCAACCTACACCCCCATTACAGCCGTGAACTGGTCGATATGCAGATTGACGAAAGTCTCACACAAAATCTGGAAGCTCACCCCATCACTGCGACATTCAAACGGGTCGACGACGCTGGCAACGCTAAAACGGAAACAGTAAAAGCGCGCTTCGCCGTCGGCAGCGATGGAGGCAGAAGCCGCGTTCGCAAAAGTTTGAACATATCGCTCGAAGGCGATACCGCCAATAAAGCCTGGGGGGTGATGGACATTCTTCTCAACACAGATTTCCCAGATATCCGTGTCAAAAGCTTTATCCAATCCAAAGACCACGGAGCCGTGATGACAATCCCGCGCGAGGGTGGATACCTGTGCAGGTTCTATGTCGAGCTGGATATGATTGACAAAGACAGCCGCGCAACAGACCTCAAACTGACAGAACACAACCTAATTGCAAAAGCGCAAAAGATTTTCCACCCCTATACGCTGGATGTAAAAGAAGTGGCGTGGTGGTCTATTTATTCGGTCGGACAACGCCTCGCTGAACGGTTTGACGACCGTCCAACTGGAAGCGCGGACAACATCATTCCACGTGCGTTTGTATCCGGTGACGCCTGCCACACCCACAGCCCCAAAGGCGGCTGGGGCTTAAATACCTCGCTGCCCGATACCTTCAATTTGGGTTGGAAAATGGCGGCAGTTCTACAAGGCAAAAGCGATCCCAAGTTGCTCAGCACCTACGGCACCGAACGCCGCAAAGTCGCACAACAGCTCATCAATGCTGACAAAGAACTGTCGAAACTGGTTGCAACCCGACCAACCACAGGCGACCATTCAGATGGAGCCAAGGTCGACACGGCCAAGATCGAAGCATTTATGAAGCGTCAAAGTGGGTTTGTAAGCGGAACCTCTATCGAATATTTTCCGTCCTACATTTGCACAGGACAAGAAAACCAACACTTGGCCCCTGGTTACAAAATCGGGCAACGGTTCCATTCGGCAGAGGCAACACGAGTGGCGGACGGCAGATCGCAACATCTCGGCCACCTGGTCAAGGCAGACGGGCGCTGGCGCATCTTTGTCTTTGGCGGTGCCGAAGACCCGACAAAAACGTCGTCCAGCGCATACAAACTCATCGATTTTCTAGCAAACGATGCGTCTTCGCCCATACTCAAATACACGCCGAAGGGCGCAGATATTGATGCGGTCATCGATACATACGCCGTCTTCCAGCAACAGGATTTATCGATGCACGATCTGCACGGCTATCTCTGGCCAGCAAAAGGAAAATACGAACTGCGAGATTATGAAAAAGTGTTCCACGCCCAAACTGGGAACGACATTTACGACCTTCGCGGCATCGACCGCAATCAAGGCTGCGTTGTGATTGTTCGACCTGACCAGCACATCGCGTCGATCTTGCCAGTTGCAGCACACGCCGATCTTTCAAACTTCTTTGATGAATTCATGATTTAGTACAAAATGCCTCCACCATGACCATTGATGTCGCGCATATCATTTTCTCAACACAGGGCCGTCATCCAATTTCATGACCTCCAGTTCCGCGTAATTTGATTTGCCATAAAAAAGGTCAGGCCCGCAGGCCTGACCATAAAGTTGATACCAACAGGGAGTTGATTACTGAATAGATACGGCGCAAACCCTGCGCTGGATCACCGCGATATGCGTATTCAATAGATTGGGTGGACCAATAGTACCCCCCACAAAAGACGTGTTTTAAAAGCCCACAAAGAACGCGTAGCCAACTGGCGCACCGACAATCATGAAAGCAATCAATAGAATGGATAGGGACAAGCCCTTGAATGTTACATAGCCGTTGTTGTCTGTCATGTTTTCACCTCAATAAAACTGGGATCAACGAATGTTGATTTCGTACTAGATACGGTGTGAATTCTCGATTGGATCACAGTAATTGTTGAAAGATTTCTTGTTCAAACCACTTGCCAAAACCCACTTAAACATCACCTATAAAAAGCATACCAACAAAGGAGTTCAACATGGCTGAATGTGGATGTGGGCGTAGCCCAACAGGTAACTGCATCGGGTGGCACAACCTGACAGAAGAACAATACAAAGAGAAAAAAGCGGCTTACGAAGCCAAACAAGCTGCTAAGTAACTTGACCGTAAATACGTTGGGGGGCCGCGTGTGCAACGCCGTGCGGCCTTACCAGACCTATATGACTTTGTAGGTATTGTTGCCTTTTGAATTACATTTTGGGCACACGTGGCGTTGCCTTACGTCATGGGTTGTCGCATCTTCGCCGACGACAAAAATTAGGTTCGCCACCTCTAGCACCGCGTGATGCTTACAAGCGCCGCACGTGATGCTGATCTTGCTGTTTGCAATTGTTCCTAATTTTATCACGTTACAGACCGCCAAGCGACACAACATGATCAGCCTTCAAAGACCTTTGAACGGTGCGCTTAGCATTCGGGATATCATTGCCCTGCGCACGTTTCACAGCGCCGTCATGATCATACCCATTGTCCAACCAACGCTGAACCAATCGCGCTTCTAGAATTTCTAATGG
Source organism: Rhodobacteraceae bacterium UBA7436 (assembly GCA_002478745.1). GTDB lineage: Bacteria > Pseudomonadota > Alphaproteobacteria > Rhodobacterales > Rhodobacteraceae > Ascidiaceihabitans. The sequence continues at coordinate 17,751 of DLQI01000030.1, read as the reverse complement.
CACATCCAAAAATACGCTGGAATCCCAGCACTTGGCTAAATCGCGCCATGGTGCCTCGTCCAGCAACAGATAGTTCCCCTCCACCAGGATTGTCTCATCCGTGGCCAAAACTGTGCCGCCCTGTTCAACGACACAATCCTTGCCCCGATCAAAGGTTGGGAAATCAACTTCGTCTTGCTTGGCCAAGGACCGCACAATCGTGAGAAAACCAGCAACATCAAACGTCTCAGGCGCACCTTTGCATGACAGTAAATCATGGCGTGAAAGGTCATCGTTGTCGCGGTGGAACCCGTCCATCGGAACAATGCAAGAATTGGGGATTTCAGCCGATAGCGTTTCAGCCAGCGTTGATTTTCCACTCGCTGGTGCACCAACAATTGCAATGATCCTTCTGCCACCGCGCAATGGTACTGCGGCTATCGCTTCAATTAGGTTCTTGAGATCGCTCATTTGCCAACAGCCTTTCTAGGGCCGCCTTTGGCCCGAGCTATTTAGAAACCATAGCCCTTAGCGTTGCGCAAACAATGCCCCCGACAAACAAATAGGGCGTGAAACGAAATTATCGCCTCACCCCCCACTAAATCTCAAATGCGGTTGGGTGTTACTCTAGCTCAACCATCAGGTCTTTGGCGTCGATCTGGCTGCCCGCGTTCACATGGATCGCTCTCACAACCGCATCGCGTTCTGCGTGGATACCTGTTTCCATCTTCATCGCTTCGATGGTCAGCAACAGATCACCCTCTTTGACTTCTTTACCAGCGGTCGCAGCAATCGTCGCCACAACACCCGGCATAGGCGCACCAATGTGGTTGGCATTGCCAGCTTCCGCTTTTGGACGGGTAATCTTTTCAGACGCTGCCAAACGGTTCATCACGCGAATGGTGCGCGGCTGGCCGTTCAGTTCAAAAAACACCTTAACGCCGCCATCTTCAGATACTTCAGACACAGCCTGCATGCGGATCTCAAGCGTTTTACCTGGATCGATTTCAGCGCTGATTTCTTCGCCTGGGTTCATACCGTAAAAGAAAGTCGACGTTGGCAGTGTGCGCACAGGACCATAAGTGCGGTGTCGGCCCATGTAATCTAAGAACACTTTTGGATACATCAGGTAACCGTTCAAATCCTCATCATCGACGCGGCGACCATCCAATTGTTTGGACAAGTCTTTGCGCGTCGCCTCGAGGTCAACAGGAGCCAACATTGCGCCCGGACGATCCGTAGATGCCGCCTCGCCTTTCAAGATCTTCTTCTGGATGTCAGCAGGCCAGCCACCCGGAGGTTGACCCAAAGAGCCCTTCATCATGTCCACAACAGAGTCAGGGAACACAACGTCCGTTGCAGGGTCTTCAACCTGCGTACGGGTTAGGTTTTGGCTGACCATCATCAACGCCATGTCACCCACAACTTTGGAAGACGGGGTCACTTTAACGATGTCACCAAACATTTGGTTCACGTCCGCATAGGTCTGCGCCACCTCATGCCAGCGTTCTTCCAATCCCAAAGAACGCGCCTGCGCCTTAAGGTTGGTGAACTGACCACCGGGCATCTCGTGCAAGTACACCTCGGACGCTGGGGCCTGAAGACCGGATTCAAACGCAGTGTAGTGACCACGCACCTGCTCAAAGTAATTGCTGATTTCGCGGATCGCTTTGACGTCTAGTCCTGTATCACGATCGGTGCCTTTCAGCGCCTCAACAATTGAACCCAGTGTTGGCTGGGACGTGTTGCCAGAAAATGCATCCATTGCCGCATCAACAACATCAACGCCCGCCTCAGAAACAGCCAGAACCGTTGCAATCGCGGCACCAGAGGTATCGTGCGTGTGAAAGTGGATCGGAAGATTAGTTTCTTCTTTCAGCGCTTTAACCAGCGCACGGCCCGCCGCAGGCTTCAACAAACCAGCCATGTCTTTCAGACCCAGAACATGTGCGCCAGCGGCTTCAAGTTCCTTGGCCATACCGACATAGTATTTCAGGTCATACTTATCACGCGCAGGATCAAGCAGATCACCCGTGTAACAAATGGTGCCCTCAATCACTTTGCCCGATTTGCCAACGGCATCCATAGCAACGCGCATGTTTTCAACCCAGTTCAGGCTGTCGAACACGCGGAACACATCCACACCACTGTCGGCCGCTTGGGCGACAAATGATTGCACCACGTTGTCTGGGTAGTTCGTATAGCCAACACCGTTAGAGGCACGCAGCAACATTTGCGTCATAATGTTCGGCATCGCCGCACGAATGTCGCGCAAACGTTGCCATGGGCATTCCTGCAAGAAACGATACGCCACATCAAACGTCGCACCACCCCAGCACTCAACACTGAACAACTGGTTCATTTTGGCAGCATATGCAGGTGCAACATTGACCATGTCGATAGAACGCATACGGGTCGCCAACAAAGACTGGTGCCCGTCACGCATCGTTGTATCCGTGATCAACAATTGCGACTGATCGCGCATCCAGTTGGCCACAGCCTCTGGGCCTTGTTGGACCAAAATTTGGCGGGTGCCGTCAGCAACATCAGTGGTTGGTTTCACTGGCGGTTTCGGCAGCTTCACCTCAGTCGACGGCTTGGCACGGCCAACTGTTTCAGGGTGCCCGTTCACCGTAATATCGGCAATATATGTCAACAATTTCGTCGCGCGGTCACGGCGTGCTTT
>DLQI01000030.1:0-14990 GCA_002478745.1 Rhodobacteraceae bacterium UBA7436 | reverse complement strand
TTGGTAGACACACCGCGAATACGGAACTCGCGCAACGCGCGGTCCATACGTGCAATCGCCATTTCAGGCGTGGCTGCGCGTGCCGTCACTTTGGTCAACAAGCTGTCGTAGAAACGAGTGATCACCGCTCCAGAATAGGCAGTACCACCATCAAGACGGATGCCCGGACCAGTGGCCGAACGATACATCTGGATGCGACCGTAATCAGGGATAAAGTTGTTTTGCGGATCTTCAGTTGTCACGCGGCACTGCAAAGCGTGGCCATCCAACTTAACATCTGCTTGGGACGCACAGCCTGTGGCCTCAGCCAATGTTTTGCCTTCAGCGATCAGAATTTGTGAACGCACGATATCAATTCCTGTAACCTCTTCGGTCACGGTGTGCTCAACTTGAACACGTGGATTTACTTCGATGAAGTAGAATTCACCGTCATCCATATCCATCAGGAATTCGACAGTACCCGCACATTCATAATTCACATGCTTACAAATTTTGCGGCCAAGTTCGCAGATTTTTTCACGCTGTTCTTCGGACAGATAAGGGGCCGGTGCGCGTTCAACCACTTTTTGGTTGCGGCGTTGTACAGAACAATCGCGTTCCCAAAGGTGGTAAATCTCGCCGTGGCTATCCCCAAGGATTTGCACCTCAACGTGGCGAGCCTTCATAATCATCCGTTCCAGATAACCCTCACCGTTGCCAAACGCAGATTCGGCTTCGCGACGACCTTCCAGAACTTTTTCTTCCAGTTCTTCTTCATTCATGATGGCGCGCATTCCGCGACCACCACCACCCCATGACGCCTTCAACATCAAAGGATAACCAACTTCAGCCGCCTGCTTTTTAACAAGGGCCATGTCCTCGCCCAGAACTTCAGTCGCTGGAATGACTGGAACACCAGACTCAACAGCAACATCACGAGCAGATGCTTTATCGCCCAATTGGCGCATGGTTGCGGCCTTAGGGCCAATGAACGTGATACCAGCATCAGTACAGGCATCTACGAATTCTGGGTTTTCTGACAACAAGCCATAGCCCGGGTGAATCGCATCTGCGCCAGACATTTTGGCCACGCGGATGATTTCCTCGACGGACAGATATGCCGCAACTGGGCCCATGCCTTCACCAATGCGATACGCTTCATCAGCTTTGAAACGGTGTAAGCCCAATTTGTCTTCTTCAGCAAAAACCGCAACGGTCTTTTTGCCCATCTCATTGGCAGCACGCATAATCCGAATGGCGATCTCACCACGGTTGGCAATTAGGATTTTTTCGAAGTTGGCCATGTAAGTAGTCCCAGCTTTTTAGTTTGTTGCTTGATCAATTTTGCAGCGCAGTAAGAGGCGACCTGATCAAACTTTGCATTGTCCACCACAGGTGGCGAGTAATCGGTAGTTATTATTCGTGATCCATTTATTTCATGATGGCTCAAACCAAGCGTTCAACTCGCTCTGTCCTTGGCTTGCGCAATTTCCCTGCGCCAGCAACACGTTCCGAGCACCGCTCAAATTCGCAAATATTGATAGAAACGAAATGGTGTCGTCTTCCCGTCATTTTAATTTAGCGGACAAACAACACGGAGGAGTCAGATTGTCAAACAAATGGCCTGAAAATAGCCCGAAAATTAGGGGAAATGCCTATTTTTTGGGCACACTGGTGTCATCCGTCACAACGGTGTATTCCTTTCTCAAGCAACAATTCTGGATCGATATGACCCACGACAACTCTGCCGCCGCCATCACCAAGATCGGTGAACGTGTTCTAAACATCGAAGCTGATGCGATCTCGCAAATGGCCAAAGGTATGCCCGCAGACTTTGCAGCCGCCGCACAGCTTATCCTTGGGCTTGAGGGCCGTGTGATCGTTGCTGGCATCGGTAAATCAGGCCACATCGGGCGCAAAATTTCAGCCACCTTGGCATCCACAGGCACCCCATCTGATTTCTTGCACGCGTCCGAAGCAAGTCACGGCGATCTGGGCATGGTCACGCAAGGTGACGTTTGTATTCTTATCTCAAACTCTGGCGAAACGTCAGAACTGGGCGACCTTATTCGCTATACACGCAGGTTTTCGATTCCCTTGATCGGCATATCCTCCAACCCTGACAGCACATTGATGCAAGCCGCCGACTATTTGCTTACGCTACCCAAATTGCCAGAGGCCTGTGCCATTGGCATGGCCCCAACGACATCCACAACACTGACTTTGGCCTTGGGCGATGCACTAGCCGTTGCGGTGATGGAACTGCGTGGGTTCAATTCCGAAGACTTCCTCAAATTTCACCCAGGTGGCAAACTTGGTGCACAACTGGCACGGGTCTCTGACCTTATGCATGCTGGCGACGCCCTACCTTTGGTCGGTGCAGACATGCCCATGAGCGATGTCTTGATCACGATGACCTCAAAGGGATTCGGAATTGCAGCCACCACCCGCGAGGATGGTCGCCTGAACGGCGTCATCACAGATGGGGATTTACGGCGCAACATGGGGAACCTGATGGCGATGAAAGCTGGCGAAATCGCCAACCCATCCCCCGTAACCGTTACACCAGACCTATTTGCGGCCCAAGCGCTTGCGCTGCTCAATGACCGCAAAATCGGTGCCTTGATGGTTGTCGATGATCACGGAAAACCTGTGGGCGTTCTACAAATCCACGATCTTCTGCGTGCGGGTGTCGCTTAACCGTTTTCGCGCAGCCACTGCATGATCGCTGGACGCACCGACATATCACCGCGATGACGCGCATCAAAGATTACCTTGCGCACCTCTTCTAAGCTGGAGCGACGCAACAGGCTTTTGACCGGACCAATAGAAGCTGGGCGCATCGACAGACGGCGCAGGCCAATTGCGGCCAAACACAGCGCTTCAACAGGACGACCGGCGTCCTCACCACAGAATGAAACAGGGGTGCTGGTCTGATCACAACGTTCAACGATTTGCTCCAAAAAGCTAAGGAAGCTGACGTTCAAAGTGTCATAGCGTTTGCGCACACGTTCATTCTCACGGTCCGCCGCAAAGAAGAATTGCTTCAGGTCATTGCCACCAATCGAAATAAAATCGACTTCTTGGAAGAACTTGCGCGGCGCAAAGCCAAGGCTTGGGGTTTCCAACATCGCACCAATCTTGATGCTTTCTGGTAAAACATGCCCCAACTTAGCTTCACGTGCCAAAGTGCGGTCCACCTCTGCACGGGCCTGCGTGTATTCTTCGTATTGTGCGACAAAGGGGAACATCACCGTCAAAGGACGGCCATTCGCCGCGCGGATCAACGCCTGCAACTGCATCCGCATGATACCCGGTTTATCCAGCGCCACACGAATAGCACGCCAACCCAATGCAGGATTGGGTTCATCGTTGGGCTTCATGTAAGGCAGCACCTTATCGGACCCAATATCAAGGGTACGAAACACAACATCTTTGCCCGGTGCAGCGTCCAAAACGCGGCCATAAAAGGCACTTAACTCAGAGCGTGTCGGCATACGTGAGCGGACCAAGAACTGAAGTTCGGTACGAAACAGGCCAACGCCCTCAGCACCGGAATGTTCAAGGGATGGCAGGTCAGCCATCAAACCTGCGTTCATATGCATTTCGATCAGCGACCCACATTTGGTCATCGCAGGTTTGTCACGGATCGACGCATAGCGTTGCTGCGCCTCGGCCTCCATCGCGATTTTGTCACGGAACGCTGAAACCACAGTTTCATCTGGGCGCAGGTGAACAATACCTTGTTCACCGTCCAACATCACATGATCGCCGTTCAAGGCTTCGGTGGTGATGCGGTCCACATGCACGATCAATGGAATCGCCAATGCACGCGCAACAATAGCAGCGTGACTGCCCACAGATCCCTTTTCTAGGATGATACCCTTGAGGGAACGGCCATATTCCAACAACTCAGCAGGGCCAATATTGCTGGCAACAAGGATCGGATCAGCTGGCATTTCAGCGCCAGTGTTCTGGCCCTGCCCTGTCAAAATTCGTAACATACGATTAGATAGATCGTCCAAATCGCTCAGACGTTCCCGCAAATAACTGTCACTGACCTGCCCCATGCGTGCCCGGGCAATGGATTGTTCTTTTTCGACAGCGGCTTCGGCACTCAGACCACGACCGATGTCTTCTTGCATCCGACGCATCCAGCCCTTGGAATTGGCAAACATGCGGTAGGCTTCAAGCACTTGGCGCTGTTCGCCGTCCACGGCCATTTCCATCATCTTATCAACACCGACACGCAGCTCTTCAACGGCCTCAGACAGGCGTTCAAGTTCGCGGTGCGGATCATCCGCAATGGGGTTCGTCACGACAACGCGCGGTTCGTGCAGCCAGATATGCCCCTCGGCAACACCTTCTTGGGCAACGGTGCCGCGCAACATGGACGGTTGAGAATGGCGAGCCAGCATGGCTGAACCTTCGCCACCAACAAAGGCACCCAGTTCGGTCATTTCTGCCAGAACCATCGCCACAACTTCGAGCGCATAAATTTCGTCAGCGGTGTAGGCGCGTGCGTCTTTGGACTGCACAACCAAAACCCCAAGGGATTCGCCCAAACGCTGAATGGGGACACCTAGGAATGAGGAAAAGCTCTCCTCTCCGGTCTCAGGCATGAACCGAAAGCCCGCTTGATTTGGCGCATCAGGGGTGTTGATCACGCGACGGCGGCGTGCAACGCGCCCAACCAGACCTTCGCCCAATTTCAGACGGGTTTGGTGAACCGCATCACGGTTCAAACCATCAGTCGCGCATAGCTCAAGCGTTTCGTCGTCAAGGAACAGATAGATCGAACACACATCGGTGCCGATGCTGCCTGCAATCAAAGTTGTGATTTTATCTAGGCGTTCCTGCCCAGGATCATCCCCAGCCATCGCATCGCGTAAACGACCCAGCAGCTTGCGGCTTTCTGTTTCTTTACTTTCGACCATCTCGGACAGCGCTCCTTCATATTGTTCAGAGCCCTCCCAATATTTTGGGAGTTAAGCAGCTTTTTCCAGCTCAAACGCATCATGCAGGGCTTGGACAGCAAGTTCCATGTATTTCCGATCAATCAGGACGGAAATCTTGATTTCTGATGTGGTAATGACCTTAAGGTTGATACCTTCAGTACTCATCACTTGGAACATTTTCGCCGCCACACCTGTGTGCGAACGCATACCGATGCCAACAACTGAAACTTTAGCCACTTCAGTATCCGCAATAAGTTCTGCGAAATTGATTGTGCCTGTTGTCTTGGCTTCGGCTATTGCAGCCTCTGCGCGGGCCACTTGGTCCGTTGGGCAGCTGAACGTCATGTCCGTGCGGCCCTCTTCAGAGATGTTTTGCACGATCATATCGACGTTCACGCCTGCATCGCTTAGCGCGGTAAAGATCAGCGCAGCAATTCCAGGGCGATCCGCAACCGAGATCAAGGTCATCTTGGCTTCGTCACGACTAAACGCGACTCCGGCGACTACATTGCTTTCCATGATTTCTTCCTCCGCACAAACCAGCGTACCGGCTTCGTCTGATTGTTCTTCAAAGCTGCTTAGGACGCGCAGCTTAACTTTGTAACGCATTGCCAACTCAACAGAGCGGGTCTGCAAAACTTTGGCACCCAAGGACGCCAGTTCCAACATTTCTTCAAACGCGATGCGATCCAGCTTGCGGGCCTTTTTGCAAACGCGTGGATCGGTTGTGTAAATACCGTCCACATCCGTGTAGATGTCGCAACGCTCTGCATCGAATGCAGCAGCAAAAGCCACAGCCGTGGTATCAGAACCACCGCGACCCAGTGTTGTAATGCGCCCCTCAGGCGAAACGCCCTGAAAACCAGCAACAACAGCCACGCGCATTCCGTTGCCGAAGCTGCCCATGATGTTGTCATTCGGGATTTCTTCGATCCGCGCCGCTGCGTGGGCCGATGTGGTTTTGACCGGCACCTGCCAGCCCTGCCAAGAGCGTGCAGGCACGTCCATCTCTTGCAAGGTCAACGCCATCAAGCCTGCCGTGACGTTTTCGCCAGATGATACAATCGCATCATACTCACGTGCATCATACATAGGCGAGGTCTCGTTGACCCAACCCACCAATTCATTGGTTTTACCAGACATAGCAGAGACAATGACGATTACGTCATAGCCTTTGGCCACTTCAACGCCGACCCGTTTGGCCGCGCGTTTGATCCGATCCAACGTGGCAACTGATGTGCCACCAAACTTCATTACCAGAACGGGCATGAAAACCTCTCGTCTTAAATTCACGGGCGGTTTACGCGCAGATGGGGCCAATCACAAGCACCATGAGCGGCTCAACACGCATCAGCGACATTGCCGCGAACCATCAAAGGTCGTGGGCGCGTCCATCCCATGTTTCGAAACAACCCGTGGTTTCAAGGTTGAGCGCCTCAAATCGCGCAGCCAGCCCCTGAACAGATTCATCAATCGTGATATCAGCAACGTCTCCGCCCATATCCGTCTTGACCCAACCGGGATGGTAAATCCCTACAGAAATGCCTTCATCACGCAAATCCGTCGCAAGGTTGCGGCCCAAATTCAGCGCCGCCGCTTTGGATGCACGGTAAATATACATGCCACCACCCGCGTGTGTGGATGAACCCAGCTGGCTGGAAATAATTGCAATCTTCGCGTTTGGTGCCAACCGCAGCATCGGCAGCATCGACTGAACGCTTAGAAATACACCCGTAACGTTGGCCGCAAACATCGCCGCCCACATCTCAGCGTTATATCCACTTTCAAGCGCCTCACTGCGATCAAACAAAACACCCGCGTTGCAGATCAACAGATCAACCGGCTTGCCTGCCATCGCTTCGGCCATTGCAGCGTGATCGCTGGGATGTGCGACATCAAGCTGGAAATCAGCCATCACAGAACGCCCAGTGCCCGTAACCTCGTGCCCTGCCTCACGGTAAAGATCTGCCAAACCGGCACCAATGCCCCGGCTCGCACCAGTAATAACTACATGCATAATATCAATTCGCGCTTTCTTTTGGAATGAACGGAAGGGGCACCACAGGCACCCCGTCTTCGATAAGGGCTTTGGCCTGCTCTGCACTTGCGGTGCCATAAATCGAACGCTCTGGGCTGTCGCCAAGATGCATATCGCGGGCTTCTTTGGCAAAACCTTTGCCAACGTAATCTGAATTCTCTTCGACCTGTTTGCGCATGGCGGCCAGCGCAGTCTCTGCCTCGCTTTGCGGGGCACTCAATGCCATCTGCTGTGGTGTATCTGCCGTTGGCTCTGCCGCATTGCGTGCAGGACGCACGCGCGGTGCCATCAGTGTTTTCTTTACGCTCGCACTGCCGCAGACTGCACAAGTCACATGGCCAGCTGCCGCCAATGTGTCAAAGGCAGTGCCTGACTGGAACCAGCTTTCAAAGCTGTGGTCTTTGTCACATTTCAGTGTGAATTTGATCATGGCGGTGGGTAATGTCCAATAAGGGAATGGTGAACGTAGAATTGCAGACAACTAAATCAGCTAGAGCAAAGCCCAACACAGTCCACGCGTCAACACGCATTCCCCAATTTTATAAGGGTTCAGGCGGCTTTGCGCGGGTCAAAGTCACGCAAAATCCGTGACAATTCAGGTTCGTCCACCAATTTAGCGGCTTTTTTGCGCCCAACCCACTTCACACGACGTTCGCCTGCTTCGGGAAAATCTTTGGACAGGGATTTAACCTTAACCGCATAAACCACTGCGATACATGAAAAATCAGGCGCGTCTTCTTTCACCTTCTGGTAGGAATACAGACCAAGCGGCGCAGACACGACTTTGCCAATCACACCCGCTTCTTCCCACGCTTCTTGCAAGGCAGCTTCCGCGGGGGTTTTTCCGTCCATCGGCCAACCTTTTGGCACAATCCAACGGCCTGTGCCGCGCGACGAGATCACCAAAACCTGAACTTTGTCCTTCACCACACGGTAACAAAGCGCGGCAAACTGTGTGCGCACATCGCTTTTCTTGGCTCCTCCAACAGAAATTGGAAGTTGCTTTACCATGGGACCCATTTGAAAAATCTAACCTGCTTCTTATTATTTTGTCCCATTTTACCCTGTTTTACTGGTGATTTCCAGAGCCGTTGGAAAATCCGCCCATTACGGGGTTTCGCCCAGCGCTATTGCGCTTGAATGACAAACAGGGCTGAACGATAGTCAAAGCCATGAAATTCGCGCTCCATATCAGGGTATTGGCTCAGGTTTTTTCTGTTGTGGCGCTCCCAATCGGGGCCGTGCATGCAGACACAACCGTCTTTGCCGCCGCCTCATTGCGCGGTGCCCTTGATGAAATCGCAGCCCTCAGCACAACACCCGTCACCCTGTCCTATGCAGGGTCAGGCACAATCGCGCGCCAAGTGTCCGTAGGGGCACCAGCGGATGTAGTGATCCTTGCACACCCTCGCTGGATGGATTGGCTTGAAACACGCGGTGCAGTGCTCGCAGGTAGTCGACGCAATGTCGCCAATAACAGCCTTGTCTTGATCGGCCCCAACGGCGCCGTTCCCCTCACCACCCCCACAGAAATACCACAACGTCTGGATCAGGGCCGCCTTGCAATGGGCCAACGTGACAGCGTCCCCGCAGGTATCTACGCCCAATCTTGGCTCGAAATTGCGGACCTGTGGGACCACGTGATGGATCAATTGGCAGAGGTGGAAAATGTGCGCCTTGCCCTTGCCCTTGTCGCACGCGGTGAAACGCCCCTTGGTGTGGTTTACCGTTCCGATGCACAGGCCGAGCCGCGCGTCGATGTTGTATATAACGTGCCTGAGACCGCCCACGATCCAATCACTTACCCCGCCGCTGCAATCACCGAAGATGGCCGTGCATTCCTAAGGCTTTTGTCCTCTCCTGAAGCCACGGCAATTTTTCAAAACAACGGATTTGCAATCCCAGAGGCACGCCAATGATGCTTGACGCCGCCAGTTGGGACGCCCTGCGCCTGTCACTGTTGGTGGCCTGCACCGCGACCCTTGTGGCCCTGCCCATCGCGCTGTGGGTTGCGTGGCTGCTGGCGCGTGGGCAATTTCGTGGCAAGGCGCTGCTGTCCGCATTGGTTCACCTTCCCCTCGTCCTGCCTCCCGTTGTCACAGGCTATCTGTTGTTGATCGGTTTTGGGCGCAACGGTCCCATCGGTGGCTTTCTTTACGATGTGTTCGGCATCACCCTTGCGTTTCGCTGGACCGGTGCAGTCTTGGCGGCTGTCATCATGGGCTTTCCCCTTATGGTCCGCGCCATGCGCCTTGCCATTGAAGCGGTGGACCCAAAGTTGGAACAGGCCGCTGCAACCCTAGGGGCCAAACCCACATCAGTATTTGCTAGCGTCACCCTTCCCCTCATTGCTCCGGGCATATTGGCGGGTGCGGTCATGGGGTTTGCTAAGGCCATCGGCGAATTTGGGGCCACGATCACCTTCGTCGCCAACATCCCCGGCCAAACCCAAACCCTGCCCTCTGCCATTTACAGCTTCCTTCAGGTTCCGGGCGGTGAAGACCGCGCCATTGCCCTTGTACTATGGGCCTGTGTGATCGCCATCACAGCCGTTGCCCTGTCTGAATGGCTGGCCCAAAGGGTCGCCAAACGCATTCGCGGGATTGAGGGCGACACATGAGCCTTGATCTAAACATCACCAAACGCCTTGGGACCTTCACCCTTGATGTGGGGTTCACTGCCCCGAATGGCGTCACAGCTGTCTTCGGCCGTTCAGGCGCGGGCAAAACCACTCTGATCAACGTGGTTGCTGGCCTAAGCGCACCTGACAGTGGACACATCGCGCTGAATGACACCCCCCTATTTGACGCCGCCCAGCGCATCAACCTACCCGCCCACAAAAGGCGCATGGGATATGTGTTCCAAGACGCGCGCCTATTCCCCCACATGGACGTCACGCAAAATCTACGCTTTGGATTGCGCCACGCCCCCGCAGGATCAACAGGCCCGTCGCTGGATGAGGTGGCTGATCTTCTCGGCCTCACCGATCTGATGAAACGCCGACCAACCGATCTGTCGGGTGGTGAAAAACAACGGGTTGCTTTGGGACGCGCATTGCTAAGCCGCCCAAAGATGTTGTTGATGGATGAACCCCTCGCCGCCCTTGATGGCCAACGCAAAGACAATATCCTGCCCTACCTAGAGCGGCTCAAATCTGGGGCCGCAGGGTTGCCCATTCTATACGTCAGCCATGCGTTGGACGAGATCGCACGACTGGCCGATCAACTGGTGATCCTGTCCAAGGGGAAGATCGCAGCCTCTGGTTCCATCTTTGATGTCTTGGCCGATCCTACCATTGTGCCGCTTGTTGGCGTGCGTCAGGCGGGCGCGGTCCTTCAAGCGACAGTAATGGAACACGGCGATGACGGTATCAGCACGCTCAAAACCAACGCTGGCACCCTTGAATTGCCCGGCGTCGCGGCCCCTGTAGGCACCCTTGTGCGCCTACATGTACTGGCCCAAGACGTGATCCTGTCACGCACCCGCCCAACAGGGTTATCATCGGTCAACATCCTGCCTGTGACCGTGAAAAGCATCCGCACTGGCGATGGTCCTGGTGCCGCCATCAGCTTGGACGCCGCTGGCGATCAACTGCTGGCACGCGTCACAGCACGCGCGGTTCAGGATTTGGATCTGTCGCAAGGGGTCACTTGCTTTGCAGTGATCAAGGCGACATCCATCGCCGCCACCTCGATCGGACGCTAAGCGCGCTTAACTGGCGTTTTGTTCATCCGCTCGCGTAACCTATCCACCAGCACCTCACGCGAAACATCCGCCTCAATCGCCAACCTGCGCAAACCAAAATGCACATGGGCCATATCGGTATAATAGCTGGTATAGGCGTAATTGGTTGCAGCACCCGCCACAGCGCCCAAAACAGGCACCGCTTGGGCCGCCAATTTCTGCCCTAAAACAGTCGCCAAACGCGGGGCAACACGTGCGATGATCGCCTGCATCGCCGTCCCGCTTAGGGCCATGCGCGCAGACAAAAAAGCGATTTCAGCGCTGTCATCGTGATCCAGCGGACCTGCCGCGGTAAACACATGCACACAATCAAAGCGTACGTTTTCTTCGCTGGTGTCAAACCCATGCTCTGCCGCGACCCCATTGATCACGCGCAGCAACAATGTCGCGGTCACTGGCAATTCCGCCAATGCAGTGGGCAAACCACCCATACCGCCAACAGCGCCCATCGCCGCACTGACTGCGGAATTTAACCAGCCCGCTTGATCGGGCACCATGTCACGGGATTTATGTGCTGCCGTCATCGCATGGTTCAGCGCCGCAACGGTCGCGTCTTGCAAACCATCCTGTGCTTTCTGAGGAAGCCGTTGAAGCAGGCCATCAGCCTGAGCCCCCAAACTGTTCAGCAAATCGATCCCGATGCCGCCAGCCTTGGCATAGCGACGCGCCAACGCTTCAATCTCGGCGTCCACGTCTACGCTATTCGATACGATCAGGTCAGTCATTTGGGTCTCCCATAGGCATTACATTGGGAGGCGCCCGCCACTTTTCAATCCTTGAAGCGACGGACCTTGCCCGTCACCCCGTCCCATGCACCCTTTTTCAAGGCACGACCCAAAACCCGCGCGGGGTTTGTCGGTGGTGGCATGATCACACCCTCAAGCAGCGTAAAATCAAAGCGTTTGTAATAGGGCTCATCACCTACCAGCATCACACGCTCCCACCCTGTATCCTCCGCAATCTCAAGACTGGCGTTCATCAACTGACCGCCCAAGCCCTCGCTTTGGCGGGTTGGGTGAACGGCCACAGGGCCAAGCAGCAAAGACGGTGTGTCACCGATGCGAATAGGCCAGAACCTGATCGCACCGGCCAAGATACCATCGATATCACGCGCCACCATGCTCATTCCCTCAACGGGGGGCACATCATCACGCAAACGGTACGAGGACAACGCCTCGCGTCCGGGCGCAAAGCACAGATCATACAGTGCTTCGACTTCCCACCAGTCGTCGTCATGTTCAGGCGTCAAAACGTACATAATCAATTAGGTCTGGAATTGTATTTCAGGTTAGATGGGGCCAAGCATCAAAGGGGCTGGTTTCCGACCTAACATGGCGCTACCTCTTTGCCAAATATTGAAAGCACGAAAGGCTTGCCAAATGTTCTATCAACCAAAAGATGGTCACCCGCTGCCGCACAATCCCTTCAACGCCATCGTATCCCCACGGCCCATTGGTTGGATTTCAACACGTGACGGTGAAGGCCGCAACAATCTGGCCCCCTATTCGTTTTTCAATGCTGTGTCTTACGTTCCACCCCAAGTGATGTTCGCATCCACCAGCGCCAAGGACGACCAAGACAACACCAAAGACAGCGTTGCCAACATCCGTGAAACCGGTGTGTTCTGCGTCAACATCGTCGAAGCCGCAATGCGCAACGAAATGAACGCGACATCTGCACCCTTGGGCAAAGATGAGGACGAATTCGCACGTGCAGGGCTGACTGCATTGGACTGCGAAACCATCAACTGCGCGCGGGTCGACGGCGTGCCTGCATCGCTTGAATGTAAAATGACCCAGATCGTGAAGATTGAGGGCGAAAGCAACTATGTGGTTTTCGGCGAAGTCATCGGCGTGCACATGCGCGACAATACCATCGTGAATGGTCGCTTTGACGTCTCCACGTTCCAACCGCTCTCACGCCTCGGCTACCGCGACTATGCGGTTGTTGAGAATGTGTTTGAACTGGACCGCCCTGACGACTAAGGGCGGCGCACGCGCGCTTCAATGTCTATTCAAAACCGCTTGGGTCTCGGTTGGAACTTCAGCTTTGTGGACGGAGCAGACGTTACCAAAGAGGCTATTAGTGACGGTTATCCGAAACAGAAAAAGCCGCATTTAGTTGTGCGGTGCTTGGCGTATGTTCCCAGTTCTGATTTAGGAATAGAGTGATCAGCTGAACTGACTTCGAAAGCAGAACAACAAATGCTAACAAATCTTGACTTGATGGAACTAACTGAATTTCGCCGTGAACTTCACCGCCATCCAGAATTGTCTGGGGAAGAAATAGAAACAGCCAGTAAAATTGCAGCTGAACTAAAAGCGCTGTCACCAACTCGCATCTTGACTGGATTAGGTGGTCATGGCGTGGCTGCGGTTTTTGACAGCGGTAAGGATGGGCCGACAGTTCTTTTTAGGGCTGAGCTTGATGCGTTGCCAATTGAGGAACGCAATGACATCGCTTGGTCGTCGCTGATCCACGGAAAGAGCCATGTTTGCGGTCATGACGGCCATATGACAATGCTTCTCGCGTTGGGACGCATGATTTCCCGCCAACCAGTAGCGCAAGGCCGTGTCACCCTTATGTTCCAACCCGCTGAAGAAGACGGCAGCGGTGCAAAAGCTGTGGTCGCTGATCCTGCTTATCAAGAAATTCAAGCTGACTGGGCGTTTGCTATTCACATCGAACCAGGGCGGCCTTTCGGATATGTTTCTACCTGTGCGGGGCTGATTAACTGCGCTTCATTGGGGCTTAAGATTAAGCTTAATGGCAAAACCGCCCACGCAGCCGACCCAGAGAATGGTGTTTCTCCAGCGCAGGCTATTGCTGAGTTGATCCCAGCTCTCGACGCTCTAGGACAGGGCGGATCGCTTGATGATGGTTTCCGATTGGTTACTATAACCCATGTAAAAATTGGCGAGCCATCATTTGGGGTGGCTCCGGGTGAAGGCGAGATTTTCGCCACATTGCGGACGGCGGGTGACGAGGGAATGGACAGC
Source organism: Rhodobacteraceae bacterium UBA7436 (assembly GCA_002478745.1). Lineage (GTDB taxonomy): Bacteria > Pseudomonadota > Alphaproteobacteria > Rhodobacterales > Rhodobacteraceae > Ascidiaceihabitans. Next base: position 1,272 of record DLQI01000030.1, on the reverse strand, counting down.
CTTGAAACATCAGCCCGCGCGCGTGCCAATACAGCGGCAGAGAAATTCGGACTTAATGTGGATTTCGAGGTTTGCGATAACTTCGCAGCCTCCATCAATGACCCAGACGCCTACAACGTGGCAACAACAGCTATGGACGCAATCGACGTCGCCTATGGTGACGCGGGTGTTCCTATGCGCGCGTCAGAAGATTTTGGCGTGTTTGGCTGGGACGCCAAAGCGGCAATGCTGTGCTTAGGGCCTGGCGAAGACTATGCTGCGCTACACAATCCCGACTATGATTTTCCTGACGACTTGATCCCCATCGGTTGCGCGATCTTCGAGCGTATAGCCCGCGATTTATTAGGAACCGCTTAACCTTGTTACCAACAATCGGGCCCACAAGCTGACATTCGCCGCGTCACAGAAAATTTGCAGTATGGCCTCCAAGCGGAAATCCAAACTGAGGCACAATCCAAAACCGCTAAGGTCCAGCTGATCCGCGCATCCCACCCACCCAAAGCAAAAGGCCGACAGTTTCCCATCGGCCTTTCAAAAATCATATGCTTTGGAAAGCAGGTCTTAGTGACCGCCCAAAATCCCAGTACGTACTGAGTAATCAACAGCGATCTCATAATCTGGATCATCATCGCTATCGACCATCAAGTGACCGGCAGTTGTCAGCAACTGGTGGCAATCGCGGCTAAGGTGGCGCAGTTGAATGCGTTTGCCCACAGCCTCGTATTTACCAGCAATCGCTTCAATCGCCTGCAACGCAGACTGGTCCACAACTCGGCTGTCTTTGAAATCAACGATCACTGTGTCTGGATCGGTCTCAACCTCAAACAACTCAGCGAAACCATCGGAGGAACCAAAGAACAACGGGCCGTTGATCTCATACACTTTGGCACCTTTTTCAGATGCTGACTCGCGTGTTGTCGCGTGGATGCGACGGGCGTTGTTCCATGCATAGGCCAATGCGCTTACGATCACACCAACCACAACGGCTACGGCCAAATCTTCCATCACCGTCACAACAGTCACCAACAAGATCACAAAGGCATCCATTTTCGGAACCTTGCGCAGGATGGTGAGAGAATTCCAAGCAAAGGTGCCGATCACAACCATGAACATCACGCCAACAAGGGCCGCCAATGGGATCAACTCTATCACGCTGGAACCAACCAAGATGAACAGCAACAAGAATACAGCCGCCGCGATCCCGGCAACACGGGTACGACCGCCTGATTTCACGTTGATCATAGACTGACCGATCATCGCGCAACCGCCCAT
>DLQI01000148.1 GCA_002478745.1 Rhodobacteraceae bacterium UBA7436 | reverse complement strand
GGTTCTTGGTCCATGGGCCTATATTGTTAGTCCAATAAATTCATTAGGGGGTATTTTCATTTGGGTCTTTGCCGAGGTGTAACACGGCCGTTCGACCCTCGCGCCGCTCAACCCAGTAGCCCGGACAATGCTGATCAATCTTTTTCAAGACCCTAGACCGCTGATCTGGGCTCTCGATCCCTGCACAATCCCACACCTTGGCTGTTAATGTGACTTCTGAAACTTCGGGCGTGGGCATTCTCATAAACGCCCGGGCCACCAAGATCAGCCTTGATGCTGGATCGGGAATATTTTGCCTTATCCAACCAAATTTAACCGGTCCCTGTAAGAACAGTGCATCCCGTTTTGCTCGTTGAGCGGCTCTTATACGGCTCATATTACTACCCCATATTTATATAAAGGAGAATAATAAGGATATAGATACGGTGCCGCGGAACGCGCGTAGGTGTCCCGCGGGAACCGCGTCGGTCTACCCTCAAGTCTGAGCTAGGAGGCTCATGATTTGGCCCCACATTTCCTGACCATGTTCGTCCATATATCGATCCGGATACCGAACAATATCCGCGTCAACCCTACAAACTTTTCCGTCGCCAAGTACTGCCTCGCTTGCTTCCGACATGCACTCTTTTAGCCTGGCGACCTCTGAGTCTATTTGATCTAAATGCGCCTCAATCAAGAGGGCATCGTGTATCGGGGCGCAGAGTTTGATCCCACGCTCCACAGCTAGAATGCAGGCAATACGCATCATTTCGGCGCCATGGGCTTGCATCGGCCAATTCAAGAACGTGTTCGCCTTAACATCACCGGAATTTACTTTAATTGACCACCCAAAGCAGGTTTCTAGCTTCAGCCCAAGCAATCCACGATCTTTGTTGTTTTCCGCCCAGACCCAAAATTTACGATAGGTCTCTCGATGCTTTTGAAGGAGTGCCTTCGCTTCCAGTTCGTGGATCTTTGCGGCCTGTGCGACACCGTATGCACTCATTCCATAATTGGTCCCCAAAACAACCGATTTGCATCGGTTACGGATGTCTTTGTGTGTCTCTTTCGTCGCCCCTGGTGGTGCTAGGCTCGCCTGTATTGCAAATGCTATATACGGATCGCCGCTTTCATATGCGGTCCAGAGCAGTTCGTCGCCCGAAAGCGCGGCAGCGATTGCAATTTCTTGTGACGACCAATCACAATACGCCAATGCCATTCCCTCCGCGGGTTTGATTAATCCTCGAACCCATTTCGATGGCCCAAATACAAATTTGGTTGGACTGGGCTGGTTGCGTCCCGTTTTTGCGGCAAATGGAGAGAGAATTGTTCGATTGCGTCTATCTTGGCCAACCGCAAGTTTATTGAGCTTTAAATCATCAAGAGTTTTTCGCAGTTCGTGCAAGGGCTGAACGGCGGGGTACCTCTTACTCATGTTACTAAACGTATCACGATCCAAGGCTAAACGGCCGCTATCTAACCTGGGCCATGGAATTTGCTTGTGTGCTAGGTAGGTCTCAAACAGCGCCTCTTTGAAAGTCCGATCCACATAGACACCATACTGTGTATCCACTTTTGCAATCAGTTTTAGCTTTATGGTGTCCCAGTTCGCATTGAGCGTGTCTAGGAGATCCAAATCTATTGGGATGCCAAGGTGTTGCATCGCTCCAAGGGCTTTCATGTAGCGACCGCGGAGCAGGGCCTGATTTAACCGCAGCTCGGACCAAGGTGCACGCTTCAACATTGCATTCCACAAAGGGCCAAGTGCAGCGACGTCTTGCGCACAATAATCCAAGATTGCTGAGCGTTGAGCCTTGGACCACGGACCACCAGACAGGATCAGATCGCGCATGCTGTCCTTTTCTTTTGGGATCAAATGGTCCAATCCGTTGAACTGCGAAGCGTTCACCAGAGATTTTCGACCTGCATCGGGATCACCATTCGTATCGCAACGGAATTCCGCGAACAGATCAATGACAGACAGATCAAGATCCCAACCCAGAGCAAGCATGCTTTGCACCTCGGCAGGCGCAAAATAGCAAACCAATGCAATATCCTCCCCCGTTTCAAACGGAGGAGTTTTCATTTGCTGAAGATCGCCTTGCCAATGTCGGGTTACTTCACCAGATCGAAGATCTTGAACTACCATACAAACAACGTTTGGAATTTCACCGTCCGATCCATGGTATTCAAAATCGATCGCATAGATTTTCTGGAACGTTAGGCGTGTAAGCTCAGTATACGTCATTCCAACCCCCATAGTTTCTGCAGGGCAGGGTGTTCATGATCCATGATGACATGTGTTGATCCAAATGCGATTGTGAGGATTTCGTCCATGGTCAGCTCTGGCCAAACTGGCTCGGGTATATCACCCTGCGCTACAATAGGTTCATAACAACCTACTGATCGATTAGAGGTGAGGCGTACCCAGTATTGCTCTGCAAGCTCAGCCACTTCACGCTGACTTTGGTTCCAAGGGTTGTCATTGCCATCCTCAGGAATTGGCGGTACTGGCCAAAGAAAAATGTTGCCTTGTCGATCAATTGCGAGTTTTAATGTTGCCCGTTTTGCGTCTTTAGCAATCGTCTGCGCGATTTCAGGCGCGAGCAAAAATGGTCTATCCTCGCCTTCAAGATTAAGCAATGCGCACTCAAAGTGGTACCCTTTATCGCGGTGGACCCTCACGTACCTCTGCTTTGCAGCTTTGGTCACTGGCACATGTAATATGAGTTTGCGTGCTACGGGCAAATCCGAGCTTCCAGACGATATCTTGAACTTTGAGAAGTCCAAGTTGCCCTTTCCATTCTTGGGGCTGTCACCATTCTTACTCATGACAGTTCCTCCACACGCGCGGTAATGTACGCATCGATTACAGCCTCATCCCACCCCGCGGCTCGGCCGCCGGGAGTTAGCTTGAAGGGTTTTGGAAATTTGCCTTGGGCAATTAAGCCGTAAATCGTGGAGGGTTGAAATCCTACCTTTGACGGCAGGTCTTTCATCCGCAATGTGCGAATAGTCCTAAGATTTTCCATAACTGAACAACTCCTATGATATCTGTTCAGCGTTCTTGTAGGAAATATAAAAGATGCGGTGCTTAACTCTGCATTTTTTTTATTTGATCTAGCCACCATCGTTTGGATCGAGGTTTGTCACCGGTAGTGTTTTGGATCAGGTCTTCGCAGCCCCTATTAATGGCGTTTTGGAACGCAAATGATGTTTCATCTTCTAGTTGTTTGGTTACCCAGAGACAAAAATTCTCTCGAGTGACGGTTTTGTGTATGGGGTGCTGTTCTCCAAACAATACAGCAAGTTGAGGTAGCAAAGTTACTGCTTGATCGGATATTTTATCGGTTAGCCTACCGTCCTTTGCCCTTCGAGCCACTTTTGTCGATAGTTCGTTGCTTACAAGCAATTTTTTGGCTTTTCCCTGAGGTAAGAGACCTAAAATGCCACTTGTGTCACCACTGGTATGGGCACGCGCAGCTAGTACCAACAGCCAGTTGTTTGTTGATGCGATTTTGCCAGTTTTTTTATTTAGCAACACAAAATGGCTTTCGGTTTTGTTGTCTGTTTTACTCAATGTGCTCACTCCAAGCCGCCATAAGCTCTCTACGTCTCTCCAGCTGGTCTCCACGCCGGTAAGCGGCCTCAGCTTTATTCCTGATGGTATGGGCGAGTGCTAGCTCAACAGTCTCGTTTGAGAACTGATGGGCCTCCTCTGCTGCCCAGTCTCGAAAGGTACTTCGAAAGCCATGTGGTGTGTATGGCCCCACATCCATCTTTCTCAATAAGGTAAGCATGGCCCCATCACTTAGCCCGGTCCCAGTCTTCCAGCCGGGAAATACAAACTCGTCTGGGTTTCGATTGGATTTGATACTATTGAGTATTTCTAAAGCACTCTCGCAGAGTGGCACTCGATGCTCCTTGCCAGCTTTCATACGGTCTGCTGGAATGGTCCATACTTTAGTAGTCAGATTAATCTCCTGCCATCTTGCACCCCGGACCTCGCCTGTACGACCTGCGGTCAGTATCATAAACTCCATTGCTAAAGCTGAGCTTCCCTTGCGGCCTCTCAGCTTTGTTATGAACGCAGCGATCTCCTTGTATGGCACCGCTGCGTGATGTTTGACCTGTTTTACTTTGGCAGTCTTGGCGAGAATTTTATCGAGGTGACCGCGCAGGCGGGCAGGGTTCTCTCCTTCAACATACTTCCGCGCGCGTGCCCAATCCCAGACGGGTTCGATACGCTGCCTAACACGGCTGGCGG
>DLQI01000131.1:6818-13247 GCA_002478745.1 Rhodobacteraceae bacterium UBA7436 | reverse complement strand
TAAGTCAAATACATCTCTACCAATTACTGACCAGATTACTGACCAATATGCGCCTTATTGTAGTGAACTAAAGTATGCTATATCCTATGATTACAGGGTATTAACTGATTGTTGGTGGATGAGATAGGAACCGAACTCCCTGTCGATCCGCCACTACCCCTATTTTATATATTGGGCGAAACGCGCATTTCGATTTCTCAAGAGACAAGTCTCTGATTGTTGTTTGCGTTTTGCTAATACCGACGATCCGTGAACAGCTAACACCTTCTGTATTCGCATTTAATTAACCAATATCTCTGTAATGTCGGGCTATTCTGCGCCGTTTGGTTTGCAGATGGTTAACAATTTACTTGCAGTGTTCTACTTTTGGTCCTATTGGGAACATTATAAGAACATAACCGAAGTACCCTAGATATAGGTCAGGCAATCATTGCCGCCACATCATGGGTGTGACACTAAGGGATGAACGCAATGGCAACGGCAGATCTTTTAAGCATGACAGACAAAAAATCAGCAGATAAGCAAAAGGCGCTAGACAGCGCACTGGCACAAATCGAACGCCAATTTGGCAAAGGTTCGATTATGAAATTGGGCGCTGAAGGCGCCGTTCAGGACATTGTAGCTAGCTCGACTGGCTCCCTTGGTTTGGACATTGCACTGGGCATAGGTGGCCTGCCGATGGGGCGGATCATTGAAATCTATGGCCCTGAATCATCAGGTAAAACCACGCTGACGCTGCATTGCATTGCAGAACAGCAGAAAAAAGGCGGCGTATGCGCATTTGTTGATGCTGAGCACGCACTTGACCCACAATACGCGAAAAAACTTGGCATCGATATCGACGAGTTGCTCATTTCACAGCCAGACACTGGTGAGCAAGCGCTCGAAATCACAGACACTTTGGTGCGTTCTGGCGCGGTGAACATGGTCATTGTGGATTCGGTTGCTGCTTTGACGCCGAAATCAGAACTTGAAGGCGATATGGGGGATAGCTCGGTTGGTGTTCAGGCACGCCTCATGTCTCAGGCTATGCGTAAACTGACAGGTTCGATCAGCCGTTCCAACTGTATGGTTATTTTCATCAACCAAATTCGCATGAAAATTGGCGTCATGTTTGGGTCCCCTGAAACAACTTCAGGCGGCAACGCGCTAAAGTTCTATTCATCTGTTCGTCTAGATATTCGCCGTATTGGCGCCTTGAAGGATCGTGAAGAAGTGGTCGGCAACGCGACACGTGTCAAAGTTGTTAAAAACAAAGTGGCAGCACCGTTTAAGAAAGTTGAATTCGACATCATGTATGGCGAAGGAATCTCGAAAATGGGCGAACTGCTTGATTTGGGCGTTGCAGCAGGCATCGTTGACAAATCAGGTGCTTGGTTCAGCTATGGTGATGAACGACTTGGGCAAGGGCGTGAGAACTCTAAGGTCTTCTTAAAAGAGAACGAGAGCATCGCACTCGAGATCGAAGATAAAATCCGCGCATCGCACGGCTTGGATTTCGACATGTCTGAGCACGAAAAAAAAGAAGAAGATGGCGTTCTAGAAGGTTAAGAGCCTGTTCATAGACCAATTTTGGTCACTAATAGATTGATAAGGCGTCCCAGAGTGGGGCGCCTTGTTGCATTCTATGGCCTGTGCACTGTGGACAGTTGTTGGGTGGGGCGGTATTTCTGATCCTAACAGACTAATAACGCAATATTTGCCATAAGGCGCACGACATATGCCCACGTTAAATGATATCCGCTCGACCTTCTTGAACTACTTTGAAAAGCAAGGGCACCAAATCGTGCCTTCCAGCCCATTGGTGCCGCGTAACGATCCAACGTTGATGTTCGTCAACTCTGGTATGGTGCAGTTCAAAAACCTGTTCACAGGCGTCGAAACTCGCGACTATAACCGCGCAACATCCGCGCAAAAATGCGTACGTGCTGGCGGCAAGCACAACGATCTGGACAACGTGGGCTACACCGCACGTCACCACACGTTCTTTGAAATGCTTGGTAATTTTAGCTTTGGCAATTACTTCAAAACGGAGGCCATCCCGTTCGCTTGGGAATTGCTGACCAAAGAATTCGACATCCCAAAAGACCGCCTGTTGGTGACCGTTTATCACACCGATGACGAAGCTGCGAACATGTGGAAGAAGGTTGCAGGTCTTTCTGATGACCGGATCATTCGCATTCCAACAGATGATAACTTCTGGCGTATGGGCCCAACAGGTCCATGTGGCCCATGTACTGAAATTTTCTTTGATCACGGCGATAACATTTGGGGCGGCCCTCCGGGTTCCCCTGAGGAAGACGGCGATCGTTTTATTGAAATTTGGAACCTTGTGTTCATGCAGAACGAACAGTTCGCTGACGGCAGCATGGTTCCGTTGGATATGCAGTCTATCGACACCGGCATGGGCCTTGAGCGTATTGGTGCGCTTTTGCAAGGCAAGCATGACAACTACGACACTGATCTCATGCGCAGCCTGATTGAGGCCAGTGCGGATGCCTCCAGCTCTGATCCGGATGGACCGGGCAACACGCATCACCGCGTTATTGCCGACCACCTACGTTCGACATCATTCCTGATGGCCGATGGTGTTATGCCGTCAAACGAGGGCCGTGGTTATGTACTGCGCCGCATCATGCGCCGCGCCATGCGTCACGCGCATCTTTTAGGTGTCAAAGACCCGATGATGCACCAGCTGGTACCAGCCTTGGTTCAACAAATGGGCGCGGCTTATCCTGAGTTGGGTCAGGCGCAATCGTTGATTACAGAAACCCTACATCAAGAAGAAACACGTTTCAAACAGACGTTGGATCGTGGTTTGAAATTGCTGGATGACGAAGTCGAAGGTTTGGCTGAAGGTGCCGATCTTTCTGGCGCTTCTGCGTTTAAACTGTACGACACATATGGTTTCCCACTCGACTTGACCCAAGACGCTTTGCGCGAAAAGGGTCGTGGTGTTGATATCGAAGGCTTTGACGCTGCGATGGAAGAGCAGAAGGCCAAGGCGCGCGCGGCGTGGTCTGGATCTGGTGAGGCAGCGGATGCGACCGTTTGGTTTGACGTCGTTGACGAGGCTGGAACAACTGACTTCCTTGGTTATGACACTGAAACAGCTGAGGGCCAAATCGTTGGCCTGGTTTCTGATGGTGCTTTGGTTGACGCCGTTGAAACAGGTGGCAAGGTTCAGATCGCTTTAAACCAAACACCGTTTTACGCTGAAAGCGGTGGCCAGGTTGGGGATACTGGTTTGATCCGTACCGAAAGTGGAACGGCCCGTGTTACTGATACCCGCAAATCAGCTGGCGTGTTTATCCACTTTGCGATAGTCGAAAAAGGTAGCATTACCAAAGGGCAGGCGGCTGTTCTTGACGTTGATAACGAGCGTCGTACATCCATTCGTGCCAACCACTCTGTGACCCACTTGTTGCACGAAGTGCTTCGCGGTGCCTTGGGTGATCATGTGGCCCAACGTGGCTCGTTGAATGCAGCGGATCGTTTACGTTTTGATTTCAGCCACTCCAAAGCCCTAAGTGTTGAAGAACAGCGCAAGGTTGAGGAAGAGGTGAACGCCTACATCCGCCAGAACACGCCAGTTGAAACACGGATCATGACACCAGACGATGCGCGTGATTTGGGTGCTCAGGCGTTGTTCGGTGAAAAATACGGCGACGAAGTGCGTGTGGTGTCTATGGGTACCCAAGCCGGATCAGGCAAAGGGGCCGATGGACAAACCTATTCGCTGGAACTTTGCGGCGGGACGCATGTGCGCCAAACTGGTGACATCGGTGCCTTTGCATTGCTCAGCGATAGTGCGTCCAGTTCCGGTGTGCGCCGGATCGAGGCGCTGACCGGTGCGGATGCGATCGCGTATTTACGCGGCCAAGATAAGTTGCTGGCTGACACTGCGGCTGAATTGAAAACTGCCGTGTCGGATGTGCCGGTTCGGGTCAAAGCATTGATGGACGAGCGCAAAGCCCTGGCTAATGAAGTGGCACAGTTGCGCCGCGAACTCGCGATGTCCGGCGGTGCAGCTGCACCGGTTGAGGCGGAAGACGTGAACGGTGTGGCCTTTCTTGCGCAAGCGTTGAGCGGCGTGACGGGTAAAGACCTGCCAGCTCTGATTGACGAGCATAAAACACGCATCGGCTCGGGTGCGGTTCTGTTGATCGCAGATGCAGACGGCAAGGTGGCTGTGGCTGCTGGTGTGACTGCGGATAAGACTGATAGTGTGAGCGCTGTCGATTTGGTCAAGGCGGCAGTCGCCGAATTGGGCGGTAAAGGCGGCGGCGGTCGTGCGGATATGGCCCAAGGTGGGGCCAAGGATGCAACAAACGCGGAAGCAGCAATCAACGCGGCTAAGGCCGTCATCAAAGGATAAGTATCATGGGCGCACTTTGGATCGCACACGTCACCGTCACCGATGAAGAGGCGTATAAAAAATACGCCTCTGGCGCGACGGTTGCCATTGCAGAGCACGGCGGTGAATTTATCGCGCGTGCGGGTCGCTTTGTTCAGCTAGAGGGCAAAGAACGTCCGCGCAACGTGGTAGCGAGGTTCCCAGACGTTGAAACGGCAGAGAAATGTTATCACTCAGACACATATCAAGCCGCACTTGAGTTTGCGCGAGACGCATCAGAGCGAGAGCTGATGATTATCGAGACAACTGAATAAGAAAAAAGAAAGGGCGCTCCAGTTTGGAGCGCCCTAATTCGTTAAGCTTCTGAAGGTTGGGACATATTCGCCCCAACTTCCAAATTCAATTTAACCGGCTTTTGCCATGCGCTTACGCTCGTTTGGATCCAAGTAACGCTTACGCATCCGAACGTTGTTTGGTGTAACTTCAACCAACTCATCGTTGTCGATGTAAGCGATAGCTTCTTCGAGCGACAATGTGATTGGCGTAGTCAACTTAACGGCTTCGTCTGTACCGGACGCACGAACGTTGGTCAGTTTCTTACCTTTAAGTGGGTTCACTTCCAGATCGTTTTCACGGCTGTGCTGACCAATGATCATGCCTGTATAAACTTCTGTTTGTGCACCGATCATCATTTTGCCGCGATCTTCCAAGTTCCACAATGCAAACGCCACTGCTGTGCCGTTTTCCATTGAGATCAGAACGCCTTGACGACGGCCGGGGATAGTACCTTTGTGTGGTGCCCATGCGTGGAACACACGGTTCATAACGCCAGTACCGCGCGTGTCTGTTAGGAACTCGCCGTGATAACCAATAAGGCCACGTGATGGTACGTGGGCCACGATGCGGGTTTTGCCTGCACCGGCTGGCTTCATTTCAACCAATTCACCTTTGCGCACACCAGTGATCTTTTCGATAACTGCGCCGGAGTATTCGTCATCAACGTCGATTGTTGCTTCCTCGATTGGCTCCATACGGACGCCATCGATTTCTTGGAACAAAACCTGTGGTCGCGAGATCGAAAGCTCAAAGCCTTCGCGACGCATGTTTTCAATCAAAACACCCATCTGCAATTCGCCACGACCCGCAACTTCAAACGCGTCACCACCCGGTGTGTCGCTGATCTTAACAGCAACGTTTGATTCTGCTTCTTTCATCAGGCGGTCACGGATGACGCGTGATTGAACTTTTTTACCGTCACGACCCGCAAGTGGGGAGTCGTTGATGCCGAACGTCACCGTAATGGTTGGCGGATCGATAGGCTGTGCTTCAATCGCTTCATTCACAGACGTGTCTGCCAATGTGTCTGCAACGGTTGCTTTGGTCATACCTGCGATGGAAACGATATCGCCAGCTTCAGCAACGTCGATCGCAGTTTGCTCAAGGCCACGGAAGCCCAAGATTTTTGTGCAACGGAAGTTTTCAATCAAAGTGCCATCGCGTGACATAGCTTTGATGGATTGTCCGGCTTTCAATGTACCTGTCTCAACGCGACCTGTTAGCAAGCGACCCAAGAACGGGTCACCGCCAAGTGTGGTGGCCAGCATTGTGAATGGCTTGTCTGCTTCAGTGATCTGAGCAGGGGATGGAACGTGCTCAAGAACCAAGTCGAACAATGCGTCCAGACCGTCACGTTTGCCGTCCAACTCCATGTCAGCCCAGCCATTGCGGCCAGAAGCATACATTGTTGGGAAATCAAGTTGGTCGTCTGTTGCGTCCAAGTTGGCGAACAGATCGAAACACTCGTTCAAGGCGCGATCAGGTTCAGCGTCTGATTTGTCTACTTTATTCACAACAACGATTGGACGTAGGCCCAATTTCAATGCTTTGGACGTCACAAACTTTGTCTGTGGCATTGGGCCTTCAGCCGCATCTACCAACAAAACAACACCGTCAACCATGGACAGGATACGTTCTACTTCGCCACCAAAGTCAGCGTGGCCTGGCGTATCAACGATATTGATACGTGTGCCTTTCCACTCAACCGAAGTCGGCTTGGCAAAAATAGTAATGCC
>DLQI01000131.1:0-6737 GCA_002478745.1 Rhodobacteraceae bacterium UBA7436 | reverse complement strand
TCAACGTGTGCGATAATCGCGATATTGCGAATGTCCATATTTCTAGCCTCTCGTGCGTTTGGGGGCGCTTAACGTGCCACGGCGCAGAAAGCTAGGGGGAAATGCGTATCCCTAGTGGCTAGTGGTGTTGGAAAACATCTGAATAACAACAATGCCCGCAATAATGAGGGTTAACCCAGCAATAGCGGCTGCATCTAACCGCTGCCCGAAAATTACAAAGCCGATGATCGTGATGGTCACGATCCCAAGGCCTGACCACAATGCGTATACAATCCCTACGGGCATGAATTTAAGTGTTAATCCTAGAAAATAGAACGCCCCCATATAGGCAACAATAGCTATGAGCGTTGGCCAAAGACGTGTGAACTGCTGGCTGGATTGAAGGGCCGTCGTGCCGATAGTTTCCATCACAACTGCGACAAATAAGATGATATACTGCATTGGCGGCCTTTCGGGGCATTTTAAGCACTCTGGCCCAGCACTTTGGTGCCGTCTACCTCAAAGCGTCAAAGCGGTGCTGTCTTTAATTTCTTCCATCACAAAGCTGGCGGCAATGTCTGCAATGGGGAGGCGTGTGATCAGTTGTTGATATAGGCGGTCATAATCAGCCATGTCACTCACGCGCGCACGGATCAGGTAATCAAGGTCCCCAGTCATGCGATAGACGCTTAGAATGCCCGAAATCGCGTTTGTTGCGTTTGAGAAATCTCGCTGCCATTTGGGATCGTGGCTGTTGGTGCGTACCTGCATAAACACCATCAGGCCTAGGTCGACCTTAATAGGGTCAATCAGCGCCACGCGATTGGTAATGACACCTGATGTTTCCATCGCTTTAACGCGGCGCCAGCAAGCGTTGCGCGACAGACCGATGGTTTCGCCCAGCCGATCAAGCGAAATTGCGGCATCTGCTTGTAGAGCGTTAAGTATTTTACGGTCAAATTCGTCCATTTTATCCATATGGCATCAATAGTCGGGATAATATCCCAACGCAACGCTTAGAATGGGTGCATTTTGGGACCGATATTAAGCAGATGTCTGCGATAAAGTCCTCAACACAAAATTAGGAGATGGATAATGTTTGGTCGCTTGTTCTTGGATCACCCCCGCAGCGTCGATGAGAGCTATTTTGAGCACTTGTTGTTTGCAGGTGGCTTTGCGCTGCGTTTATTGGGGGCAGGAGCAGCGGCGCTGGTGCACGCGTTGGTCCCATGTTTGTTCGAGAAAACAGCCAGCAATATGATAGCAAAAATGTATGCCAAAACTTCGAATAGGAGCAATTGATGTGTCGCTGGGCTGCCTGGAGTGGTGCACCAGTGTTTCTACAAGACATCATTTCCGAGCCACAGAATTCGTTGATGGTGCAAAGCCAATTTGCCTCAGAGTGTAAAACAGCGATTAATGGCGATGGTTTCGGAGTTGCTTGGTATGCGCATCGTGATGCGCCAGGTTTGTTTCGTGATGTTAATCCGGCATGGTCGGATTCTAACCTGCCCTGCATTGCCGCGCAAATACGTTCCCCGATGTTTTTGGCGCATGTGCGTGCAACAACAGGAACTGCTATTAGCCGCAATAATTGCCACCCGTTTGTAGTTGGCAACTGGAGTTTTATGCACAACGGGCAAGTCGGGGGCTTTCAACAATTTCGCAAGGCTGCTGATATGTCGATCCAAGATGAGCTTTATAGCCACAGGAAAGGTGCAACCGATAGCGAGGTCATTTTCTTAAAAGCGCTGGAATATGGTTTGGATGAGGATCCCATCGGAGCGATGACAAAAGCGGTGTTGGAAATGGAACAATTGTCGAAACGTCTTGGTACAACTCCGCACATGCGGTTTTCCGCAGCGTTTTCCGATGGGAAAAGGTTGTTTGCGATGCGATATGCATCTGACGCCTTTGTGCCGTCGTTATATTATCGATGGAGCCGTGAGCGGTTAGGATACATGGTTGTTTCTGAACCTTTGGGTCAAGAAGAGTCTGGTTGGGTTCAACTCCCTGCAGGCAGTATTTGTGAAATCACGGATGGAACGCTGACGCAGCATGAAATCGTGCCACTGATGGCCGTCGCCTAGTGTATTAGGGGATATTTAGGATGCGCCTTTGAAAAAGGCAGATATTTTAGCGCGCGCGTAATCACAAAGAGCCGGCGCACCGATCTTGATCTTTGACCCAACACGGTCTTCGATCATTTTTTCGGTGACATCGTAGTCTGTCCAGCTGCCACCACCGGCAGCGAGGTTCAGCATTGGGGGTTGGAAGCGATCCAATGATTTTGCGAATTGTGCATCATCTGTTTCTGCAGTCTCAAACTCTTCCCAAATAGCACGAAGTTAATCGCGCAGGTCATTGGGAAGTAACCCAAATATTCGATCCGCGGCAACTTGTTCGGCGGCTACCATTGCGGCTACATCGACATCATCAAAGATCGGGTTGTCACCTGCATCGATCTCAACCAGATCATGTAGTATCAGCATTTTAATGACACGCGCGATATCCACGCCTGATTTGGCCTGATCAGACAGCACCAGCGCATATAGCGTCAGGTGCCATGAATGTTCGGCACTATTTTCAGGACGCGAGCGGTCTGCAAGTACAGTTGCGCGATCAATAGATTTGAGTTTGTCCGCCTCATTAAGAAAGGCGATCTGCTGGTCTAGGCGGGCTGTCATTTATTTGTGCCCGCCCAACTTATTCAGCTTTGTTGGCGCGGTGCGCCTTGATTTGTTTTACTAAGAAGTCGCGCCCTTGAATTTCGGCCATCCGCGTACGGATGGCCGTCAAAAATGCTTCTTCCAGCGTTTGGCTGGATGCGCCTAAAACTTCACCAACCTTCATAAACAGACGGTCGTCGCCAACCTCTTTTTGGACGGCTAGACATTCAACAGCCAGTTTGTTGGCCATTTCTGTTACGGCTGGATCATTCATTAGCGGGTGTTTTCAGTCAAACGGCGCTTCACATAGTCAGTAGTGTGACCGATCATCGTGTCCAGGTGTGGTTCTTCAAAGAAGTGGCCAGCACCTTCAACTTCGGTGTGTGTGACTGTGATACCTTTTTGCTCGTGCAACTTCCCAACAAGGGTGTGGGTGTCTGCAGGCGGTGCCACGCGGTCAGCCGTACCGTTGATGACCAAGCCAGAAGACGGGCAGGGTGCAAGGAACGAGAAGTCATACATGTTCGCAGGTGGCGCAACCGAGATGAAACCAGTAATTTCGGGGCGACGCATAAGCAATTGCATGCCAATCCAAGCGCCGAACGAGAAACCAGCAACCCAGCAATGCTTGGAGTTGTTGTTCATCGACTGTAGGTAATCCAGCGCAGACGCCGCATCAGATAACTCGCCGATGCCCTGGTCATATTCGCCTTGCGAACGGCCAACACCGCGAAAGTTGAAGCGAAGGACTGTGAACCCCATATTGTAAAAGGCATAATGCAGTGAATGCACAACCTTGTGGTTCATAGTGCCGCCAAATTGCGGGTGCGGGTGCAAAACGATCGCGATCGGTGCGTCACGTTCTTTTTGAGGGTGATAGCGGCCTTCAAGGCGGCCTTCGGGTCCAGGGAAAATGACCTCGGGCATGAGCGTCCTTGCATTTTTGAGTTCAACGGGTGGTGGTTCAATTCTTGACGAATATAACCGGTTACCTTAGAACGTTTCTAAATTACATGCGCGCAGGGCTTGCGCGTTTGTTGCGATGTATGGCGTTGCGTGCGAAACGTCAATCAAATCTAGCGAAAGCAAGGGATTTTGCGATGAAACTGTCGACGAAAGGACGCTATGCAATGGTCGCGTTGGCTGACATCGCGTTGCAGCCCGAGGGGAATCTGGTGAGCCTTGGCGATATCGCTGAACGTCAGAGTATCTCACTACCATACCTTGAACAATTGTTCGTGAAGTTGCGCCGCTCCGAATTGGTTTCGTCTGTGCGTGGCCCGGGTGGCGGTTACCGTCTGGCTCGTTCGCCGTCAGAAATTCGGGTTGTGGATATTCTGTCTGCTGTCGATGAATCCGTTGATGCAATGCACAAAGGGGCTGGTGCATCTGGCGGTGCTTCAGGTTCACGTGCGCAGTCTTTGACCAATCGGTTGTGGGAAGGCCTAAGCGCGAATGTTTATGTTTATTTGCACCAAACGCGGCTGTCGGATGTGATTTCCAATGAGTTGGCACCGTGCCCTGCTGTCCCAAATCTGTTTGATGTTGTGGATGTTTGATAAGTTGAAAAGGGGGCCAGCCCCCGTCCTGCGGTCTCCCCCAGAGTTTGTTTTGTAAGATGAAGATGGATGTGTCGTGAGCCGAGTGTACTTCGATCATAATGCGACAACGCCTTTGCGCGATGCGGCGCGCGCGGCGATGGTGACTGCTATGGATGTTGTGGGGAACCCTTCGTCTGTGCATTCCGAGGGGCGCGCGGCCAAGATGATGGTGGAGCGTGCCCGTGTGCAGGTTGCTGAGTTGGTGGGCTGTTTGCCGACACAAGTTGTGTTTACCGGTTCAGCGACTGAGGCGGCTGCTTTGGCGGTTGCACAGAAAGATCGCCATGGTGGTCAGTTTGTATCGCTGCAGACCGAGCACGATTGTTTTTTAGCTTGGGATGAGGCGGCAAACGGGGGGCCTGCGTTGCACGCGATTTCTGCGGCTAACTCAGAGACTGGAGTGATGAAGCCAGCAGTGGTTTCAAACTCGAGCGTATCTGGAGCCGTGGTGTGCGACATTACGCAGATCGCGGGGAAGATGCCCGTAATATATGATGAAAGTGGCAAGCCGTCTTACATGATCCTGTCTGCGCACAAGTTGGGTGGCCCTAAAGGTGTTGGGGCGCTGATTAACTTTACCGCAGATGATCCACAGGCGATTTTGCGTGGTGGCGGGCAAGAAATGGGCCGTCGTTCTGGAACCGAAAATGTTATTGGTATTGCTGGATTTGGCGCGGCTGCAGTCGCGGCAAGGCAAGATGTAGCCAATGGCGCATGGGAACGGGTTGCGGAACTTAGAAATATTCTAGAAAAGGCCCTTGAGACCGCGTCAAAGAAGACTATTTTTGTCGGGAATGACCAGCAACGCTTACCGAACACTTCTTGCATCCTGACACCAGGGTGGAAGGGAGAGACGCAGGTGATGCAAATGGATTTGGCTGGCTTTGCAGTTTCTGCGGGTTCTGCCTGCTCATCGGGTAAAGTGCGCGCCAGTCGCGTCCTGACGGCGATGGGCTATGAAGATGAATTGGCAGCTTGTGCGATCCGTGTGTCGTTGGGGTTGTCAAATACGGAAGATGAAGTTCTGCGCTTTGCCGATGTTTGGGCGCAAAAACTTAAGAAACATGAGGCACGCGCGGCGTAACGCTGTGAGCCAACAAGAGGAAGTCTGAGCATGGACAATATGGTCAAAGATGGCGTCGATCAGGATACCGTCGACGCGGTACGCGAAGTTGGTGGAGCCTATAAGCACGGCTGGAACACTGACATTGAAATGGAATACGCCCCAAAGGGTCTTTCCACGGATATCGTGCGTTTGATTTCTGAAAAGAATGAAGAACCTGAGTGGATGCTGGAGTGGCGTTTGGCCGCTTATGATCGTTGGTTGAAGTTGGAAGAGCCTGATTGGGCGATGGTCGACTACCCGAAAATCGATTTCCAAGACCAGTATTATTATGCCCGTCCCAAATCTATGGAAGTGAAGCCGAAGTCATTGGACGAGGTTGATCCTAAGTTGTTGGAAACCTACAAAAAGCTCGGCATTCCTTTGAAAGAGCAAGCATTGCTTGCTGGTGTTGAAGCCCCAGAAGGCGAACGTAAGGTTGCTGTGGATGCGGTGTTTGACTCAGTTTCTGTTGGCACAACCTTTAAGGACGAGCTGCTGAAGGCTGGCGTGATTTTTTGTTCAATCTCAGAAGCAATCAAAGATTACCCTGAATTGGTCAAAAAGTACTTGGGTACCGTTGTTCCTGTTTCAGACAACTACTATGCCACTTTGAATTCTGCCGTGTTCTCTGATGGGTCGTTCGTCTACATCCCGCCCAACACACGTTGCCCAATGGAGCTGTCCACGTATTTCCGCATCAATGCAGAAAACACGGGTCAGTTTGAGCGCACCTTGATCATCGCTGACAAGGGTTCATATGTTTCATACCTTGAAGGCTGTACAGCACCGCAACGCGATATCGCGCAATTGCACGCCGCTGTTGTTGAGTTGGTTCTGCTGGATGACGCTGAAATCAAATACTCAACCGTTCAAAATTGGTTTCCAGGGGATGAGAATGGCAAGGGCGGCATCTATAACTTCGTGACGAAACGTGCGGATTGCCGCGGCGATCGTTCCAAAGTGATGTGGACCCAAGTTGAAACCGGTTCTGCCGTCACTTGGAAATACCCGTCTTGCGTATTGCGCGGCGATGACAGCCAAGGCGAGTTTTATTCAATCGCCATCGCGAACAATATGCAGCAAGCCGACACGGGCACCAAAATGATCCACCTGGGCAAACGCACCAAGTCGCGCATCGTGTCCAAAGGTATCTCTGCAGGCAAGGCCCAGAACACATATCGTGGGCTGGTTTCAATGCACCCCAAAGCCAAGGAATCGCGCAACTATACGCAGTGCGACAGCTTGTTGATCGGTAATAAATGCGGGGCACACACAGTACCATACATCGAGGTGAAGAATAATTCATCACGCGTTGAGCACGAAGCCACAACCTCCAAAGTGGATGATGATCAGTTGTTCTATTGCCGCTCGCGCGGGATGGAC
>DLQI01000072.1 GCA_002478745.1 Rhodobacteraceae bacterium UBA7436 | reverse complement strand
TTGGGGGTAAAGCTGTTTCAGCGCCACGCCCGTGGGTACACTGCGACTGAAGTGGGTGATGATTTGTTTCGTGTGGCCCAAGCAACGGATGATCAGTTCAACCAGTTGGTTGGGCGCATCAAGGGACGTGGCACGGATGTGTCGGGTGAGTTGGTTGTGACGTCGCTGGTTTCATTGGCCCCACGCATGGCCCCGTTGTTGGTCGCTTTTCAGCAGGCTCACCCCGATGTTCTGATCCGCTATTTGACGGGCGAGCGGTTGTTTCGTTTGGAATACGGCGAGGCACATGTGGCTATTCGTGCAGGCAATGCGCCGGATCAACCGGACAACGTGGTGCAACCTTTCGTGCGTCAGCGCATGGGGCTTTATGCCAGCAAGGATTATGTTGAACGTAATGGAGTGCCCAAAGATGTCGCCGATTGCGCTAAGCATCGCTTTGTGGGCCATGATGACGACAGCCGCGCGCCGTTCAATAAATGGCTGCGGGAAAAGGTACCTGAGGTCGCACTGACCTTTCGCAGCACAGATGGCCGGGCACTCGAACAAGCGATCCGTGCGGGTGCGGGGATTGGATTCTTTCCCGTCAGTGACGCGCCAGCAAACCCAGATTTAATTGAAGTATTCCCTCACCAGGAGGAGTGGTCTGCTCCCTTGTGGTTGGTCACCCACGTTGATTTGCACCGGACGACCAAGGTGCAGGCCTTCGTGAACTTCCTGAAAGAGCATTCCAAAGACTGGGACATGTGAGGATGAAGATGTCCCCCGCCAAGCAGGGCCATCTTGCGATGTTGTTGTTTTCCGTGCTTGTGGCGGGATCTTTTTCGCTAGGGGCGTTGGCCGCCAATGAAATTGCGCCGGGTGCGTTGAATGCTGTGCGTTTTGCAATTGCGTCAATTGTCATCGGCGCTGCGGTATTGGCGACGGGTGGTGTCCAGCGTTCTGCGTTGAACGCACCTTGGCGGTATCTGTTATTGGGTGGGATTTTTGGCACCTATTTTGTGCTGATGTTTGAAGGGCTCAAAACGGCCCCACCTGTCAGTGCTGCGGCGGTGTTCACGTTGATCCCTATTATGGCGGCTGGATTTGGTTGGTTACTGATGCGCCAAAAGCTGACAGGACATATGTTGGTGGCCTTGCTAATCGGTGGTTTTGGCGCGCTTTGGGTGATCTTTCGGGCTGATGTTGGTGCACTGTTAGAGTTCAAGATCGGGCGGGGCGAGGCGATCTATTTCGTCGGTTGCGTATTTCACGCGCTTTACACACCCTTGGTGCGCAAGCTGAACCGTGGAGAGCCCGCGTTGGTCTTTACCTTGGGCGTTTTGCTGGCGGGATGTTTATTGATCACAATTTACAGTTGGAGTGATTTGATTGCGACAGATTGGGCGGCATTGCCATCAATCGTTTGGATGACAATTTTCTATGTCGCAATCTGTGCGAGTTCAGCGACTTTTGTATTGATGCAATTTGCGACGATGCGCCTGCCTGCGGCTAAAGTAATGGCTTATACTTATCTAACACCCAGCTGGGTTATCCTTTGGCAGATCGCGCTGGGCCAAGGTGTGCCTGTGGTCTGGATATTGGGCGGCATCGGTTTGACGATCGTATCATTGGCTATGCTTTTGCGTGATGAGGGTTAAAGGCTAACAACCCTATTCAGGTGTTGAATCAAGTTCGGTTTCCAAGAACCGTTCGAACGCATCCAGATTGACCGGTTCGAATTGCCCAAACCCTTGCATCCAGACACTGGCGTTCCTCATCGCGTCGGGTTCCAGTTTGCACCATTTCACCCGTCCACGTTTTTCTTGCGTTATCAGGCCAGCGCGGGTCAGGATCATCAGGTGTTTCGAGATTGCGGCCAATGATATTTCGAATGGCTCGGCAACGTCGGTCACGGCCATATCGTCTTCCAGCAGCATGCTTAAGATTGCCCGACGGGTCGGATCAGCGAGAGCAGCAAAGATGGTGTCTAAAGAATTGGCCATAGGGATGCTTTGGCAAAGGCAAAAGGGATCGTCAACCAAATGGTTGAATGTCTAAAATTGTCTGTAATTGGTTAACGGCTTCCTGCGACATGATTGCAGGTGACCGTATTGATAGATTTTTATATATATAATCAGTGCCTTGAGCCGTTTTGGGAAACCCCGATGACCCTGTTGACTCGGACCCGTCCCCCCATTAGCACTCCCTCAAGATTTCCAATTGGGGAAAACGCCGTGACCGATCCTGATCAAAAGCTGCAAATGCAGCAACTTGAAGCCAAGATCGCCGCAGCGAAGCAGGCACAAGAGCCTGGACCCAAGAAGGAAGAACACTATTCCCAAGCGCAGCACGCGTGGCGGATGGTGATAGAGTTGGTGGCCGGTCTTGGGATCGGTTTTGGCATAGGATACGGGTTAGACTACCTGTTCGGGACACTTCCCATTTTTATGCTGATTTTCACCGTTCTGGGTTTGGTGGCCGGGGTCAAAACGATGATCCGCAGTGCTCACGAGATGCAGAATGATCAACTGGCCGAATTGGCCGCGAATGACGATGCGGGATTATCCCGCAAAGATGAGGGAGCCTGAAAATGGCAAGCGAAGCACAAGGCGCAGAAACTGGCGGGCTGGAATTCCACCCAATGGATCAGTTCAACATTGAATCGCTATTTAGCGGTCCAATTGCTTGGTACACTCCAACAAACGCAGCGTTGTGGATGGGTCTAGCGATTTTGGCAGTGATCGGCCTGATGGTTTTGACCACATCTAAGCGTTCAGTTGTTCCGTCACGCGGTCAGTCAGTCGCTGAATTGGCATACGGCTTTGTCTACAAAATGGTAGAAGACGTATCCGGCAAAGATGGCGTCGTTTACTTCCCGTACATCATGACATTGTTCATGTTC
>DLQI01000082.1 GCA_002478745.1 Rhodobacteraceae bacterium UBA7436 | reverse complement strand
CGGCTAGTTACAGAAATCTCTGGACGTGGTTTCAGCGTTTCCACTGTTAAACATGCCCACCATACCTTTGATGTGGATCACGAGGGCAAGGACAGCTATCGCCACCGCATTGCCGGTGCCCGTGAAGTGTTGTTAGCCTCGCGCAACCGGTTTGCATTAATGCACGAGATGCGTGGTGATGATGAACCAACACTGAGCGAGTTGTTGGGAAAATTGGCCCCCGTCGACTTGGTTCTGATCGAGGGGTATAAACGCGACGCGCACTCAAAGATCGAAGCGTTTCGCGCTGAAACGAACAACCCTTTAATCGCGACGGATGATCCGACCATTCGCGCTGTAGCATCTGACACACCGATGCCACTTGATTGTCCTGTGTTCGACCTGGACGACACTGTCGCGGTTGCCGACTTTATTCTGAGTGAAGTGGGGCTAATCAAATGAGCGGTCCAATCACGCCCTCACCACTGCGTAACGATTGTTTTGCATTGCCTGCTGGCATACATTGGACACCTGTTGATGAAGCATTGGCGCTGCTACGTGAACGTTTGACGCCTGTAATGGGGCGCGAAATTATTCCTGTATCTTGGGCAATGGGGCGGGTCTTGGCAGATGATGTGGTTGCGCCGCGTGCTAACCCACCTTTGCCTAATACTGCTGTGGATGGATATGGGTTTGCTGGAGGTCGCCCAGAGGGTCCACATGTCTTGGTGCTATCAGAGGAACGCGCTGCTGCGGGCCCGCGATTGGCCACTGTTGTTCCAGAAGGGCAGGCCGTTCGTATTCTAACGGGTGCGGCATTGCCAACTGGTGTGGACACCGTGGTTCTTCAAGAAGATGTGACGGTTGCTGATGGTCAGATTGCTTTCAGCGGCCCAGTTAAGGCGGGTGCCAATACCCGTCGCGCCGGTGAAGACGTTCATAAGGGCGATGTTATCCTGACGGTGGGTCGTCGTGTGACTGTTGCAGATATGGCGATATTAGCCGCGACTGGGGCAGATCACGTTGCTGTACGTGTGCCTTTGCGCGTGGCGGTTATTTCAACCGGTGATGAATTGGTTGAAGCGGGTCAATCAGCTAAACAAGATCAGATTTATGATGCGAACCGTCCGATGTTGTTATCTATGATTACGGCTATGGGCCACGTGCCTGTGGACATGGGACGCTGCGCCGACGATCGTGCCGCCTTAAGCCGCATTTTGGACGATGCGGCCAGCAATGCTGACGTTGTTATCACCAGTGGTGGTGCATCAGCCGGGGATGAGGATCATGTTTCGTCGTTGCTGACAGAGGCTGGCGCAATGCAGATGTGGCGGATCGCGATTAAGCCAGGGCGTCCATTGGCCTTGGGTCTTTGGAACAATACACCCGTATTTGGTTTGCCTGGTAACCCTGTGGCGGCAATGGTGTGTACTTTGGTATTCGCCAGCCCAGCAATGGCTCAATTGGCTGGCGCAGGATGGGTGGCCCCTGTTGGCTATGATGTGCCCGCAAACTTCACAAAATCGAAAAAGGCGGGGCGGCGCGAATATTTGCGGGCGCGAATGTGCGACGGACAGGTAGAAGTGTTTGGATCTGAGGGCTCAGGTCGCATTAGTGGCTTAAGTTGGGCTGATGGCTTTGTCGAATTGGCTGAGGATGCGCAGACAATCAACAAAGGTGACCTTGTGCGTTACGTTCCATTTGGAAGCTTTGGCCTGTAATACGGGTCGCTTTCAGGCCGCCAGAGGGTCGTTTGCAGCCTTGCTTCTGTACGATCAGGCAAACTTGATGGTTTCTTGGTCGATCCCCTATTTTTATGAATGATAACAGAAAATTCATTTAAGTATTTCAAGACTTCGCCTAAAATAATCCGCTTAGAAGTTATGTATTACGTTCGTTATCCGTCGAGTTTCCGCCAAAGTTGAAGATGTCTTGCATGAGCGCGGCGTCGAGATCAGGCATGAAACTTCCTAGTTGTCGTCCCAAATGCTATGAGCATCTGAGCAAGATTCTCGATAGGCAGGGGGATGGTTTGTGGCGGTGAGGGCGGTAGATTGTTTGGACCTGACTATGCACGGAAAGAAAGCGTTGCGCTTAGCAGGGTGATTTGAACCTCCCCACGATCTTCTCCCGCCGTCGTGTGGGCCGATGCGAAATTTCCGCTGGGTTATTTAATCCCTTGTGGGCACAATGGTCGATACCAGGTGCAAGTCGCGTGAGTTTGGCCCTATAGCTTCCCAGTTCGTTGGTAGTAAGGACGCGCGGTTGGCCGTATTGCTTAGAACAATTTGCGAAAGAAACAGTCTGCCGCCTTTGTATTACGGCGTGACTGTACAAGAATATCTAGAACGTTACCGTTGCTCTCAATGGGGCGCTACAAAAGCCAATACTTCTTGCTACAGATTGAGATAGCCACTTAATCGAGGTGCCACTTATCTGATTGAGCAGGCCAGTCGCGGCGGATGACTTTGGCATATAGGTGGCCAAACCTCCTTACCCATGACCTAAAGATTTCATAACTTATGATCACACCGCGCTTGTACAAAAGGTCCCCGACATCACAAAAGCTCATTTGGAGGCGTAAGTATGCCCATACAGCGAAGGAAACAACTTCAGACAGGAAACGATGGCCCTTAATGCCCCCAGATTTCTTGGCTTTGATCATGCCGTTTCGTACGAGCAAGACAACCGCTCGTCAACTTGACGATATCGGCGAGAGATGATCGTTCTGATACTAGTGACTGATTTTGGTTAGATGTTCAACTTTACAGTCTGGAACACCTTCTAAGGCAATAGATTGCCGCGATTATTTTCGACTTTTTTTGATAAAGCTTCTTTCTAATTTGCATCATCTAAAATAGCATTTGATTTATGGCACTGCAACTGCTCGACTGCCCTTTAATTCAGGAGATGCAATGGTCGACCTTACTAAAAACAAAATTCGCCCGTTCTTTCATATCAAGAACTTTAAAGACGGTATAGCTGATGCTGTATTAGGTCGACCCATGACTCAAGCAGGACGGTCCTCAGAATACGTGGAAGGCTATGAATTTGGGCTGACATTGTTTGTATGAACACATTTTAAGGTATTGTCAGACAAACTTGACGTCCCATTGGTTGGTACCTAATTTGTATGAATGACTACAAAAAATACATTTAAGTACTTCAAAACTTCACCTGAAATCATCCGATCGGCAGTGAAATATTTCATACGTTAATCATTGAACTTTCGTCAAGTGGAAGACATCTTGCTTCAAACGGGCAGGGCAGCATTTTAGTGTGGTTATGGTTAGGTGTTGTCAGACAAACTTGA
>DLQI01000044.1:48352-48515 GCA_002478745.1 Rhodobacteraceae bacterium UBA7436 | reverse complement strand
AGACACATAGATGTTGCCCAATGACATGTCGGATAGCTTGTTTGTCGCAACGTTGGTCGCTTTGTTAAGATCGCCAGTGTCCAAGTCAACGTCGTTACCTGAACGCATGGACAAAGACGCACCAAATGTTAGGCCGCCATCTGTTTCGCCAGACATCGCAGCA
>DLQI01000044.1:13434-48241 GCA_002478745.1 Rhodobacteraceae bacterium UBA7436 | reverse complement strand
GCTGTAGCAACCAAAGCTGTTGTAGCGATAAGAAGATTTTTCATGAGTTTTCCCTCGGGTTGAAAAAATTAGGCCCGAACCAGAGAATCTGGAATGGGTACAATCGTTGTTTCACCTTTTCAGGCCTCGCTTTGCAAGGCCTCCAATCGTTGCCTTATGAATGTGCTATTGAATGATGCAGCTTTGCCACACTAGTTTTTCACGGGGGCCACTCTTACGCTAGGACGCCATATAGTATAGTATGTGCATCAATTGACATTGATCTTGCTCAGCACCCAGCCCTTCGCTAGATTACAACCAAACCAATGCGAGTGCAGGCAATGAACACAGTAAGATCTATGAAAATCGCGGCAATTCTGGTTGCGTCCTTGGCAGTTAGTGGCTGTAGCGGTCAAAAGATCGGATTTGGCGCTTTGTCATCTGGTAAAGCCAGCGCGCCCCAAAAGGTTGAAGAAGAACAGGGTTCAACCATTTGGGATCTCTTCCGCAAGCAAGAGAACGACAATGTCATTGCCGTAAACAAATACATTTGGACAGCGGCGATTGAAGTTCTCGACTTCTTGCCAATCCAAACCATCGATCCCTTTACTGGTGTCATCGCAACAGGTTACGGCACTCCACCCAATGGTGGCCGCGCTTACCGTGCAACGGTCCTGATTGATGATCCCGCTTTGGACGCACGTTCACTGACTGTCGCATTGCAGACACGTGGCGGTGCAGCACCAGCAGCGACAACACGCGCGGTTGAAGATGCAATTCTATCCCGCGCACGTCAGCTGCGTATCCAAGACGGCCGCTTCTAAGCGCACCAATACCCGAAACGATTTTCACGCCGGGCCAATCGCCCGGCGTTTTCACATTCTACAGGACACGACATACACATGGCCGCATATACCCCCTCCGAGATCGAAGCCCACTGGCAAGCAGCATGGGACAAAGAGGGCGTATTTACCGCCGTCCGCGATGAAACCAAGCCAAAGTACTATGTACTAGAGATGTTTCCGTACCCATCTGGACGTATCCACATGGGCCACGTGCGCAACTACACCATGGGCGACGTTATAGCGCGGTACAAGATCAGCACCGGTCACAACGTCCTGCATCCAATGGGTTGGGATGCGTTCGGCATGCCTGCGGAAAACGCGGCGATGGCAATTGGTGGCCACCCTAAAACATGGACCTACGATAATATCGCCGACATGCGTGGCCAGATGAAGCCGCTGGGCCTGTCCATCGACTGGTCCCGTGAATTCGCAACCTGCGATCCAGAGTACTATGGCCAACAACAGGCCTTGTTCCTTGATTTCCTTGCCGCTGGCCTGATCCACCGCAAGAACGCCTCAGTCAACTGGGACCCAGAAGACATGACCGTCCTGGCCAACGAACAGGTTATCGACGGCAAAGGCTGGCGTTCAGGCGCGGAAGTCGAAAAACGCGACCTGACACAATGGTTCTTTAAAATCTCCGACTATGCGGACGAATTGAATTCAGCCCTTGAGGGCCTGGATAACTGGCCTGCCAAAGTGCGCTTGATGCAGGAAAACTGGATCGGCGAATCCCGTGGTTTACAGTTTGCATTCTCCACAACTGCGAACGCCCCAAAAGGCCATGACCGGATCGAAGTCTACACAACCCGTCCCGACACATTAAACGGCGCGTCTTTTGTGGGCATCTCTCCTGATCACCCGCTGGCCAAGGCACTTGAGGCTGATAACGCAGAGCTTGCCACATTCTGCGCTGAATGTCGCAAAGGTGGCACAACGGCTGCCGAAGTTGAAACCGCTGAAAAGATGGGTTTCAACACTGGTATCACTGTGCGCCACCCATTCGACACAGATCACCACCTGCCGGTCTACATTGCGAACTTTATCCTGATGGATTACGGAACGGGCGCTATCTTTGGCTGTCCCGCTCACGACGTGCGTGATTTCGAGTTCGCAACGAAATACGAGCTGCCAATCATTTCGACCTTCCTTCCAACGGAAGACGCAGACCCAAGAGTAACTGAAGCCTACGTGCCAATGAAAACCGAAAAGGTGTTCTACAACGGCGGTTTCGCAGGCGAACAATGGCAGACCGGCGACCAAGCCATCGCAGCAGCCATCGATTTCTGCGAAGCAAAAGGCATCGGCCAAGGCGTAACCAAATATCGCCTGCGCGATTGGGGGCTGTCCCGTCAACGCTATTGGGGCTGCCCAATCCCTGTTGTGCACTGCGACGATTGCGGCGTTGTGCCAGAGAAGAAAGAGAACCTGCCAATCGAACTGCCGTTTGATGTCACCTTTGACATCCCGGGCAATCCGCTGGACCGCCACCCAACATGGCGCAACACAGCCTGCCCATCCTGCGGCAAGGCAGCACTGCGCGAAACGGACACGATGGACACCTTCGTGGACAGCTCGTGGTATTTCGCACGCTTCACATCACCGCACGCAGACACGCCAACGGTAAAAGAAGACGCAGAATATTGGATGAACGTCGATCAATACATCGGCGGGATCGAGCACGCGATCCTTCACCTACTTTACTCGCGCTTCTTTGCCCGCGCGATGCAGATCACTGGGCACTTGCCCGAAGGCGCGATTGAGCCATTCAACGCGCTGTTCACACAAGGCATGGTGACGCACGAGATCTACGAGACCAAAGACGAACGCGGTCGCCCTGTCTATCACCTTCCCGAGGATGTGACTGACGGCAAATTGACGGATGGCACAGAAGTGCAAATCACACCTTCCGCCAAAATGTCCAAATCCAAAAAGAACGTGGTCGATCCACTTGGAATCATTGCCAACTACGGCGCAGACACCGCGCGCTGGTTTGTTCTGTCTGACTCACCTCCCGAGCGTGATGTGGAATGGACAGCGTCTGGGGCCGAAGCGGCACATAAGCACCTGAACCGCGTCTACAATATATCCACACGTATTGCGAAAATGGACAAAGACGCCAAAGGCACAGGCGATGACGATCTTCTGCGCGCTATGCACAAAGCGATCCATGACGTGACCGTGGGTGTAGAATCCTTTGGCTTTAACGCAGCGATTGCAAAGCTTTACGGCTTCACAGCCGTTATGCAAAAAACCAAAGCAGGTTACGCCGCGCAACACGAAGCGATCAAAGTCTTGGCACAATTGATGGCACCGATGACGCCGCACTTGGCTGAAGATATCTGGGCCGCTCAAGGTGGCACAGGCCTCGCAACAACTGCACCGTGGCCAAAAGCTGATGAACAGATGATGGTGGATGACAGCGTCACTATGCCGATCCAAATCAACGGCAAACGGCGCGGCGAAATCACGGTTCCTGCGGATATGCCAAAGGATGAGGTTGAAAAACTGGCCTTGGCAACGCAAGCTGTCCAAAAGGCGCTTGATGGTGGAACGCCGAAAAAAGTGATTGTTGTCCCAGGACGGATTGTGAATGTCGTTGTTTAAATACCTTTTGATACTGCCATTCTTGGCGCTGACGGCCTGCGGTTTCACACCCGTTTACGGCACGGATGGCAGTGCAAATGTCCTACTCAACAGCGTCTTGGTTCAAGAGCCCAAGACGCGCGACAGCTATCTGCTGACACGACAATTGGAAAAACGTCTGGGCCGCGCGGCTGATCCACGATTTGATCTGGGGGTTTCTGTTTCAACCTCCCTAAAGGCTCTTGGCATCAACTCAATCGGTAACATCAACCGGTACAACCTGTTGGGCACCGCACAATACACTCTGCGCGACACACAAACCGGACAAATCGTCGGTTCTGGCAAAGTGAACAGCTTCACCGGTTATTCCGCAGCAGGCAGCACCATCAGCAGCCAAGCTACAAGAGAAGACGCACAAGAGCGCCTGATGATCATTTTGGCTGACAAGCTGATAGACCACCTAATCGCTACTGCGGATTTGCCCTCATGAAGCTGACTGGCGCGCACGCCAACGGCTATTTTTCAAAACCAGATGCTAGCAAGGCGGGGTTATTGATTTATGGCACGGACGCGATGCGCGTCGCACTCAAACGCCAAGACGTTATTGCAGCCCTTGTTGGCCCTCAAGGCGAAGAAGAAATGCGCCTGACCCGCATTCCTGCGGGTGAATTGCGCAAAGACAAAGCCTTGTTGCTGGACGCAGTCAAAGCCATCGGTTTTTTCCCCGGCCCGCGCGTCGCCTTTGTGGAAGACGCTAACAGTTTCGTTGATGACACGATCATTGACGCGCTGAACCAA
Organism: Rhodobacteraceae bacterium UBA7436; assembly: GCA_002478745.1. Classification (GTDB taxonomy): domain Bacteria; phylum Pseudomonadota; class Alphaproteobacteria; order Rhodobacterales; family Rhodobacteraceae; genus Ascidiaceihabitans. The sequence continues at coordinate 44,033 of DLQI01000044.1, read as the reverse complement.
TGGCAGGAAGGCGATGCACAAATCATCGTCACTGCTGGCAACCTTAAGAAAACGTCTAAAACACTAAAAGCTTTTGAGGCCCATAAAAACGCCTACGCCGCCGCAATCTTTGACAACCCACCAACGCGTCAAGAGATCGAAACCGCACTACGCGAAGCTGGATTACCAATGCCAACGGGCAATGTAATGGATGTTTTGAACGACCTCGCACAATCCCTGTCGCCGGGTGATTTCCGCCAGACTGCCGACAAGATCACCCTGTATAAACTCAGTGATTCATCTCCACTGTCTGAGGAAGACATTGCAGCCTGTGCACCCTCCTCAACCGAAGCGGATATCGATGACATCTTGATGGTCGTTGCCGATGCGCGCGCCGATCAGATTGGGCCTGTGTTGCGCAAGCTTCAGGCCCAAGGCGTCAATGCAGTGTCATTGTGCATCGGTGCGATGCGCCATTTCCGATCCCTACACCGCGTGGCATGTGACACCACAGGACGTCCAAATGTTTGGGGTCCAAACAAAGATCGCATCATCGGCCAAGCGCGCCGTTGGGGTCCTGCCAAATTAGAAACCGCTCTAACTGTTTTGACAGACACCGATCTAAAGCTGCGCAGTGCAGGCCAAAACGCGCCCGCCATGGCATTGGTCGAGCGCGCGTTTATTCGTCTTGCGATGTTGGGCAGTCGGTAATCCGCACCTACGTTTTACCGACACGATACCGACGTAATACCGACGTTACTTTTCGGCTTCAGTAACACCCAAAAAGCGGATCGCCGAGATACCCGCCCAGCGGCCTGTTGCCAGACAACCATTCAGCAAATACCCCCCCGTTGGGGCCGCCCAATCCAGCATCTCACCAGCGCAAAATACACCCGGTAAATCACGGATCATAAGGCTCTCATCCAATGATTCCCAAGCGACACCACCGCTCGTCGAAATCGCCTCATCCATCGGGTTCAAACCCGCAACAGGAACAGGCAGTGCTTTGATCAATTGTGCAAGCTTTCCAGCCTCTTCAGGCAATGGACGACCAAGCTCCTGAAGCAATGCAATCTTAACCGGTGACATCCGCAACGCCTTGCGTAGGTGGTTCGAAAGGCTGGTTTTACCACGTGGTTTAAACAGGCGATGCGCGACATCTTCGAGTTTAACATCCGGCAACAAATCCATAGTTAGATCAGCACCTGCGCCCACGGCCTCAGACAATGAATAGACGCCTCCACCCTCGATACCGCGGGTCGAAACAACTGCTTCACCGCGCGATGTCTCACCATTGACCGTCCAAGCGACCGTCTTGATCGGAGTGCCAAAATGTTTGGCCATGTGTTCTGACCAGTCAACACGCAATCCAACGTTCACCGCGCCAAAAGGGACGACTGGAATATCTCTATCTGCCAACAACTTAGCCCATGCACCGTCAGACCCCAACTTGGCCCAACTGGCACCGCCTAGCGCCAAAACAGTCACGTCTGTTTGAACCGTTTGGGGGCCATCTGGTGTATCAAACTCTAACCCGCCACCGTTAAAATCTTTGAATTTCCACCGTGCTAAACGGGTGATGCCCAATTCGTCCAAACGCGCAAACCATGCACGCAGTAACGGAGAGGCTTTCATCGCTTCAGGGAACACACGACGCGACGATCCGATGAAAATCGGTTGGTCCAAACTACGAACCCAACCCTTAACTTTGGAGGAATCGAACATGGAAACCATCGGGCGCATTTCTTCTGAATGCGCGCCATAAGCTTCTAACAATGCTTCCAAACCTTCGTCCTTGGTGATGTTCAAGCCGGACTTGCCAGCCATCAGGAACTTGCGTCCAAGTGACGGTTTCGCATCATACACAGTGACTGAAACGCCAGCTTTGGCCAACATTTCAGCAGCCATCAATCCGGCAGGCCCTCCGCCAATAACGGCTGCAGTTTTTGTCATAGTTTTAGGCCTTTCATATCGCCTTTAATCTCAACAACGCGGTGCGGATAAGGTATCTCGATGCCTGCGTCTTTAAGTGCATTCCAAATGGCGAATAGCACTTTTGATTTGTATTTATGATGTCCGTCATCGATTCCGTTCACCCAGAATTCAAGTGAGAAATCTATACCACTGTCACCGAAACCCATCAGCTCACAATCCGGCGGATAAGGTTTATCCAGCACCTCCGGCAGCTTTGCTACAGCCGCTGCGACGATAGCAGGTACAAGATTAATATCAGTATCGTAGCTAACCGAAAACGGCGCTTCATATCGATTAGCAGATCCACTGTCTGAGTAATTCACAACCCGTGTAGTGATGAAATCTTCATTGGGAATAACGATCCAGCGACCATCGTAGGTTTCCAAGATCGCAGCCCGTGCAGTCATGCGCACAATCACACCAGCTTCGCCACCATCCATCTCAACATAATCGCCAACAGTGGCTTGGCCTTCGACTAAAAGGATCACACCAGAGATAAAGTTGGACGCAATCTTTTGCAGGCCAAAGCCTAGACCAACACCGATTGCACCACCCAAAACAGCGAGCGCGCTAAGATTAATACCCATGATATTCATAAGCAGTAAGAAGGCGATCCCAAAGATCATGAACTCAACCGTCTTGCTTGCCAATTGGCGCAAAGATGGGCGCATTTCTTCTTGCTTGTGGATGAAGCTCGCCGACTGCTGGTTGGACCATCCGCCCAACCAAAACAGCAAAGAACCAGCAATCAGGCCACGTACCAATGCCATGACGGAAAACTTGATGTTACCTACGGCAACTTCGGTGGCGGTTAGCTGTGCTTGCGCCAAATCCAAGAGGCCCAGCGCATAAAGTGCAGCAATCGGGATAAATACGAATTTGCCAATTGTTTTGAGGAACGGATCGGTAATGATCGATTGAACCAATACCCGCACGGCCAGGAACAAGAAGACTCGTTTACCAAAGGCAATTACAGCACCACTGTCGAACAGGGATCGTACAATCCCCTCTCCAACACCTGTGAATCCATACGCTAATAACGGCAACAGTAGCGGTAAGAACTGCATGACGAAACGGCGCGGTTGCGCAAAAATGTTTGTGCTGTCACCTGGATTTAGAAGGTTTTCCAAAAACGGGCTAAGGCGGCGCGCAACCAAGACTGCAGCCAAGTATGCAACAACCAACAAACCAAACTGTGACCACGCCGCTGGGCTAAGCAGCCAACTTGCCGCAAGCTCCCAACCTTGGACCAAATATCCGGCAGCCGTTTGGACAATTTCTGGCTGTGTTTCTAAATTTATACCGAACATGGTTTCACCTTTACCAATTTAATGCTGTCAATGCAGTGCCTGAGGCCTTGGCGCAAGGGTTAGCGGCACATAGCCTTTATTCCTTGGGCTATTTCAGGGCTCGCAGTCATAACATCGTGACAAAGGTCGTGGGCATAATCCATCAACTCTTCAGGTTCAACCAGCCGTTCAACCAGTCCAAAATCAAGCGCCTCAGATGCAGTGATTTTTTGACCACCCATCAAAATCAGTTTGGTTCGTGCGGGCCCAATCAAAGCGGTCATCCGCTTGGGGTCAGAGGGTTGTGGCAAGAAGCCCAACTTTATCACTGGATAAAAGAACTTAGCGGTTGGGACGGCAATACGAATATCGCAAGCCAATGCCATCCCCGTCGCGCCACCCGCAAGTGTCCCGTTCAATGCCGCAATGGTCAGGCATGGCAAGCTATCGATGGCTCCGGACAAACGCTCCCACATATCTGACACTGCCAAACCAGCACGCGCCTGATCCAGATCAGCACCCGCACTGAAAACTTTGCCAGCGCCGGTGATGATAACCGCCTTCGCATCCGCCGCGCTTTCAGCAATCAACGCCAGCTCAGTCAACATCTCGCGCGTCAGAGAATTCGCCTTATCGGGGCGATTGATCGTGATCGTCCAAATGCCGTTTGATTTAGCTAGGTCAATCAAATCAGGCCAACCCGTTTGCGCAAATCTTCGTCCCGCAGAGATAGCTCTTGGCCACAGTATTGGTCGGCGTCCGAACCACACATCCAAAGCAATGCGCGCGCGGGCCAATCCGCTGGAATATGAACGTCCCAGTCCAATTGGCTAACGGGATTGATCCCAGACGCCTTGATCTCAACCTGCATTTGGGTCGCAACCGTCCCCGGTGAAAGCCCAATCGCACGGATGCCATCAGCACCGTTTTCTTTGTGAACGCACTCAGTCAGCATTTTCACCGCCGCTTTGGAAGCACAATAGTGACTCCACGCCTCAACAGGACCGTGGGCTGCACCAGAGCTGATCGTAAGGATACTACCGCCACCCGAGGCGATCATCATCGGCAAGACGGCCCGCATGCCGTTGAAGACGCCTTTCAGATTAATATCAATGACGGTGCCCCATTCATCTGGGTCTGCACTCGCGAGATGGGCGATAGGTTCGATTACACCTGCGTTGTTAATCAAGATATCGACACTACCAAAGGTCTCTTTGGCCTTTGCGATTGCACCTTCAACCGAAGCATAGCTCGCTACGTCACAGGTTAGTGCTATGGCTTGCTCACCGATCTCAGCCGCAAGTTTTTCGATCGCATCCGAACTACGCGCTATCAGCGCAACGTTTGCACCAGCAGCAGCAAAGACACCTGCAGCCTCTGCGCCAATTCCACGGCTTGCACCTGTAATTACAACGGTTTTTCCTGCTACGTTCATTTTCGAAACCCTTTAAAATTCAAAGACTGTGCTTATTTAATAATAGGCGGAAGGTTGCGCGTCTAGCGCCCTGCACCCTTGACCCCACCGCTGTGCTGTTAAACCATAGACGACCTAACCGTTTCTCCGAAAGATCAGGAATTTAATTGATGTCTAAGTTTTCAAAAGTTTATTTCACGTCAGCCGCTAGCCTTTTGCTTGGTACAACCGCCGGCTTTGCCGATGTCACAAACGCCGACGTTTGGGAGAACTGGCAGGGTTACATGACTTCGATGGGGTATGAAATTAGTGCAAATGAATCTGTTTCCGGAAATGTGCTGAAGATTACAGACGTTACAATGCAAATGGATTTTACTCTGGGCAACGACCGCATGAATGCCACAATGCCAGAAATCCAATTCACAGAACAAGGCGATGGAAGTGTTCACATAACCATTCCCGAAAAAACAATATTCGACGTTGATTTGACCCTAGAATCCGGAGAAGCCGTCAGCACATCAATAGGATATAGCCAAGACGGTTTGAATATGATCGTGACTGGCGATCCCGACAATTTTAATTACGCCTATTCTGCAAATGCGCTGGATATGACGTTGGGCAACCTAACCGTCGATGACGAAACCATTGGCCCTGACCTTGCCAGAGCAAAGGTCAGCTTAAAGGACGTCAACGGCAACTCAACAATTTCAACGTCCGAATTGCGGGAATACTCACAATCTGGTTCCATTGGATTGATCACATACGATGTCGCGTTCTCTGATCCAGAAACTGGCAGTACAATCAAGATGGAGGGGGCATTGCGAGAATTGGCCTCAAACAGCATAGGCAGTATCCCGAACACAGGCATAAAAGCCCAAGACGTTGCTGCAATGTTGGACGCTGGCTTCGCTGTCAACGGTACAGCTGCTTACCAAGCTGGTAATATGGACATCGCCTTTGATGGACCCGATGGCGCAGGTACTGCAACTACCTCCTCTAGCGGCGGTGAGATTGTATTCACAATGGATGGGAACGGTTTGCGCTATGGTGTCGGCCAAGACAACTTAGCCATAAATGCACTGATGCCTGATATTCCGCTCCCAATCACACTTAACATGGCAACATCTAAATTTAACGTTGCAATGCCACTGCGCAAATCCGATGACGAACAAGATTTTGCATTTGGGTTCACGATGGGTGATTTCACAGTTTCAGATATTCTGTGGAGCATGTTTGATCCAGCCGCGAACTTACCGCGCAATCCAGCAACGCTTGCGGTTGATCTGTCCGGCAAGGCAAAAATCCTATTTGATTTCTTCGACCCCGATCAAGCAGCTGCATTGGAAAGTAGTGGTGCCGCGCCTGGTGAACTGAATGCCCTATCGCTGAATTCATTTGTCGTTGACGCCGTCGGGGCTCGCTTAACAGCGACTGGCGACTTCACATTCGACAACACCGATTTGGTCAGCTTTAAAGGCATGCCGCGCCCAACAGGTGGCATTGATCTGAAGCTGGTTGGTGGCAATGGTCTGCTGGATAACTTGGTCAACATGGGCATACTCCCAGAGCAACAATCGATGGGTGCCCGCATGATGATGGGCCTATTCGCCCGTGCTGGAACAGAACCAGACACTGTCACTTCCAAGATTGAGATTAACGACGCAGGTCATATTTTAGCCAACGGTCAGCGCATCCAATAAATCGACGAGTTTTTCGGAACGGGCCGTGCATTTCGCGCGGCCCTTTTTTTGGCCAACCCTTGCGCCACGTCCGCAGCAAGGGTACCTCATAACCAACTTCCAAGGGAGACGCCAAATGCCGCAGCCCCTCGACGCGCTGACACAATCACTTTTATCTGCCGCCAAACGTGCAGGGGCCGACGCCGCTGATGCAATGGCAGTTCAAGGCACGTCAGTCTCGATCGACGTGCGTGCGGGTGCGTTGGAACATGCTGAACGCTCTGAAGGGATCGATATTGGCCTTCGCGTCTTTGTTGGTCAAAAGATTGCGAATGTTTCCGCATCCGACACGTCAACACGCACCATTGATGAAATGGCGCAGCGCGCTGTGGCTATGGCGCAAGAGGCACCTGATGATCCCTATGCGGGCCTGGCCGATCCATCTCAGTTGATTGCCGATTGGGACATTGATGCGCTGGAATTGCACGATGCCACGCCAGAACCTGCACCCGGTACTTTGCAACAAGACGCCGCAGAAGCAGAAGCTGCTGCAATGGACGTTCATGGCATCAGCCAAGTTCAATCTGCCAGCGCAGCTTATGGCGCACGACAGATTCATCTAGCCGCAAGTAACGGGTTTTCGGGCGGATATGCACGGACAGATCGCGCCTTAAGCTGTGTTGCGATTGCTGGCACAAGTACTGGAATGGAGCGCGATTACGCAGGTGACAGCCGCATCTTTCAAGCCGATCTGCGCGATGCTGGCGAAATCGGGCGTGAAGCTGCAGAACGCGCCCTTGCCCGAATGGACTCGCGCAAACCACCAACCGGATCGTTCCCCGTATTGTTCGACGAACGTGTTTCATCGACTTTGATTGGTCATCTTCTCGCCGCAGTAAATGGTGCCTCCGTTGGTCGAGGCGCATCATGGTTGCGCGACTCATTGGGTGAACAGGTTTTACCTGCACACCTATCTGTTCTTGAGGATCCACATCGCCCACGTACAGGTGCATCTCGCCCATTTGATGCTGAAGGTTTACCAACCACAAAACGTGCTATCATCGAAGATGGTATCCTAACGGGTTGGACATTGGATTTAGCCAATGCACGTAAACTCGGCATGACCTCCACAGGGAACGCCGCACGTGGTACCGCATCCGGCCCCTCCCCTAGCATTTGGAACACCGCGCTAACGCAAGGCACTGCATCCAAGAGCGACCTAATTCGTGACGTGGGAACCGGCCTGTTAGTAACCTCAATGATCGGTTCAACCATCAATCCAAACACTGGTGACTATTCACGCGGTGCCGCAGGATTGTGGGTGGAAAACGGCGAAGTCCAATACGCCGTGAACGAATGCACGATCGCTGGTAACCTGCGTCAGATGTTGATGAGTATTGTTCCAGCAAATGATGCCCGCACCCACCTAAGCCGTGTCGTCCCATCATTGCTGGTCGAGGGAATGACCCTTGCCGGCAAATGACCTAAAACTGCTAGTCGATGCTGCCCGGATCGCAGGGCGCATTGCCACAAGCTATTCTGGCAAAACTGCTAAGAAGTGGGACAAGCCCGCTGGGGCCGGCCCAGTAACCGAAGCTGATCTGGCCGTAAACGACATGCTGTCTGCCACACTTCGCCTTGCTCGTCCCGATTATGGCTGGCTTTCAGAAGAAACTGACGATACGACTGAACGCCTCTCCCAAGACAAGATATTCATCATTGATCCGATCGACGGAACGCGCAGCTATGCAGAGGGAGCCAGCACATGGGCACATTCCTTTGCAATTGCAGATCGTGGTTTGATAACCGCTGCTGTCGTTTATCTGCCGATGCTTGACAAGATGTACACTGCTGCTTTTGGCCAAGGAGCATGGCTAAATGGGAAACCCCTAAAGGTCTCGAATCAATCAAACCTCACGGGCGCATCAATCTTGTCTACCAAGGTAAATGTTGAACCGCGGTTCTGGCCAAACGGTGTCCCAGACTTTGAACGTAACCATCGTCCATCGCTTGCCTACCGCTTGGCACTTGTTGCTGAAGGTAAGTTCGATGCCATGTTCACTTTTCGACCTAGTTGGGAATGGGATATTGCCGCGGGCGCACTTATTGTCAGCGAAGCTGGAGGCAAAATCACCGACCAGACAGGGAAGTCATTGATCTTTAACCATCCCACATCTCTATTGAATGGCGTTGTTGCAGGTGGCGTTGATATCCATAGCCAGGCCCTGATGGCTTTGAAACCCAAGTAAGGGGGATTAAAATCAGTCATGCCAAAATCCCTTGAATTGTCAGCCTACCGTGCGCTTGTACGGCGCAACCCTCCTACAAAATACTCTCCCTCGAAGGATCGCCCATCGGGTGAGGTGCTGTGGTTGAATGCACCAGAAACCGGAAACGGGTTGGCAATACTTGATCTTGCGAAATGGCTTTGCGCGCAGCGTGACGGTTTGAGCATTTTGATCACGACCCCCGATAGACTTACTTCACCTTGCTCTTGGATAATTATCGACGCAGCACCTAGCGAACATCCTAACGACATCGCAACTTTCCTTGGGCATTGGCAGCCAACTGTTGGTTTGTGGCTTTGGGGGGCATTGCAGCCAAACTTGATATTAGCGGCGCGCGCGAAGGGTGTGCATCTCATTATGGCTGACGCCGATCAAGTCGGTTTCGAAAACCGTCGTGATCGCTGGTTACCTGAAGTCGCACGTGATGTTATGGCGTCCTTTGACAACGTTCTCGTACGCTCAGAACCAGCGCAAGCGCGGCTCACAAAGTTGATGCGAAGTAGCGCAACCTTGGAACTGAGTGGTCCTATCTTGGCAGGCAGTTTGTCGCTACCTTACACCCAAAGCGACTTCGATGATTTCTCAGCTATCATAGGCGGGCGACCAATTTGGTTTGCTGCAGCTGTTCAACCAAACGAAGTCCACACTGTACTTGCCGCGCACCGCCACGCTCTTCGCCTTTCGCATCGCCTGCTGTTAGTTCTGAATCCAGCCGGTGAAGCACAAGCATCTGCCTGTGAAGCGCAAATGAAGGACGATGGCTTGCGCAGTTCACGTTGGGAAGACGGCGAAATGCCTGATGACAACTGCCAAGTCTTGTTGACCAGCGCCCAGGACGAATTGGGGCTTTGGTATCGCATTGCCCCGCTATCCTTCCTTGGCAGTTCATTGGCATCTGGCCAGCATGGTCTTGATCCATTGCAGGCAGCGGGTTTGGGAACCGCGATCCTTTATGGACCAAATGTGCGCAATTATATGCCAAGCTATACAAGGTTAGCAGCGGCAGGCGCTGCACGTATTGTCAATGACACCAGAGCCCTTGGAGTAGCAGTGGCGCAATTAATTTCACCCGATCATGCTGCATCTATGGCGATGTCGGGCTGGGATGTCGTCTCACAAGGTACGGATGTAACTGACCGGATTACCGAATTGGTCGCAATTGCTTTAGATGCCGTTGAAGGAGGAAACAATTGATGCGCGCACCAAAGTTCTGGGACCAACCTTCTAGCTGGCAAGCCAAAGTGCTTGCACCCTTGGGCTATGTTTACGCCGCAGCGACAGCATGGCGACTGGCAAAAGGATTACACCTAAAGCTAGACATACCTGTTGTTTGCATCGGTAACATCAACGCTGGTGGAACTGGCAAAACCCCGACCGTTATCGCAGTCACCGAGCGTTTACGTGATCTGTTTCACACCACGCATATCGTCAGCCGCGGCTATGGCGGCACGTTGGAAGGTCCAGTTCGTGTGGACCCAGCAATTCACACAGCGGATCAGGTAGGTGACGAGCCTTTACTACTTGCTGCTTTTGCAGAAGTTTGGGTTTCAAAGGATCGCGCATTGGGTGGCAAAGCCGCGCAAGACGCAGGTGCTACAGTTGTTGTACTGGACGACGGCCACCAAAACCCTGCACTTCATAAAGACCTATCGATCATCGTTGTTGATGCAAAACATGGCTTTGGGAATGGGCAATGTTTGCCAGCAGGCCCATTGCGTGAACCAATCACCGAAGGATTGGCGCGCGCAGATTTATTGCTGTCCATTGGAACGCCATCAACGCAGGAAACCTTTGTAAACTCTCAGCCACATCTCCAAACGCCTCACCTAACGGCAGCCTTAGAACCGCTTATGACAGGCATGGATTGGACGGATACACGGGCGTTTGCCTTCGCCGGAATTGGGTATCCGGAAAAGTTCTTTGCGACATTACGCAAGCTAGGGGCAGAGGTGGTGCACACTGAACCGTTGGATGATCATCAAAAGCTATCCACCAATCTGCTTGCACGATTTGAAGCCGATGCCCGCGCAAAAGGCGCACAATTGGTTACAACTGAAAAGGATGCTGTGCGCTTGCCTTCGGCGTTTCGAACGAAGGTTATTACCCTGCCCGTTCGTTTGCAATTTGAAGATGATAGCGCATTGCAATCGGCATTAAAAAAATTGCCATTGGCATAAAGGTCGCTGCACCCAAACGACGAATAGCTGACGCGCCAAAAGACGCGCCAACTATTGTCTTGAAAGTTTACTTTAGCTCTGCGTCGATAATTTCTGACATCTCAGCAAAGCTCATGTTCGTGTGCTTCTTACCATTGATGATAAAACTAGGGGTGCTGTCGATGTTATCTGCGCCCGCTTTTTCTTGATACCAAGCGATCAGGGTTTTAGCTTTGTCATTGTCGTTCAAGCAGACTTCAAGCGTTTCACCATCGATTCCGGCAAGACGACCAAGTTTGCGCAACTCATCAATAATTGCTGCTGGCTCACCTGCACGTGTCCACGAAGACTGGGACTGGAACATCAAGTCAGTTAGACCGAAGAATTTCTCAGGACCCGCACAGCGCGCGATCATCGAAGCCCACAAACCGTAACGATCAAAATAGACTTCACGGAAGACAAAGTTGATCTTGTCTGTATCGATGTAGTTTTTCTTTAGGTCCTTAAATGTACCCGCATGAAAGGATGCACAGTGCGGGCATGTGTATGATGCATATTCAATCACAGTAACTTTGGCATCTGGGTTACCAATCATCATGTCAGGGATAGTTGATGTGTCTACTTCAGCGTCACCATCAGCATTATCAGCAACTTCAGTTGCAACAGCTTCTGCCGGTGCGGTTAATTCCGCAGATTGGGATACGCTGCTTGAGGGTTCGTGTACAAAAATAAAGTACGCGCCGACGCCGACAAGCGCGGCGACAATCATTGGAAGAATGCGTTTCATATCGTAATCCTTAGGTCTGGGTGATTTTTTGTTTCATTACATTGGTGCCAAGTCGCTCAAGAGCTGCACGCAGCCCTTCATCGCCGACAGCTTGTGTTGTCTCTGCTGCGCGTTTCACAATTCCTGCGTCTGGAATCATTTCGCTTACTGATTTGGGGCGATGGGTAAAATCGACCTGACCTTCAGCAAAACCCGTGGTCGCAGTTTGCGTGATCCGCACGCGGGCGATAGCGTTATAACCATACACCGAATTAACTTTGGAACGAATTTGTTCCTTTTGCATCTCTAACATCGGAGCCTGCGCACCCGTCGTCAACAATGTCAGGGTCGCGCCCATGCCGCCGCGCGCATAGCTAACTTCGACAGGTCGTGCGATTGAGGAAATATCTGGCCCTGCGATCTCTGCCCAATTGGTCAGCAAGCGGCTTTGCGCAAAACCGCGACTTTCACTGACCGTGCGAATTCGGTTGCCCAACAAAGTTGCTGTGCGTTTAAATCCTTTTGTGCTGGTGCGTCGCTGAACCAAAGCTATGTTCCTCACTATCAACACTTATAATAGCGGATCACCCCGCTCAGACCAGCGAAACAAGACAATGCGGAGCATAAAGATTGCGTGATCTCAGTTCAAATCTACTTGAATGGTACGATATTCACGCGCGCCCAATGCCTTGGCGTACGCCTCCAACTGAAAAAAAGGCCGGTGTGCGTCCTGATCCCTATAGAATTTGGTTGTCAGAAGTTATGCTGCAACAGACGACTGTTGCCGCAGTTAAAGACTATTTTAATCGGTTCACCGCGCGTTGGCCCACAGTTGCGGACCTTGCTGCAGCTGCAGATGGCGATGTTATGGGGGAGTGGGCTGGCTTAGGTTATTACGCCCGCGCCCGAAACCTATTGAAATGCGCGCGCACCATCACGAATGAACATGGCGGAGTGTTTCCCGATGATCACGCAACCCTCCTAAGTTTGCCGGGAATTGGCCCCTACACTGCGGCCGCAATTTCTTCGATCGCCTATGATTTGCGTCATGTTGTGGTAGACGGAAACGTCGAACGCGTGATGGCGCGGCTTTACGATATTCACACACCACTACCCGCAGCTAAGGCAGAACTGACGGCCAAGGCGGAACGTCTAACGCCAAAACTACGCACAGGCGATTACGCCCAAGCTGTCATGGACTTGGGCGCAACTATTTGCACACCAAAATCACCAACATGTGACATCTGTCCGTGGCGGGAGCCTTGCAAAGCGCGTAAAAAGGGCACAGCGCTAGAACTGCCCCAAAAGACACCTAAGAAGCCAAAGCCAGTACGCCATGGCACGGTGTATTTGGGCCGTCGCTCAGATGGCGCATGGTTGATGGAGCGCCGGCCTGACAAAGGCTTACTGGGTGGCATGCTGGGCTGGCCTGGTTCTGATTGGATTGATTCAGATGCCCCACGACCGCCAGGAACACCTCCGACATCTGCCGACTGGAAAGCCGTAGAAGGCGAGGTCCGCCATACTTTTACCCATTTTCATCTGTTATTGAGCGTCATGACTGCGGCAGTAGACAGCGATGAACAACTATTGTTCTTAGGGCACAACGATTTCCGCCCCTCTGACTTACCAACTGTCATGCGTAAGGCATTTGACCTTATTGAAAATAAGGCAAACCTATCGCTTCCCTAAGCACGCCAAGCCACTCAAAGGATTTACGATGGTCACTTCCGCTTCCGATATGGCAAAAATTCAGAATGCCCTCCCTTTTTGGGTATCCTTGGCGCTTATCCCAGTCGCTTGGATTGGCGCATCTTATGGTGGTTGGACAGTTCTACTTTTACCGTTCCTCACATGGTATCTCTTCTCTGGGATCGATTTAGCGTTAGGCTTGGACGTGAGAAATGCTGATTTGGATGCAACTGATGACGACCTGTATTGGTACCGGTTCATCACGATCATTTGGGCACCGTTACAATTTATCACAGTTTTCGGCCTTATCGCTTACGTCACGGGTGCCGCACATCTTGGGGCATGGGAAAAGATCGGGTTATTTTTCGGTATTGGCGTCATAACGGGAACAATTGGGATTAATTACAGTCACGAACTGATGCACCAAAAGAACAAAATGGAACGCCAAATGGCTGATATCTTGTTGGGATTGGTAATGTATTCACACTTTCGTTCAGAACACATGTTGGTCCATCACCGCTACGTCGCGACACCGCGTGACCCAGTCACTGCACGCATGGGTGAGCATTTCTATCGTTACTTCCCTCGTGTCTTGAGCAGTTCTTTTTTGTCAGCCCTCAGAGCTGAAGCCGCCATGCTCGCACGCAAAGACCTGCCAGCGACAGATCGTGGCAACCCTTTCTGGAAATATGCAGCGCTTCAAGGCAGCTTCCTTTTACTCGCTTTTATTCTGGGCGGATGGGTTGGGGTCGGACTGTTCCTACTTCAGGCAAGCACCGCGATTTGGCAGCTCGAATTGGTCAACTTCATCGAACACTATGGCCTGACCCGCAAACACTTGGGCGAGGGTAAATATGAACATGTACAACCACGACATTCTTGGAACGCAGCACATAAGGCGTCAAATTGGCTGCTGATCAACTTGCAGCGCCATTCGGATCATCATTACAAACCCGACCGTCGCTTTCCAATTTTGCAAAACTATACAGAAGCAGATGCACCGCAGCTGCCATATGGCTATCCAATCATGACAATGGCAGCGATGTATCCACCATTGTTTCGCCGGATCATGAACCCGCGTGTGCGTAAATGGCGCGAAATATATTACCCTGAAATCACCGATTGGTCGGCATATAACGCGGCAAAAAATCCAATGCCGCGCTAAACTTTTTTCCAATCACGAATAAAAAAACCCCGCCACAAGGGCGGGGTATAGTTGAGTGCCTTTTGATGCGGCCTCGGGTAAAGGCCACCGGCACCAGCGGTGTTCGTAAAACTGTAGTGTTAAGTGAGGGTCAGTCGTGCATCTCAGCACGAACTTGTTGACGCAACAGATCGATAGGAACCTTTTTCCCGTCTTTCTTAAAGCACCAGTAAGTCCAGCCGTTGCAGCTTGGCGCGCCTTCAAGATGCGCACCCACTTGGTGGATTGATCCTTTGATGTCATCACCGATCAAGGTGCCGTCAGCACGTACCTTGGCCTTATGGCGCTTGTTCATCGAATAAAGTTCTTCGCCCGGGCGCAACATGCCGCGCTCAACCAATTGGCCAAACGGAACACGTGGCTCTGCGCGTTTAGAGGCACTGACCTGCAACGCTTCGCGGTCAAATTTACGTGCATTCGCGATTCGTTTCGTCGCAACCTTACGGTATGCTTCTTCACGCTCGATGCCGATGAAATCACGGCCCAACATCTTAGCAACAGCACCAGTGGTACCTGTGCCAAAGAACGGGTCAAGGATCACATCGCCCGGGTTGGTAGAGCCAACCAAGATACGGTGCAGCAAGCTCTCCGGCTTTTGTGTCGGGTGCGCTTTGTCGCCCGCTTCATCTTTTAGGCGTTCGTGGCCAGTGCAGATCGGAAGGACCCAATCACTGCGCATTTGAATGCCTTCATTCAGCGCTTTCAAAGCATCGTAGTTGAATGTGTATTTGCTGGCTTCGTTCTTACCGGCCCAGATCATTGTCTCGTGAGCGTTGGTAAAGCGTTTGCCGCGGAAGTTAGGCATTGGGTTCGACTTACGCCAAACAACGTCGTTCAAAATCCAAAAGCCTTCGTTCTGCAAAGATGCGCCAACGCGGAAAATGTTGTGGTAGCTACCAATGACCCAGATCGCGCCATTTGGTTTCAGAAGGCGACGTGCGGCCTTAAGCCATGCAGTCGTGAATTCGTCATAAGCACGGAAGCTGCTGAATTGGTCCCAGTGATCATCAACCGCATCCACTTTGGAATTGTCGGGACGATGCAAGTCACCCTTGAGCTGCAAGTTATAGGGTGGATCTGCAAAAATCAGATCAATAGACTCAGCAGGCAGACTGTTCATCACATCGATGCAATCGCCAGCAATAATTTCGTTCAATGGAAGCGGCACAGCCGTCTTCACAGGTGCCACCGCACTCTTAACTTTGGTCATAATTTTCTGCCTCTGCTCGGCTCATTATTGAGCTCGTCTGTTGTCTCCAATCTGAGTCAAAGGTGATTCGAGGTCAATTTCTTTATTGAACCAATTGGTTACTATTTTCTCTTGATACAACATATTGTGCACCGGTTTGAACGAACGTCTATGGTGTGGGGTTACTCCCAATTTTTGCAGCGCCTCCATGTGCTTTTTTGATCCATAACCCATGTTGGTTTCCCAACCATAACCGGGGTGCTGTTGCGCTAAATCCACTAGGACACAATCTCGACAAACTTTGGCCACAATTGAGGCCGCTGAAATCGAAATAGATCGACTGTCACCTTTGACCAAAGTCGTTGCAGGAAGGTGCAACCCACGCGGGATCATGTTGCCATCAATCAAAACATGTTCAGGCAGAAACTGCAGACCGGCAATTGCGCGCTCCATCGCTAAGTGCGAGGCACGTAAAATATTGACCTCATCAATTTCAGCGACGGAAGCGTGCGCAATCGAGACATCCGCGCAATCCAATAGCTGCCGGTACAATTCCAAACGCCTCTTCGCAGTCAGCTTTTTTGAATCGTTCAATCCGTCAGGAATACATTTGGGGTCCAAAACAACAGCCGCTGCAGTTACTGGCCCAGCAAGCGGACCACGCCCAACCTCGTCAACTCCAGCAACCCGACACCCCAACTCAGTCTCAAATGCAAAATCTGGCATCAGCGCCCCTTTTCATCTTACAAAACAAACTCTCGCCGAAGGCTCAAACTCCAAGAGGAATTTCAAACTTCAAACTGCGGCACAGCTGCATCCTTTTGGCAGAACACACGAAAAAGGGGAAGGTGCCCGAACACCCTCCCCAAATCAGCAACAACAACGTTGCGCCAGATTAGCCCTACCTTTAGCGGCGAGCCAATTTGTAACCCTGCTTGCGCAAGCAACGTGCACCAAAACCAAACTGTGATCCACTGTCTGTTCGCACACGACGCTCACAATGCTGCGGCAGACGGTGGGTAAACTCATAGTTACGCTCAAGGCAACGCTGACCAAAGATGCGTGCGGTCCCACGGCGAGTCTCAAAGCTGCGCAAACATTTGCTTGGCAACAGATGCTGCGCAACACGACGCGGCAAAGGGCGCGCCTGAACATATTTCTTCTTTTTCTGGACTTGCTTTTTCTGCACTTTTTTCTCAGGTTGCTTGTAAACTTGCACCTTCGATTTTTTGTCTTTGTCAGAATCATGAATGACAGCACCAACGATAGCGATGCCAATGAGTGCAGCCAAAGCTCGGCCAACATCTTCTTGATTGGCTCGTGCAGGCGCTGCAGCGAAACCAGTGAATAAAATTGAAGTGGCAACAACAGTTGCTATAAATTTGCGGTGCATTTGAGCGACCCTTTCTATGGAGACAGCTTTGCCGCTGGAACAGTGCGGCGGTGATGCAACCAAACTGGGTCAGACTCGTTCAGACAGGCAATAACACCGCAGTGTTATCGTATAGCGCACACCTCCCCCCGGCATTGTTATTGAATATCAAAGCCAACATGCTCATGATCTGCTCTATGAAACATACACTAGCATTACTTTGCACAGCAGCCAGCTTGCTACTCGCAGCTCCTGCCTTTGCCGAAAGTTGCTATGCCGACTATAAGGCAAAGCAAGATAACCCTTTGCGCTTACATTATGGAGTCATCCAGATCGATGGCCCTTGCAATAAAGAAGCAGCAAAATCCCAAACATCGTCACGCCTCCAAGCCGAGGGCTGGACCTTACTCTCTATACTCTCCACATTCGGGGCGGATGGCCTCGCAGAAAGGAAACAGAGTGCAGGACCCTATTACCTCCGCTTCTGAAGCGCGCAACACAGGCACCCGCCTTGTCGGTTTCGGCCTTGCCGCGATCGTCATAATTTTGCTGCTTGCAGCAATTTTACTTTTTTACAATTTACCTGATGCCAATGCTTTCAACCAACGTGTCGAAGACATCTTTACATCCTATGACGGTCTGACCGGTCAATCAGAGATCAAGTTGTTAGAAATACTTGCCCAATCGGGCACAGCCTTTTCTGACGTTTTGTCCAGCTACCGGAGCATCATCTTTGTGCTGCTTGTCTTCGCAACAGCCCTCTTGATTGCGTCACTCGTTTTCCTTGTCATGCTGGTTATCCTGAACCGTCGGATGGCACAAATTGAACGAGCCGGTATCGAGGTAAACTCACTGCTAATCAGCCGCGAAGAAAATACCGTCTATCTCAACGACATGGGTTTCAAACTGACAGATGCTGCCATGGAAACAATGTCTCTATTGGCTGAGGCACGCATGGACGACGACGTTCTGTCAGGCTCAGAAATTGAAGGCATTATTTCAGGTCGCCCTGCATCGGACTGCGAAGAAGCTGCAGGTGCAACAAGGATCAAGCGTTTGCGCGATACATTAGGCAATCAGATGGTCAGCGAACTGCTGGTCAAAAACATCGCCCGCCGTGGCTACATGCTTGCGGTCGGCAAGGACGTTATCAAAGTCCGCTAATTAGCTGGTCAAATCAAACTTCACCGGCTTAGGGTGTATTAACTCCAGCCTGTGAAGGACCCTAATCATGCCTGCTCCCATAAATACATTCAAACACGCCCTCGCAAATGGCGAAACACTTATTGGTTGCTGGCTGAGCCTTGCGAACAGTTATTCAACCGAAGCTATGGGTTCGACAGGCTTTGACTGGCTTTTGATTGATGCAGAGCACGCACCAAACGATCTTCGGTCATTGCGAGATCAACTGATAACCCTCGACGCCAGCCCAACAACGGCTGTTATCCGCGTTCCAATTGGCGAAACATGGATAATCAAACAAGTTCTAGATCTTGGAGCACAGACACTTCTGGTGCCAATGGTTGAAAACGCTGAACAAGCTCGCGAACTCGTCCGCGCATGTCGATATCCACCAGAGGGAGTTCGTGGAGTGGGCTATGTCACCACACGCGCTGCAGGTTTCGGAACCATCCCCGATTACGGCAAAACAGCCGATAATGAAATTTGCCTTTTGATCCAAGTTGAAAACAGTGCGGGGCTTGAGGCGTTGGACGAGATTCTTGCAGTTGATGGTATCGATGGCGTGTTTATTGGACCCGCAGACCTGTCTGCAGATCTTGGACACATGAGCGATATGATGCACCCTGACATGCAATCAGTTATCATGTCCTCTTTGGAAAAAATTGCAGCAAGCGACAAAGCACCTGGAATTCTAAGTCTAGATGATGAGATGACCCAAAAGTCGCTTGAAGCAGGTGCGAAGTTTGTAGCAGTTGGCATCGACATCGTAACGCTAACCAATCACTCACGCGCCCTTTCAACCAAGTGGAAATCTAACCTTTAAAATTCGGCGCACTGAGCTGTCTCTAAGTCCCAAACAGCCCATACACATTTAGAAAGACCTAAACCATGTATCTTGGATTGCTTCTATTGGCTCTGGCCTATGTCCTTAGCCAATTCTTTCGCGCCTTCTTGGCTGTCATTAGTGTACCACTAGAAACTGAGCTTGGGATTGGTGCAGAAGCACTGGCCACTGCAAGTGGGCTTTGGTTCATCAGCTTTGCCGCAATGCAAATTCCTGTGGGCTGGTCCCTAGATACATTAGGCCCGAAACGAACGGCCTCAGTATTGCTTCTTGTTGGTGGTACTGGTGGGTCCTTGTTATTCGCGGTCGCGACTTCTGCGTTTCATGTTAATATCGCGATGATGCTGATCGGCGCAGGCTGTGCCCCCGTACTGATGGCAGCTTATTATATCTTCGCACGTGAATTTCCACCAATCCAGTTCGCGACGCTTGCGGCATCAATGATTGGAGTCGGCACCTTCGGTAACCTGCTCGCCTCATACCCAATGGCATTCGCCGAAACGATGATTGGCTGGAGAGCCACCATGGTGTGCCTTGCCATCCTTTGCGCAATCATTGCGGTTGGCGTTCAAGTTACCGTTAAAGACCCTGAAAAAGCCGTGAGCGAAACCAAAGGATCACTATTAGATGTATTGCGCATCCCAACCCTATGGCTGATCGCACCGATAGCGATCGTGGGCTATGTACCTGCAGCTGCAATTCGCGGTGCATGGATGGGACCATACCTTAATGAGGTTCATGGGCTGTCGAGCAGCGAAATCGGGACTGCGGCATTGATAATGGGAATCGCAATGATCGGTGGCGTCTTTCTGTATGGTCCGCTTGATCGTTGGTTTGGAACACGAAAGTGGGTCGTATTTGGCGGCAATATCCTAACCTTGAGCTGCTTGCTTGGGCTCTATGCCTTTGGTGCATCTTCATACATCGTGACAATTATTATGCTGTGCGGCGTTGGCTTCTTTGGTGCAACTTTTCCAGTTGTAATTGCCCACGGCAAAGGTTTCTTTCCTGCACACTTAACGGGACGCGGCGTGACCTTGTTGAACATGTTCAGCATTGGTGGGGTGGGTCTTGCCCAAATGGTCGCACGACCATTGCACGATTCATATCAAGGCACCGATGTAGCCGCACCATTTGCCGCCGTATTCCTATTGTTTGCGGTGATGTTGATCACAGGTCTATCGCTCTACCTGTTCTCACAAGACAACACTGACTAGGATAAATCGACGCCTCTTTACTGCAATGCCCCTCGCCCCCTTCCCCCCAAGCAGATTCGGGTGTAGAGGGCGCGGACCATCATCACACATATTGGAGATCAAAAGATGGGTTACCGCCTTGTCGTAGTGGGGGCCACAGGAAATGTGGGCCGCGAAATGCTAAACATTCTGGACGAACGTCAGTTCCCAGTTGATGAACTTGCCGTGCTTGCGTCACGCAATTCATTGGGAACGGAAGTTTCGTTTGGTGAGAAGACACTTAAGACGAAGGACCTAGATACTTTTGATTTCACGGGCTGGGACATCGCTTTGTTCGCCGTCGGTTCTGAGGCTACGAAAAAGTACGCGCCAACTGCGGCTGCGGCAGGCTGTATCGTAATCGATAACTCTTCGCTTTACCGCTACGACCCGGACGTTCCGTTGGTTGTGCCAGAGGTGAACCCAGAAGCCGTTCTTGATTACCACAAGAAAAACATCATCGCGAACCCCAACTGTTCAACCGCTCAGATGGTTGTTGCACTGAAGCCATTGCATGATCGCGCAAAAATCAAACGCGTTGTTGTGTCTACCTACCAGTCCGTTTCCGGCTCTGGCAAAGGCGGCATTGATGAGCTGTGGGATCAAACAAAATCGATCTACAACCCAGTAGACGAAAAGCCTGCAAAACAGTTCACAAAGCAAATCGCTTTTAACGTGATCCCGCACATCGACGTTTTCATGGAAGACGGTACCACGAAAGAAGAGTGGAAAATGGTCGTTGAAACCAAAAAGATCATCGATACAAGCATCAAGGTCACAGCGACCTGCGTGCGTGTGCCTGTGTTCGTTGGCCACTCCGAAGCGATCAACATCGAATTCGAAGAGTTCCTTGACGAAGACGAAGCACGCGACATCTTGCGCGAAGCGCCAGGCGTCATGGTGATCGATAAACGAGAAGACGGTGGCTATGTTACACCCGTTGAATGCGTTGGCGATTACGCAACATTCATCAGCCGCATCCGTCAGGACAGCACAATCGATAATGGCCTAAACCTATGGTGCGTTTCGGACAACTTGCGCAAAGGCGCTGCATTGAACGCAGTTCAGATTGCAGAGACGTTGGGCACGCGTGTGTTGAAAAAAGGCTAACTTCCGCCGAAAATAGACGATTTAAAGGGGTGCCTCGCGGTGCCCCTTTTCTTTTGGTCACCTTTTCGCTTGGGTATGACAGCACAGATCGTGCTCACATTGATGAACAAAGGTTTTTCCCATTATGCGTTTTGCTGCACTTTTATTGGCTGTATCTCCGTCTTTCGTTTTCGCAGACACAATCGTGACGCGGATCGCGCCAACAGATGTCACCGTTTTCACGCAAGGGGCCGAAGTGACACGCACGGGTCAGATTGACCTGCCCGCTGGTATACATGAGATCGTCATTCCAGATATGCGGCCCAACAATGGCGGAACCAACACTCCGACGGTCACCCTTTCTGGAGCCACATTGATCTCTGAGAAGTGGCAAAACAACAACTCAGTCGCACAACTTGAACCTGAAACCGAAGAGTACGCCGTCGCAAAAGCCGCCCTAGAAACCGCACAAGATGCTGTTGCAGCATTGAATGATGAAATTTCCAAAAAACAGTTGGAAATCACAGCTGCCAATGCCCAACTTGAATTCTTAAAATCATTGTCCAATAGCGATACTTTGCCAGATGGTATCGACACCCTGCGTGATCTTTCGCGAATGATTTCCGAAGAAAACCCTAAATGCTAACCTTGCAATTCACGACGCTCAAAATGCTGAACGTAAACTCAGGAAGAACCTTCTTGAGTTACAGAAGGCTGTTGCTGCAGCACAGCGAGCACTCGACGCTCTATTGCCTTCAACAGATAACTTCGCGCAACTCACTTTAACCATCTCAGTGCCTGTCGCCACCAGGAGCAGCATCTCCATCAAATACCTTGTACGTGACGCAGCATGGCGCCCTATTTACGATATGCGCCTCACTACCGGAGATGATCCCAAGCTGGTCGTAGAACGTGGTGCCTTGCTGCTTCAACAATCTGGTGAGCGATGGAATGACGTCAACCTAACTCTTTCTACAGTCGGGTTAAAAGAACGCTCAGAACCTTCGCGTATCTTCCCACAGCCTATGCGCATTTCAGATCCAGATTTGATGGTGAAACGCCAATTGAACTCCCGAGTTCAGTCTTCATACGCAGAAGCTGATATGGTCCTCGAAGCGCCTGCTATAATAGAAGAAGCCTCTGGTGGTGTTGCTGATCTTTCAGGAATAGCCGCACAATATAATTTTGTGTACGCCATGTCCCTAGACAGCAGTGGCGATTTCACCCGTGTCGCATTGGGGGCGCTAGATTTTGATGCAGAAATCGAAGCCCGCGCCGTGCCACTTAACAACACAACCGCTTATCGCATGGTGACATTTACCAACGCTAGTGGCGAACGCATTTTACCAGCTGAAGCGAGCTTATATGTCGATGGTCGACTTATTGCTGATTCATACGTAAACCAAATCGTACCCGGAGCGGAAACAGAGTTGGGGTTTGGCCCAATCCATGGCTTGCGCATGACGCGCACTACATTGGATCGAAACGAAGGCGACCACGGAATCATCACACGTTCTAACGAAAACACGGAAACTGTGCGCATTGATGTGGAAAATTTGACTGGGGACGATTGGAACGTCACCTTGTTAGATCGCGTACCTTACGCAGAACAAGAGGATCTGATCATCGATTGGTCAGCAGCCCCTCGTCCAACCACAACAGATTATGAAGATATGCGCGGCGTGTTGCATTGGGATTTGAATATCAAGTCAGGCACCACACAATCTGTGAACCTAAAGACAAAAATCACATGGCCTGAAGGAATGGTCCTTCGTTGAGTTGAACGTAAGCCCCACATATAAAGTGGGGCTTATTTTCTAAACTGCCTGAAATTCTTTGACGGTAGGGTTGTAAGATTCTAATCCACCTTCGCCGATATCCGTCCAAAGTCCATGCATCGACAAAACGCCTTGATCGACGCGTTCTTTTATGAACGGGAAAGTCATTAGGTTTTCTAAGGATGTTACCACTGAGTGTTTTTCCAGCTGGCGCGCTTGTTCTTCTGGATCAGTTTCATCCGCAACCAGTCCGTATTTAGGGCGCAAAATATCCATCCAACGACCCACAAAACTCGCCTTTTCTTCCAGCTCGGGCGCATTGCCTTTGCACATGTCGATACAGCCCTGAACACCACCACAATTTGAATGCCCAAGAACAATCAAATGGGCCACATTCAACGCAGTCACAGCATATTCGATTGCAGCGCTGGTACCGTGATAATCGCCATCTGGCTTAAAGGGTGGAACTAAGTTGGCAATGTTACGGTGGATAAAGAACTCTCCCTGATCCGCGCCGAAAATAGACGTCACATGAACACGGCTGTCACAGCACGAGATCACCATTGCGCGGGGGCGCTGACCCTCGGACGCTAGACGGCGATACCATGCTTGGTTCTCAGAATAGGTTGTCGCCTTCCAACCATGGTAACGCTGTAACAGATATGACGGCAATGGTTTCGCTTGATCCATTTTCTTTTCCCAACTTCAAAAGAACTTTCACCGTAAATAGCCCGTATTCGCGACGAATTCGAGGGAAAAAGATCAAATCCGCTAACCAAATGGGAAGGGTATATTGCGATCTTTAGTTAAGCTGTGGGGGCTTGATCAAAGGTGAGTGGAATGAAGCAAGTGACAAAAATAGTACCAAGGGAAGCGGCCAACGTCGACCAAGACCGATTAAGCGCCTTGTATTTACAACTGGGTCAAGCAAACGCAGAAGACGTTGTTTGCCGCGCAATGGAAGAGCTGGCATTGCGCCTATCAAATTGCGACCGTCTATACCGAGACTTAGCATTGGATGAGTTGCGCAAAGGCGTTCGATCTTTGATCGCGATTGCAGATCAAATCGGAATGTCCGACGTTTCTGTGGTCGCGGGGCATGTCACTGCCTGTATCGATAACGAGGATGCAACCGCGCTTGCATCCACATTCGCCCGATTGTTGCGGATTGGTGAGAAATCTTTATTCACAATGTGGGATTCACAGGACAGCATCATCTGAACCTGCTTGCAGCGAGTGTTACAGCCGTTAGGCTAGGTTAAAATTGACCTTGAAAGGTGCCCAATGTCTGTTCAATTCGTTGCCGCTACGTCAACTTCAATTCCAGTCCATGTCATTGACCAAAATAATCTTGACGCTTGGACATCGCAGCAAACGCCAATGACACAGGCATGGGTGGTGGCGAACGGGTTTAATGCCGGCTTGCATCAGGCATTGGTTGTACCATCATCCGACGGTAGCCCATTGATGGCCTTAGCTGGTTACGGGAACTCCGCAACCCGCAAGCGTGGTCGTTTTCATTTGGCAGGTGCTGCAGGAAAGTTACCTGAAGGAACATACCACATCGCGTCTGGTATTGCTGATACGAAACTAGCCCACGAAGCACTCGGATGGTTATTACAGGCTTATCAGTTCGACCGCTACAAGTCAGTCCCTGCAATGAAAGCGCAACTTGTAGCTCCCGAAGGCGTGGATGCTGAAGAAATTACGGCGCTTGCACAAAGCGAGGCTCTGACAAGGGATCTTATTAACACCCCCGCCTCAGACATGGGCCCGCCGCAACTAGAGCAGGCCGCACGTACACAAGCCCAAGAATTCGGCGCATCCATTGACGTTATTGTAGGCGACGACTTGTTGACCCAAAACTTGCCAATGATTCACACGGTTGGTCGTGCTGCAGATCGCGCGCCACGTTTGATTGATATGCGCTGGGGAAGTAAGGGGCCGACACTTACCTTGGTTGGAAAAGGCGTTTGTTTTGATACTGGTGGCCTAAATATCAAACCCGGTGGCTCAATGGGCCTGATGAAGAAAGACATGGGTGGGTCTGCTGCCGTGCTAGGTCTAGCGCGTATGATCATGGCAACCGATCAAACGATCCAATTGCGCGTACTTATTCCAGCTGTTGAAAACTCAATCTCTGCCAATGCATTTCGGCCTCAAGATATTCTGACTTCTCGAAAGGGTCTGACCGTCGAAATTAACAACACCGACGCTGAAGGGCGTTTGGTTTTAGCTGACGCGCTTGCACTCGCTGATGAAGAAAAACCTGATCTAATTATCTCAATGGCGACACTTACTGGCGCTGCCCGTGTTGCCGTTGGACCAGACTTGGCCCCTTACTTTACAGATAACTCTAGACTTGCGAGTGCGCTTGAAACAGCTGCGGAAAGTCATGCTGACCCTGTATGGAGGCTGCCATTTCATGAGCCATATGAAGCTATGATTGAGCCCGGTATCGCTGATCTCGACAATGCCCCAAAAGGAGGGTTCGCAGGATGCATAACCGCAGCACTTTTCCTACGCCGTTTTGTGACAGAGACACCGCGATACATGCATTTTGACATTTATGGCTGGCAACCCAATGCTGCACCAGCTCGTGCGAAAGGCGGCGTGGGGCAGGCAACTCGTGCATTGTTTGAAGCACTTAAAACTGCGCTCTGACGATGACTGATCCACGCACCACACCAGACCCAAATATTGTTTCAAAACGAACACCAGCGAGGGTATCTGTGCCCATTTCTGATCTAAATAGGCACGCTGGACACAAGCGCGATCGGCAAGTGTTGCTTGGAGAGCGAGTAACCATCTTGGGAAGTGTGGATGGGCATTGCTACGTTGTTACGGAAAAGGATAACTACGTAGGTTTTATAAACAGCAGTCACTTATGCGCCGACCATCCAACAACACACCGCATTAGCGCGTTGGCAAGCCATACTTACGGAGAAGCCTATATGAAATCGGCTGATCGCATCTCTTTAAGTCATGGTTCTTTGGTAAGGGTTACGGAAGAGACCGAGAAGTTTGCAAAGACAAAATACGGCTACATTCCAAAACAACATCTATGCAAAGTCGAAGACAGAGATGCGGCATATGTTGAAACCGCTAAGCTGTTTTTGGGCACACCCTATCTATGGGGCGGCAACTCTAACACCGGCATTGATTGTTCTGGCTTGGTACAAGCCGCACTTACGGCAAGCGGCATCCCTTGCCCTGGGGACAGTGATCAGCAAGAAAAGCAATTAGGAAAAACCGTATCATCCAATTCTCGCATGGAATCCGGCGACTTAATATTTTGGAAAGGGCACATTGCACTTGCAGTAGATGCTGACACCTTAATCCATGCAAATGCGTTTCATATGGCGTGCGTTTACGAACCACTTCATGCTGCAGTCAAACGGATCAAAGACCAAGGAGACGGTGACATCACCGCACACAAACGGCTATTCTCAGTCAACTGAGCGGATTAACTTGCGCTCTAACACACGAAGAACTGTCTTCAGATCTTGGCCGCGACGCAGAACCTGGCCATCCATCCCGATGACTGCGAACATCCCTTGTTTATCGCGAAGCTTTGGCCGTTTCTCGATCCGGTACATAGGATTCTCAGCGGTACGCCGAAAAATCGAAAATACGGCAACTTCGCGCAATGAAGAAATGCCATAGTCCCGCCACTCTCCTGCAGCCACCATCCGCCCATATAAGGATAGGATCGGAGCAAGCTCGGTCCGGTGAAACGAAACCTGCGGAGGAGGAATTTCTCGCAGATGCGGAGAGGAGTTCTGTGTAGCCATGACCTACACTTGCGTTATTTCGCTTTCAAATCAAGGGAATCAGATCGTTCAATTATCCACACTTGAATACGTTACAAATTCCGCGCAAGATATCTCAAACGGAAACATGACCTGCAGGAGCAGACATTGACCCCACAAGACCGCGCCAAGAAATGTGCAGCACTGATGTATACGCAAGATGCCACAACCCAAGGGTTAAAGATGGAAATTGAACATGTAGATGTTGGTACCGCGACCATGTCGATGGAAGTTCAACCACATATGCTAAACGGTCACGGTATTTGTCATGGCGGATATATCTTTACCCTCGCCGACAGTGCCTTTGCTTTTGCCTGCAATACTTACAACCAACTTACTGTCGCTCAGCAAAACCAAATAACCTATGTTCAAGCAGGCAAACTTGGTGAACGCCTAATCGCCACAGCGACTGAAACGTCAAAAACAGGTCGATCAGGTACCTACGACGTTGTTGTCACGGGCGAAGCAGGCCGCACGGTTGCGCTATTCCACGGCCTTTCCCGCACAATTAAGGGCCAACATTTCCCCGAACCAGCAGATTGCCACGGAGACACTTGATGAAAGACCTAACGCCCGCCAAATCGTCACTTGATCCCATTGAAATCGCCAGCCGTGACGAGATCGAAGCGCTTCAGCTCACGCGCTTAAAATGGTCACTGCGCCATGCTTATGAAAACGTGCCTTTTTACAAAACATCATTTGATGACGCAGGTGTGCATCCTGGCGATCTAAAATCTCTAAGTGATCTTTCAAAATTTCCGTTCACCGTAAAACAAGATCTACGCGCCAATTACCCTTTCGGAATGTTTGCTGTGCCACGCGAACAAGTTGCACGCATCCACGCCTCATCGGGCACAACAGGCCAGCCGACGGTTGTTGGCTACACACAAAATGACCTTGATGTTTGGGGTTCAGTCGTTGCGCGTTCATTGCGTGCGTCAGGTCTGAAACCTGGTGATATGCTGCATAACGCATATGGGTATGGGTTGTTTACTGGCGGATTGGGCATCCATTTAGGCGCTGACGCCTTAGGTCTCAGCACCGTTCCAATTTCAGGAGGTATGACACCCCGCCAAGTGCGCTTGATAAATGACTTCAAACCAAACGGAATAACGGTCACTCCGTCCTATGCCCTTTCTATTTTGGATGAATTCGCAGCCCAAGGTTTAGATCCACGCGTTTGCTCTTTGGATGTTGGCATCTTTGGCGCCGAACCATGGACCAACGCGATGCGCCATGAGATCGAACAGGCCTTTAATATGCACGCAGTCGACATCTATGGGTTAAGCGAAATCATGGGCCCCGGCGTCGCGAACGAGTGCGTCGAAACCAAAGACGGCTTACACATTTGGGAAGATCACTTTTATCCTGAGATTATCAATCCAGAGACAGGAGAGCTAGTCGAAGACGGCGAGCAGGGTGAGTTGGTTTTCACCTCATTGACCAAAGAAGCATTTCCAATCATCCGATACCGCACACGCGACTTGACTCGACTCCTAGAAGGAACTGCCCGCAGCATGCGGCGGATGGAAAAGGTAACGGGCCGTTCCGATGATATGATTATCTTGCGAGGGGTGAACGTGTTCCCGACGCAAATCGAAGAAGCCTTGATGGGGACACCTGGCCTTGCCCCACATTTTCAGATTGAACTAAGCAAACCTAATCGCATGGATCAAATGCGTATTGTGACAGAAGTCGCAGATTCTGCGCTAGGGCATGAGGCTCGCGAAACCGCTGGTCGTGCCTTAGCTTCTGCAATCAAACAGTCTGTTGGTATCAGCGTTAAGATCGACGTTCTGGATGCTGGGGGTGTCGCACGCTCCGAAGGCAAAGCGGTACGCATATTGGACAATCGCACGAAGTCTTAACTATCAAAATTCATGCACCCCACATTGCCAGACCGATTACTGGCGGCATAAGCTGACGTTATGCTCATGATTTTTTTGCAAACGTTACCATTCTTCGCAATCATAGCGTTAGGCTATGGGGCCGGACGTACGGGTTTCTTCAATGAAGACGCTACAAAATATCTGACTAAATTCGTGTTCTTCTTTGCCCTTTCTGCAATGATTTTCCGGTTTGCCGCAAACATCGAATTGTCCGAAGTATGGGATGCTCGGCTCATCGCTGCTTATCTTTGGGGTACCGCATTCGTTTATGGAATCGCAACGATTGTGGGATTCCTGCGCAATTTGAATGTCGCCACCAACGCAATCGAAGCGCAATGTGCTGTGATCGGCAATATTGGATTTCTAGGACTCCCGATGCTGACCTTGATTTTGGGTGAAGCAGCGGTTGGACCCATCATGATGATGCTAGCTGTTGATCTGATCATATTCTCATCGCTGGTCGTGATCCTTGTCACTGGATCACAGGATGGCCAGATGTCGATACGCATCTTAAAAACTGTTGGCTTAGGGTTGGTTAAAAACCCCATGATCGTTGCAATGACACTAGGGCTTTTGTGTTCTGGTTTCGATTTAACGGTCCCCGTCCCACTCAACGAATTCCTTGCAATCCTTGGCGGTGCTGCAACCCCTGGAGCATTGTTTGCAATCGGCGCATCCCTTGCTACGAAATCAGCCGAACGTATTGAAGTCGCAGGCTGGCTAACTTTTTGTAAATTGGTCCTTCATCCCGCCTTCGTCGCATTTGGTGCGCTCTTCCTTTTCTCGGTTGATCCTTACAGCGCAGCGGTTTTGATTGCCGCCGCATCGCTGCCTGTCGCTGGAAACGTATACATGTTGGCACAGCACTACAGCGTAGCTCCACAAAGAGTTTCAGCCGCAATTCTGGTTTCAACTGCGATAAGTATTTTCACCGTCAGTTTGGTCATTGGGTGGGTAACTAACTCTTAGCGTTAATCAATCATAAATGCGCTCTCAAAAGAGACCTGCACTTTACCAAACCCTCGCCAACCGCTAGCGATGTAAGTAACAGCCGTAAGGAGAGAATGATGAAGACCGTTTCCGAGAATACCTGCTTTGGTGGCACCCAGGGCGTCTACACTCACACGTCAAAATCCTGCGCATGTGACATGACATTTGCGGTGTTCCTGCCGGTCGAAGCAAAAGACGGACCTGTTCCCGTGCTTTGGTATCTTTCAGGCCTCACTTGCACACACGAAAACGCAATGTCCAAAGCCGGCGCGCAGGTTTGGGCAGCGGAACATGGGATCGCATTAATTTTTCCGGACACCTCCCCGCGCGGCGAGAGTGTTGCAGATGACGAAAATTATGACCTTGGCCAAGGTGCTGGATTTTACGTCAACGCAACCCAAGACCCATGGAAACCGAATTTCCAAATGTGGGATTATATCACCGAAGAGTTGTCAGCACTGATCGCAGAAAATTTCAGCATCGATATGGACCGTCAATCGATAACTGGTCACTCAATGGGTGGCCACGGCGCGTTGACCATGGCGATGGGTTTGCCAGACCGCTACCGCTCGGTTTCAGCCTTTGCACCAATCTGCAGCCCAACCACCACGGATTGGGGACGCAAGCAACTCACCGCATATCTTGGCACAGACGAAACCACGTGGGCCGCACATGACGCGAGCCTTATGATGGAAAAAGTCGGCTTTGATGGCCCCGTCCTTATTGACACAGGTACCAAGGATCAATTCATCGATTTGCTAAAACCCGAAGCGCTTTC
>DLQI01000044.1:0-13333 GCA_002478745.1 Rhodobacteraceae bacterium UBA7436 | reverse complement strand
ATTAATCAATGAGCCATTACGACCTTATCATCATCGGTTCCGGCCCATCAGGCCGTTCTGCCGCAATCCAAGCTGGCAAACTAAAACGCCGCGTTTTAGTGATCGATCGCAAAGACCGTGTTGGCGGCGTTTCAGTACACACTGGCACCATCCCATCCAAGACCTTGCGCGAAACGGTATTGAACCTTTCAGGATGGCGCGAGCGCAGCTTTTACGGTCGCTCGTACCGCGTAAAGCAAGAGATCAAAGCGGAAGATCTAAAGGGGCGCTTGCACATGACCCTCGACCACGAAGTCGATGTTCTAGAGCACCAGTTCAATCGTAACCACGTTGAGACATTGCACGGCGCAGCTCACTTCATTGATGCGAACACAATCGAGGTGGAGACTGAAGCGGGTGAAAGCACAACGCTGACTGCCGACAAGTTCTTAATCTCAACCGGCACAAAGACATACCGCCCAGATTATATACCGTTCAACGGTACGACCATTCTCGACAGCGATGAATTCCTAGACATGGCGCAAATCCCACGTAGCCTAATTGTTGTTGGAGCAGGCGTCATCGGCGTTGAATATGCATCGATGTTTGCTGCCCTCGACATTAGCGTAACGCTCATTGAACCACGTGATACCTTCCTAGACTTCATCGACAAGGCGATTATCCAAGACTTCACCCATCAGATCAAAGAGAACGGTGTAGATTTACGCCTTGGCTCTGCAATTGAAAAAGTTGAGGACGCAGGCGACCACGTCGAAGTTACACTAGAAAATGGCCGTCACATTCGCGGCGAAATGCTGCTGTTTGCTGCGGGCCGTATGGGTGCGACAGACAAATTGGAACCAGGGGCTGCTGGCTTAGAAACCGACCACCGCGGCCGTATCGAAGTCGACCGCAAGGCCTATCAAACCTCGGTACCTCATATCTATGCTGCAGGTGACGTAATCGGCCACCCATCACTTGCCTCTACCTCGGGTCAGCAAGGTCGCGTTGCGGCTTGTCACGCGCTGGACACTCCGACGTTGGGCGAAAGCGCTTGGTTCCCATATGGGATTTATTCGGTTCCAGAAATCTCGACCTGCGGCATGTCCGAAGAAGAGATGCAAGAACGCGAGATCCCTTACGAGATCGGCGAAGCACGCTTTCGCGAAACATCACGTGGGCACATCATGGGTCTTGAACACGGGATGCTGAAGATGCTGGTTTCCCTCAAAACACGTCGTGTTCTGGGCGTGCAAATCGTTGGCGAAGGTGCAACTGAGCTGATCCACATCGCTCAGGCTGTTTTGAACCTAAAAGGGACAGTCGACTATTTCGTTCAGAACACCTTCAACTATCCAACTTTGGCAGAGGCCTATAAGATTGCTGGTCTCGATGCATTTAATCGCATGCCGATTCCGGACGAGTTCAAATCACCCAAGAAGAAATCCAAAAAATGAGTCTCTACATTGACGCGGATGCTTGCCCTGTGAAGGCCGAAGCCGAAAGGGTGGCAACGCGTCACGCATGTAAGATGTTCGTAGTTTCAAACGGCGGCTTACGCCCATCAGCCAATCCATTGGTCGAAACAGTCATTGTGGCCGATGGCCCAGACATTGCGGATATGTGGATCGCTGATCGTTGTGGGCCAGGCGATGTCGTTGTCACAGGCGACATTCCATTGGCCGCAAAATGTGTTGAGGCTGGTGCCCGTGTTCTTAAACACAACGGCGAGGCATTGACCCAAGCCAACATTGGCAACATCCTTGCGACACGTGACTTAATGGCTGACCTACGCGCTGCCGATCCATTTCGCCAAGGCGGCGGAAAAGCATTTTCAAAGACAGACCGATCCCGGTTTTTAGAAGCACTTGAACGCGAACTGCGCGCGGCTGCGAAACAACAATAGGAAGACCTCCATGACAATCAAAGCCGTCGTTTTTGACATTGGAAATGTATTCATTGGCTGGCAGCCCGAACAGTTTTTTGACAGCGTTATTGGCGAAGAACGCCGTTGCGGTTTTTTTGCCGCTGTTGATTTGCACGGGATGAACGACCGGATTGATGCCGGAGCACCGTTTGAAGAGACGCTGGAGCAAACAGCGAAAGACAACCCAGACTGGGCTGATGAGCTACAAATCTGGCATGACCGTTGGATTGAAATGGCCGCCCCTTTGATCCCGCATTCAGAACGTCTGATGTATGCATTGCAGGCCAAAGGCATTCCAGTTTTCTCTCTAACGAACTTTGGCATTCAGACTTACGATCTGGCGGCAAAGACATACCCGTTCATGCGCAAATTTGACCGTGATTTTATCTCTGGTCATATGGGTGTCATCAAACCAGCCGCATTGATTTACCAAATGCTCGAAGATGGTTCAGGTTTGTCTGGCGACGAGTTGATCTTTGCGGATGATCGCACCGACAACATCGTCGCCGCCGATACACGCGGTTGGAAAACGCATTTGTTTGAACACCCTCAGGGTTGGGCCGATCGTCTTGTGGCTGAAGGGCTATTGACCGAAGCCGAAGCAAAATGACCTCTATTCCGTTTATACCATTTGAAGAGGGAGAAGCGCTCCTTGGGTGGATTGGCTTAACCGATGCGTTAGCTGCAGGGCACAACTTACCCAAAGCAGAAATTGGAGACACATTTTTGTATCGTGGCTCAGACACTTTACTAAGCCGCTCAGCTTGGATCGATGGACTGGGCATCGCCGTTAAGACCGCAACGATTTTTCCAAACAATCCTTCTGCATCTAAACCGGTGGTCAACGGGGGCGTAAATTTATATTCCGATATCGACGGTACTTTGGAAGCCATCATTGATTTTCATCTCGTAACCAAATGGAAAACAGCTGGCGACAGCATAACGGCGGCACGCCGCCTAGCACGTCCTAACAGCCGCAACATTTTGATTGTAGGCGCAGGCACGGTAGGCCGCTCACTGCATGACGCATACAGCGCGGCCTTTCCAAACGCCCAGTTCACTGTCTGGAACCGCACAACAAAAAACGCTGCGTTGATGGCAGCCGAACGCCCCACACTTTCTGTTGCCACCGATTTAGAGCAGGCAGTACGCAACGCAGACATCGTCACCTCCGCGACCATGTCGACCCAACCATTAATCAAAGGCGAGTGGTTGCAAGCAGGCCAACACATCGACCTTATTGGCGCATACCGTCCGGACATGCGCGAAGTAGACGATGCAGCACTACAGCGTTCACGCATTTTTGTAGACAGCATAGACACAACTGTCGGGCACATCGGTGAAATTAAAATACCAACTGAGGCGGGCGCAATATCGGCAAACGATATCGTTGCAGACTACTATAATATTTCAAATTTCACCCGCCAGTCGGACAACGAAATTACTTTGTTCAAGAACGGCGGTGGCGCGCATCTCGATCTGATGACCAGCCGTTATATTTTGGATCGCTGGAGAGCCATGCAGTGATGTGGAGCTGCTTGATATTGGGTGCCTTTATCGCAATCCCTTTGATAATTGAGCTGACGCGCCCCTCTATGAATTCGACTGAACGCGACACTGCCTCTGGCCAGTTCGCGCAGCTGTCACAGGGGATCACGCATTACGAATGGTTTGGCCCCAAACGCGGACCAATCGTTGTCTGCATTCACGGCTTAACAACTCCGTCTATCGTTTGGGGCAGTTTATCAAAAGGTTTAGCATTGATGGGGTGCCGCGTTTTAACATATGATTTGTACGGTCGCGGGTACTCTGACAGGCCAAGAGGCAAACAGAACGAGGCCTTCTTTACACAACAGTTAAATGACCTTCTACGGCACGAAGACATCACAGGCACAATTTCAATTGTTGGCTATTCAATGGGGGGTGCCATTGCATCGGCTTTTGCAGCAACGCAGCCTGAACGTATCGGCCAATTGATCTTATTGGCACCAGCTGGAATGGAAATTGTATCTGGAAAACTTGTGAAGTTCATCGTGGGCACACCAATTATTGGTGATTGGCTGATGCTGGCGTTCTACCCAAACAAATTGCGTAAAGGCATTCAGGCAGAACGAAAACTGCGCACACATGTTCCCAGAATCTCTGATCAACAAGAACGCGAGTTGCGCAATCGCGGTTTTGTACCTGCAGTGTTGTCTAGCCTGCGC
Organism: Rhodobacteraceae bacterium UBA7436; assembly: GCA_002478745.1. Classification (GTDB taxonomy): domain Bacteria; phylum Pseudomonadota; class Alphaproteobacteria; order Rhodobacterales; family Rhodobacteraceae; genus Ascidiaceihabitans. The sequence continues at coordinate 9,220 of DLQI01000044.1, read as the reverse complement.
GGATTGCTTAACAAATCCCAGCAAGAGCAACACAACGCAATTCACCATGCGGGTCTTCCGGTGCTAGCCATCTGGGGACGCGACGATGCAGTAATCCCACTTACCGCCGCTGACACTTTAACAAGCTGGTCGCCATCGACCGTGCAAGTGATCGTAGACGATGCGGGCCATGGCTTGCCCTATACCCACGCAACGCAAGTGCTAGAAATTATTCGCAAAGCTATGTCTGCACAAAGTTAAACGGCGACTACAAGTGGGCGTTCGCGGATTGGCAGATGTACAATCGCACTGAAGGCTCCCACCCCCACACCAATCCACCAAACAGCAGTATAATCGCCGTACATATCGTAAAGGCGACCACCCAACCAAACACCAAGGAAGCTTCCCAACTGGTGACTGAAGAACACGATGCCATACAGCGTTCCCATATAACGAACACCGTAAATGTGTGCGACTAAACCAGACGTTAGCGGCACCGTTGCCAACCAAAGCGAGCCCATCGCAACTGAAAAAATAACAACTGAAAGCGGCGTAATAGGAAGCAAGATAAACAATCCTGCAATGATTGTTCGACCCAGATATACACCCGCCAAAAGATGCTTTTTGGAGTAGCGGTTACCAGCCCACCCAGCAGCCAAAGTACCAAGAATGTTAGCCGCACCGATCAATGAAATGGCGATCGCTCCCAATGCAGATGTCGTTGTGATACCCATGCTATGCAGCACACCATCGGCCATGATCGGACCACACATTTCCGTCACAAATGCTGGGAAGTGCGCCGTGATAAACCCCAGCTGATAGCCACAAGAAAAGAACCCTAAAAAGATCAATGTATATGATGGGTCCTTGAACGCTTTGATCAAAATTTGACCAAGGCTTTCTTCTAATTCCGCTTTGCTAACCATCACCGGCGCACGCATAAGTGGCAGTGCCAATATCAAGGAAACGATGGCGGCAGCGAAAACCATGAAAACCGATTGCCATGTCATCAGTGTCATCAAATACTCAGCCAAAGGTGCACCAAACACCTGTCCAACACTGCCAGCTGCGGTAGCAATAGCCAAAGACATTGATCGGTTTTCATCCGAAGACGCACGGCCAACAATCGCCAAGATCACGCCAAAACCCGTACCTGCAATCCCAAACCCGACAAGCCACGCATAGGCTTGATGCTCACCCGGCGTCACACCATTGGCGGACATCACCATGCCCAAGGCGTACACAAGCGCACCAATAATGATTGCTTTGCGATCACCAATCTTTTCCGCAATCGCCCCAAATATCGGTTGCCCAATACCCCATGCCAAATTTTGAATCGCGATAGCCAAGGAAAACTCGCTGCGCAGCCAATTGAACTCTTCAGCGATTGGAATTTGGAAAACCCCAAAGGACGCGCGCACTGCAAAGCTGACCATGATGATCAAACAGCCCACCAATAAGACGGGGTTCATTATGGATGTATTTTTTTGCATCTGCGTCTTTCGCTTTTTGATGACACGTTACGCCTAATACCCCACAGGTCAAATCAGCATTTATTATGAACCCATCATCAACAGCGATCTTTCAATAAATCCGCGCCCAATGTATGTCCTTCATATGACCACCTTAACCCAAATTTATGCGGATCTGATAGCGGACGGAAGCCTAAACCCCGATCCCGCACAAGAAGCCGTTTTACCGGAATTCGAACGTATCCGTGCTGAGGTATCTCAACCTGTCAAAACAGGTTGGTTTCGCAAAGCTCCCGAACCACCAATGGGTCTTTACCTATGGGGCGGGGTTGGGCGCGGTAAATCAATGCTCATGGATTTATTTGCACAGAACCTTGGTGATGTGCCGGTCCGGCGTGTCCACTTTCATGCCTTCATGCAGGAAATTCAGGCAGCAATGCATGCCGCTCGTGCCACTGGTGTAGACGATCCAATTGCACCTGTCGCAGCCGAAGTCATAGCGCAGGCAAAGGTCCTAGCATTCGATGAAATGCAGATCACAGACATCACAGATGCTATGATCGTTGGACGCCTGTTTGAGGCATTGTTTGATGCTGGGGTTGTTATCATCACCACCTCTAACCGCCTGCCCGATGATCTATACAAACACGGATTAAACCGCGAAGCGTTCCTACCCTTCATCGATCTGATCAAAGACAAGATGAACCTTTGGGAATTGGTCAGCCCGACAGATTACCGACAAGATCGTCTTTCAGGGTCCCAAGTCTATTTCACGCCGTCCAATGCACAAGCTCACGCCGCCATGGACAGTGTGTGGAATGATCTGACTGGTGGCCCATCAGAGCCACTGACACTGCGCGTCAAAGGCCGTGATGTCGTCCTACCGCAGTTTCGCAATGGTATCGCCCGTACAGGGTTTTTCGAGTTGTGTGGCAAACCGTTGGGACCGGCGGACTACTTGGCAGTAGCAGAAGCAGTCAAAGTTCTTTTGATCGACGATATACCATGTCTCTCGCGCGATAACTTCAACGAGGCGAAACGCTTTGTCACACTCATCGATGCTCTCTATGAAGCACGCGTTCGCCTGATCTGTTCAGCCGCCGCATCCCCAGAAATGTTATATCTAGAAGGCGAAGGAACGTTCGAGTTTGAACGCACCGCATCGCGGTTGCGCGAAATGCAAAGTGATGGATGGGGCAAACAGCCTGACAGCTGGTTTAGTTGTTGTACTGAACAACCAGCTCTTGAAGCAAAGCATCCGTATTGAAACGGCCCGATCACATCGTCAGTGCGACGGGCGCTCTAAAGTCCCCACGTGTCACAGCAGAATTCAGCAATGCATCGATATAGGCGTCAGACTGACTTTCAGCCAATGCCTGGACAAGAAGTCCATGCAAGCGATCATCTACACCAACGCTATAGCCAAACTTAGCCAAGACATCGCTTGATAACACACGAATATCTCGACTTGAGCCATTCAGGCGAATAGGTTGGCGCAACAACTTGCTAACGTCTTCGGAACGCACAGCGCCCCCAACAGACAACAACGATGTCTCAGAGCGTGTGACAGCCGCTTCAGAATTTGAATATGTGGTCGATGGCGCATCAATCAAAGCAGCAGACTTAGTCATCTCAGTGAGTTCGCCCTCGTCGCCAGCCAATCGGTTTGGTGTGGGATCCGGCTGTATCAGTATAAGCCCAATCGTAACGATCAAGAATGCGGCTACGATCATCATCAACTTCATATTTGACGAATAGCCTTGTTGGGTCGAACCAAAAGATCCGTCAAACAAGGACGCATTTTCTTCGCGCCGTTTCATACTGCTTCCCCCAGGAACCATGCAGGCAGCTTCAGGCCACCCGTTTTATTGTAGATTTATCTACATATACGCGAATCGGCCCGCGCGGGTCAACATCCTGATGATTCGGTCTAAATCGGGAAAAGAACTAACCGTTCTCGCGCAGAATAGCTCCAGCGAGGTAAAGTGACCCACAGATCAAAATTCGCGCATCAGACTGCCTGGCCAAAATCGCCTCAACTGCTGACATTACGCTATCCGCTTCATCCACATCCATGCCAACATCTCGCGCTGCCTTTGCAGTTACCTCCGCAGGCAACGTATTTACCTCATCGGGAATGGAGACCGCGGTTAGACTTGCAGCGTGCAGCACCAATGGCTCCAAATAACCACTGATGTCTTTGGTGTTCAGCATCCCACAAATCAGATGAGTTGGCCGCGTTGGCAATCGCGTCAACGTTTCCGCCAAGGTTCCAGCACATGCAGCATTGTGACCACCATCCAACCAGAATTCTGCATCAGGTGCTGCATCAATCAATGGACCATGAGACAACTTTTGCATGCGCGCAGCCCACGTCACATTTGTTGGAACCGCTTCACAGGCGTCTTCACCAAAACCAAAATGGCGCAAGGCAGTGATTGCCGTCCCCGCATTCTGGAATTGATGCGCACCCATCAATGCAGGCGGCGGCAAATCCAATAGTCCCGTTTCATCCTGATAAATCAAACGACCACGTTCTTCCCATGCATCCCAATGTTGGCCTTGAACAAGCATTGGCGCACCCAAACGTTCAGCACGCGCCTCAATGACTTCCATCGCATCGTCGGGTTGACGTGTAATGATTGCAGGCACACCGCGCTTCAAAATACCGGCCTTTTCACCTGCGATCTCAGCAACTGTATTTCCCAAAAACTGCGGGTGATCAAACGACACTGGTGTAATGATTGTAAGTGCAGGTTTGGCAAAGACATTGGTCGCATCAACGCGACCACCCAAGCCAACCTCAAGCAAAGTGTAATCTGCAGGAGTACGGGCAAACGCCAAGATTGCAGCACAGGTCGTAATCTCAAAATACGTGATCGTCTCACCGTTATTGGCTGCGTAACACTCGTCCAGAATGTCGGTCAGCGCATCTTCGGTGATCAATGAACCTGCAACACGGATACGTTCGTGAAACCGCGCAAGGTGCGGAGACGTGTAGGCGTGAACGCGTTGCCCCGCGCCCTCTAAACCTGCACGGATCATCGCTTGGGTCGATCCTTTGCCATTGGTTCCGGCAATATGAATCACAGGTGGTAGATCGTCTTGGGGATTTCCCAAGGCCTCAAGCAAACGCCAAACACGGTCCAAAGTCAGATCAATAATCTTTGGGTGCAAGGCCATCATACGCGCAAGAATTGCGTCAGATGTTGTTCCGCTCATTTTTCAGCGTCAGCTGTTTCTGGCTCTGGTGCTGGCAAATCACCTTTGATCTCTGGGCTCATGCCCATCAGCATCCGAACAATCGTTATCAACTCTCCACGCATTTCAGTACGCGGCGTCACACGATCCAGCATACCATGATCCAATAGATATTCCGCACGTTGGAACCCCTCTGGCAATTTTTCACGGATGGTTTGTTCGATCACACGTGGACCAGCAAAGCAGATCAACGCGTTTGGCTCAGCGATATGCACATCTCCCAGCATTGCATAACTGGCAGTAACGCCGCCTGTTGTTGGGTGCGTCAGGACAACAATATACGGAAGCCCTGCTTCTTTCAGCATCTGGATCGCAACAGTTGAGCGCGGCATTTGCATCAAGGACAAGATACCTTCCTGCATGCGCGCGCCACCAGCGGCTGAAAACAAAATCAATGGGCATTTAGCTTTAACAGCAGCTTCAGCGGCAGCAATGATCGCGTTGCCCACATACATGCCCATAGAACCACCCATGAACGAGAAATCTTGCGCGGCTGCCACAATCGGCGTGCGACCAATATCACCGGTACCAACCAGCATCGCGTCTTTTTCGCCAGTGCCTTTTTGTGCCGCCTTCATACGATCAGGGTATTTTTTCTGATCGCGGAATGTCAGAGGGTCATCAATTGGGGTCGGCACATCTATTTCAGCAAAAATGCCACCATCAAACAAAGAAATAAAACGATCACGCGGCGTTATAGCCATGTGGTGACCACAGCTGGTGCAGACGTTCAGGTTATCCAAAACTTCACGGTGAAACAGCATCGTGCCGCATTCTTTGCACTTGGTCCAAAGGTTATCAGGCGTTTCGCGACGTGAGAAAATTGAGTTAATCCGCGGCCGGACGTAGTTGGAAATCCAGTTCATACCTTTGGTCCCTTTGGGGTCTGTTATTCTTCAGATAATCTGACAGCGCGATAAATGCAATCAACGCTGTATTATAAGTCTCGCAACCAACCACATTACGAAGGTTGTGGCAAAATCAACGGGCAACCATGCGCGGATCATTTCAACATCCGACATATCAAACGGTAGAACAAAAAGCGCCGCCGCACCAAATTCATCAGGCATCGCGACTATCAATAATGCGGTAATGTTATTCACAAAATGAACGGCCAAAGCAGGACCCAAATTACCAGCGCGCGCCGTAAGATCAGCCATCGCAATCCCAAAAAAGGTGGCCCACGCCACGACAATCCACGCGTTTTCACCAGCGCCTTGGGGGTCGTAGTGGGCAAAACCGAACAAAACGGATGGCAACACCATCCAAATCCAAGGTGACGAAAAGCGGGCCCCTAGTTGTTGCTGAAGGTATCCACGGAACAAAATTTCTTCCGCGCTTGTTTGGATTAGGACACTAATCAGCGCAATCGGCAGCACCAGCAGCCACGGCCAAAATACCCGATTGGCAATCAACGGCTCATCAAATCCCCATGGTGGCAAAACCGCCAAAGCCACAAGCAAAACAATGATGCCTAAAGCAACCAGATAGAAATGGGCCAATGTCGCACGAATAGGCCCAAAAATAACGTCAGGCCGACAACTATGCACAAAATAGGTCGTAGCAAAAACACCAACGCTGGCAGCTCCAAAGCTGAACAAAAGGGACAGGACGTTCGCAACATCGATGCCCACGCTCAAAGAAGTCAGCGCTTGAAATATAAACGTGTAGATTAAGGACCCAAGACCAATAAAGACCCCGACAATCAAAATCATGCCAACAATCAGTCGCCAAATTTGGGATTTTTCCGCCGCTGGTGCAACAAAAGCCCTGTGTGCAGTGTAATCGAACGTCCACATGGCCAATCATCCTTAGCGTTAGTCTTAAAATTTAATCGAGACGCACAAGGAGGGTCAACCGCTGATGTGACGCTTGCAGCGAAGCGGCCCCTTGGGTATGCCAGTGCAAACATCTTTTTAGGGGAGAGAACCTATGTCTGCAGGTAAATTCGACAAATCCAAACTGCCAAGCCGTCACGTCACCGAAGGTCCGGCGCGCGCACCACACCGTTCTTACTATTACGCGATGAACATGACTGAAGAAGAAATTCACCAGCCTTTGGTAGGCGTGGCAACATGTTGGAACGAAGCGGCACCTTGCAACATCTCCCTAAACCGTCAGGCACAGTCTGTTAAAGTTGGCGTTTCGGGAGCCCAAGGCACGCCACGCGAATTCACCACAATCACCGTGACAGACGGTATCGCGATGGGCCACGAAGGCATGCGCTCTTCTTTGGCATCACGTGAGGCGATTGCTGATACCGTTGAACTTACAATGCGCGGCCACTGCTACGATGCTTTGGTTGGCCTTGCCGGTTGTGATAAGTCCCTACCAGGCATGATGATGGCGATGCTGCGTTTGAACGTTCCATCCGTCTTCTTGTACGGTGGCTCTATCCTTCCTGGCAAAGCGCCTAAAGGCGCTGACGTACCTGCAGAATTCGCTGACCGTGACCTGACTGTTCAAGACATGTTCGAAGCCGTTGGCAACTTCCAAAATGGCACAATGTCAGAAGCAGCGCTTGAAGTTCTAGAGCGCGTTGCATGCCCATCTGCAGGCGCATGTGGCGGACAGTTCACAGCCAACACAATGGCCTGCGTGTCCGAGGCGATCGGTCTTGCCCTACCAAATTCATCTGGCGCGCCTGCACCGTACACTTCACGCGATGAATATGCCCAAGCATCTGGTGCTGCGGTCATGAACTTGATCGAAAAGAACATCCGCGCCCGTGACATCGTCACACGCAAAGCACTCGAAAACGCGGCGCGTATTGTTGCCTGTACTGGCGGATCAACCAACGCTGGTTTGCACTTGCCAGCAATGGCGCACGAAGCTGGCATCGACTTCTTCCTTGATGATGTTTGCGAAATCTTCCGCGACACACCTTACTTCGTCGATCTGAAGCCAGGCGGACAGTACGTAGCAAAAGATATGTACGAAGCTGGCGGCGTTCCTGTTGTAATGAATGAATTGCGCAAAGCAGGTCTTATCCACGAAGATTGCATGACAGTCACTGGCAATTCCATGGGTGAAGAGCTGGACAAAATCACACGCCAAGCCGATGGAAAAGTCATCTACTCAGTCGAAACACCGCTAACCAAAACTGGCGGCGTTGTTGGCCTTAAAGGCAACCTAGCCCCCGAAGGCGCGATCGTTAAAGTGGCGGGAATGGAAGCACAGCACCAGCTATTCACCGGCCCAGCACGTGTTTTCGAATGCGAACAAGACGCGTTTGAAGCCGTACAAAACCGCACCTACGAAGAAGGTGACGTATTCGTTATTCGCAACGAAGGCCCAGCAGGCGGTCCAGGAATGCGCGAAATGTTGGCAACAACTGCCGCTCTTTCTGGCCAAGGCATGGGTAAAAAAGTTGCCCTTATCACAGATGGTCGTTTCAGCGGCGCGACACGCGGTTTCTGCGTTGGCCACGTTGGCCCAGAAGCAGCACACGGTGGTCCAATTGCATTGCTGAAAGACGGCGATGTTATTACGCTCAACGCTATCGAAGGCACACTCGACGTTGCGCTGACTGACGAAGAGCTTGCCGAACGCAAAGCAAACTGGAAAGGCCCGCGCGACACAATCTACGGCGCGGGTGCACTTTGGAAATACGCACAGTTGGTGGGTGGCGCATACAAAGGCGCTGTCACTCATCCTGGCGCAAAGGATGAGCGTCATGAATACTGGGATCTGTAAAAAGACCGTTCAGGGGCTGGCAACGTTTCTAACGTTGTCAGCATGCGCTGAAGGGACGTCATTTAGCCTACTAGAAAAGGCAAAAGACGTAACACCAGAAGCGACCCCTGTGGTGCCATTGTTCAAAGCGCAGATGGCGACAGGTGCTGTCACTCTTGTGCCACCTTCTGGGTATTGCATCGAACCATCCAGCCTAACGCAAAAATTCGCTGCTATGGCGCGATGTGATTCATTAGACGCAAAGAATGGTGCGCTCGATGCGCCAATTGGGCTGTTGACTGCTAGTGTCGCCAAGAGCAAAGCCAACGGCGTTACCTTGGATGACATCATGAACGCCAGTAACACAACCAAGGTCGAGACAATGACCGTAGATGGGCCAGAGGTTGTGCGTGCAACAACAGAAAATCCGCCGCTAGGTCTGCCCAAAACGCATCTACGTTCAGCGACCAAAATCGACGGCCATGACCTAAGCCTCGCGTTGTTTTCACCTGTTGAAAGTGACGCACAAGGCGCACGTGGTGCGTCCATGCTTCAAAACATGATTAAGACATCACATGACGCTACCATTGCTCAAGATGTTGTGGTCCAAACATCGCCAATCGAAACTCAGCCTAAAAAAGGGCTTCGCGCTACACTTGCAGGTTTTTTTGAATGATCACACATCCCTAGATTGTTTCCGAAACGGAAACGGGCAATAGTGGAATCATGAGCGAAAACCCTATCTCGATACTCGACCGTTTGATGCACCTGACCTGCGCCCCTAAAACTCCTCCAAATTTGTGTAGAGTCCGCCAAACTGTCAACAATCAGTC
>DLQI01000010.1 GCA_002478745.1 Rhodobacteraceae bacterium UBA7436 | reverse complement strand
CAGTAACCCTCTGCCGTTGGTCCAAGGACCGCGGCCCGAGCAAAACTATCCAACGCCACCTGTGCACAGGTAACACTGAAGGCGGAAACGTGGATGGGTGCTCTACTATCCGTGGACCTTGGCTCTTGATCCCCAGTCCACAGACCTAAGCAAGATGATCCAGGAACCCCGGGCCAGGTTTCATGTGGCAAATGGGGAGTGTTTCGTCATTGGACGGGGATGCAAACCCGTCCTGTGCGTCTTAAGTGGATTCATTTTAAAACGCCAACGAACAGATTTTTTATTTATATCTTTTTTGATCTTACCAGACAACTCACGGTCAATTCGAGACCACTCCCAATTATGAAAACTTCTCAATGTGAACCCACAAGAGTCGAATGGGGGGGTCGCCATTCGGTATGCCTTGTAAAACCGAAAGTGATGATAGCGTACAAACACGTCATAAATAGAGAGGAGTAATCGATGAGGTTTGGTTTTGTTGGATTAGGACAAATGGGAGCGCCAATGGCGATCAACCTAGCTCACGATCATGATGTATTGGTCTATGACCAAAATGCAAGCGCCATTGCCAAAGTTGAGCGATACGGTGCTAAAAGAGCAGACAAGCTCGACCAATTTTCTGACGTTGATGTCCTGATTACATGCCTTCCTGCTGCAAAGATCGTCGATAGTGCGCTGTTCGATTCAAATACAGGATTGGCGCAACACTTGAAACCAAACGCGGTCGTTGTTGACACCAGCACCATTGAATATGGCGCGACGTTGGAAATCAGGGACCGCCTACAGACTGCTGGCCTACGATTTCTCGACGCGCCGGTTTCCGGCATGCAAAAGCGAGCCGAGGACGGTTCGCTGACTATGATGGTTGGTGGTGACGCAAGCGATCTGGCAGAAGTTCAGGGAGCGCTCTCCACTATGGCATCCAAGATTCTGCACATGGGCGATGCGGGCGCAGGGCAGCTGACCAAGCTGGTCAATCAGCTGTTGTTTGATATCAACGCGGCGGCCCTCGCAGAGATTCTGCCTCTGTCGGTTAAATTGGGGATTGATCCCGAGCAGGTTGCAGAGGTGGTGAATTCCGGAACCGGCCGGAGCTATGCCTCGGAATTTTTCGTTCCAAATATCCTGCAAGGCGATTTCAGCAAGGGTTACCCCATGCAGGCTGCCTACAAAGACCTGATCAGCGGCTCAGAGATTTCTGCACGCCACAACTTCCCCACACCAGTTTTGGCCGCAGCAACGGCAACCTATCAGCAGGCCCTGTTGGAAGGCCATGGCGACAAGGACAAAGGTGGAATGATCCTAGTGTTTGAGCGTTTGCTCGGTACGGATTTTCGCGCGACCACATTCAAGGAGCACAAAGCATGAGTGAAGAACACGGCATTCGCGGCGGATTGACCAATTACGGCGATAAGGATTTTGCCGAATACCTGCGCTCATCCTTTGCGCGGTCCATGGGCTTGTCAAAGGAAATGCTGCGCAAGCCGATTGTCGGCATCGCCGAAACGGGATCAGGTTTCAACAACTGCCATCGCACAATGCCCGAGCTTGTCGAAGCAGTTTCGCGGGGTGTTCTGGCGGCGGGCGCATTGCCAAGACCCTTTCCCACAACATCCCTTGGTGAGGTTTTCCTGAACCCCACCAGCATGGTCTATCGTAACCTGATGTCCATGGACACCGAGGAAATGGTGCGCGCGCAGCCGATGGATGCTGTTGTGCTCATCGGTGGCTGTGACAAAACGGTGCCCGCTCAATTGATGGGTGCCGCATCGGCCAACATCCCAACTGTGCAACTGGTTACAGGCCCGATGATGACAGGTCGCCACAGGGGTGAGCGGCTGGGTGCCTGCACAGATTGCCGCCAGTTTTGGGGCAAATACCGCGCGGGCGAGGTCGAGCGCGAAGAAATCGACGTTGTTGAAGGGCGTTTGGCGACAACTGCCGGCACTTGTGCGGTCATGGGTACGGCCAGCACAATGGCATGCATTGCAGAGACGCTAGGTATGTCGTTGCCTGGAAGTGCGGCAATCCCAGCAGTGCATTCGGATCGGCTGGTCGCGGCTGAGTTCAGCGGTAAAACAGCAGTCGATCTGATAACTAATCCGCGCCTGCCCAGCGAGATCATTACGGAGAAATCGGTCGAAAACGCTTTTCGGGTTTTGATGGCCGTCAGTGGCTCGACGAATGCGATCGTGCATTTGACCGCGGTGGCCGGGCGCTTGGGTATTCGCATTCCAAACGCGCGTTTGAACCAGATTTCAGATGAGACGCCTGTGCTGGTGGACCTGAAACCAGTAGGCGACGGTTATATGGAAGACTTCTTTGCAGCCGGGGGAGTGGGCGCAATCTTGCGTGAAATTCGCCATCTGCTGCATCTTGATACGGTCGATGTGACCGGTCAGGTTCTGGGGGATCGACTGGAACCAGAAATGGATTGGGTCGATCGCCGAGTGATCCGAGAATTTGAGAAGCCTGTCTCGGATCAAGGCGGGTTAATCTCGCTCAAAGGCAATATCGCCCCCGATGGTGCCATTTTCAAACGCGCTGCAGCAACACCCGCTCTTTTTGAAACCGAAGGTCGCGCCATCGTTTTCGAGGGTCTGCAAGACCTTGCCAAGCGCGTTGATGACCCTGACCTAGATATCAAAGCGGGTGACATCATGGTGCTGAAAGGCGCGGGCCCGATCGCCGCAGGCATGCCCGAGGCAGGTTATTTGCCGATCCCAAAAAAACTGGCGCGGGCTGGTGTAAAAGACATGGTGCGCATTTCGGATGCGCGTATGTCGGGTACCGCCTTTGGCACAATCGTTCTGCATATTTCTCCCGAGGCAGGAGCCGGCGGGCCATTGGCGGCTGTTCGAAACGGCGATCGCATTCGCCTGTCGGTGAAAGACAAATCCATTAACCTATTGGTACCAGATCAGCAAATCGCCAACCGACTTGGTGAATTCGCTCCACTCGAAGGGCACAAGCGCGGCTATCGAGCGCTTTATGAACGAGCAGTCCTTCAGGCTCCTGATGGCTGTGATTTCGATTTCCTCACGCAATCCGGCAAAACCAGAAAATAAGGTGACCCCATGAATCTTTTCAAGAAATTGCAGGAACGCGCAGCCCTCGGTAACCCTATTCGGATTGGGATGATCGGGGCTGGAAAATTCGGCACAATGTTTTTGGCGCAAGCCTTGCGCATCCCCGCCATTCACATCGTGGGTGTGGTTGACCTCATCCCGGCAAACGCAAAATCCAATATGAAGCTGGCTGGCTGGTCCGATGAAGCCCACAGCGCGGTAAGCCTTAATGACGCTGCTATCTCGGGCAAAACCTATGTAGGCGATGACTGGCAGGCGATGATTACCCATCCGGCAGTCGACATTGTCATCGAGGCAACCGGCAATCCGCTGGCCGCTGTGACGCACTGTCTG
>DLQI01000052.1 GCA_002478745.1 Rhodobacteraceae bacterium UBA7436 | reverse complement strand
CTTTGCCCACTGATTTACGTGCCAATCGCCATTGTCCTGACGCTCTGCAACGCGCAGTTTGCCGCTGTCTAGGGCAGCAAGCGTATCTTCAATTGCGTCACGCTGTTCGCCAGTTGTGGCAGGTGAAATGGTATCGCGTGCATCCCATGCGGATTCGATCGCGGCTTCAAGCTGTGCATTTGACATGTCAGTTCCTCTGAAAATAAGTTGCCGCGCTTAGACAACAATACTGTGAACAGTGCAATCATATCTGGGCAACTGAGTTCTTGCACGGTACCTCTATCGCAAACAGGAATTTTAAGGATAAAAATTATGAGCAAAGACCAAGCCAAGCCATTTCGCGATGCACACACTGACCGCGCTGCCGCGCAAGACGCGCCAGATACGCCACAAACACGGGCACCCGCCTACAAACTGGCCTTTGCAGATGACGAATTCATGTGCCGTGATGAATTGCGCCCAGTGCGCCTACAACTTGAATTGCTCAAGCCAGAATTGATGCTGGATGAAGCAGGCATCAACAGCACAATCGTTTTGTTTGGTGGTGCACGCATTCCAGAGCCAGCGAAAAAGGAAACGGCGCGGACCAAAACGCTGGCTGACCTGTCGTCTTTTTATGACGAAGCGCGCGAGTTTTCACGTCTGATGACGCTGAAGTCTAAGGAAAGTGATGGAAAAGAAAACGTCATCGTTACCGGTGGTGGGCCAGGTGTGATGGAGGCGGGTAACCGCGGTGCAATCGATGCGAACGGCGCATCAATCGGGCTGAACATCGTTCTGCCGTTCGAGCAGGCACCAAACGAATACGTCACGCCTGAACTTTGCTTTAACTTCCACTACTTTGCGATCCGCAAGATGCACTTCTTGATGCGCGCACGCGCAATCTGCGTATTCCCCGGCGGCTTTGGCACGCTCGACGAAATGTTTGAGGCACTGACCCTTATTCAAACGGGTCGTATGCAACGCGTACCATTTTTACTGTTCGGCAAAGCCTTCTGGGAAGGTATCATCAACTGGGATGTGCTCGCGGATGCAGGCACGATCTCTGATGAGGATTTGGATCTGTTCCGCTTTGTCGACACAGCTGCAGAAGCAATGGATTTGATCGAGAATTGGGAAACCAGCTCACGTCGCGAGGAAGTCCCCGGCCGCTAAACTTATCCCACACTCAATTCTTCGCTTAGGCAGCAATTTCGGCCGGCAAAGTGCAAACTTCAACGTGGTGCGGTAGTGTTTCAAGCACATCGCCTGCGTTTGTTTCGCGGATGCCATAGCCGTAACCTGCCAGGCGGTGCTTCCACTCGCGTTTTGACAGTGCTTTTGTACGTTCACCGATAACAAGTTCGATAATCTTCGCTGTAGCGAATTGGTCTTGGTTTGAAAGAATGGACATTGAAGCCTCCTGTTGTCTCTACAGGGATCAATATTGTTTCCACAAGCGGCACCAATCGTACAGAATTGAGGTCATTAAGGGGCGCAACTCGAACAATGAGGCAAGTGCGCCACATTGTTTCGATTTTAGAAACAGTTGTTACGATTCTAAACCGGCCTCTTCCGCTATCTGCTTGCGCGACTTACGTTCGCGTTGTGTCTCAGACTTAAGTTGACCACAGGCTGCGAAAATATCCTCTCCGCGCGGTGTGCGAATTGGGCTGGCATACCCAGCATTGTGGATAATATCTGCAAAACGGTGAATGCGGTTATTTGAAGAACGTTTGTAAGGTGCGCCGGGCCATTCGTTGAACGGGATCAAATTGATCTTCGCCGGAATGCCCTCAATCAATTTCACCAAACGGTGCGCATCTTCGATGCTGTCATTCACACCGTCCAGCATCACGTATTCGAATGTAATACGCTCGGAATTGGAAACCTTCGGATAGGCACGCAATGCTTCCAACAATGTTTCAATGTTCCAACGTTTGTTGATCGGCACCAAATTATCGCGCACTTCGTCTGTCGTCGCGTGGAAGGATACGGCCAACAAGCAACCAATTTCTTCTGCGGTACGCGCAATCTCTGGAACAACGCCCGAGGTCGACAATGTAATACGCCGGCGCGACAACTGGATCCCTTCAGGGTCCATCGCGATCTTCATCGCGTCACGCACGTTCTCAAAATTATACAGTGGCTCACCCATACCCATCAGAACGATGTTGGACAATTTGCGCGCCTCATAAGTACGGGTGCCATGCTCTGGCCACTCGTCCAAATCATCACGCGCCAACATAACTTGGCCAATGATTTCGCCTGCCGTCAGGTTACGCACCAACTTCTGTGTACCCGTGTGACAGAATGAGCAGGTCAGCGTACAACCAACTTGGCTCGAGATACACAGCGTGCCGCGATCAGCTTCGGGGATGTAAACCACCTCCACTTCATGACCACCTGCGATACGGACAAGATACTTACGTGTTCCATCCGTGCTGACTTGCTTGTTCACAACTTCAGGGACAGCAATAACAAACTTCTCTGCCAACTCGGCGCGGAAATCTTTGGACAGGTTTGTCATCTCAGCAAAGTCGCGTACGCCCCACTGATAGATCCACTGCCAAATCTGACCAACACGCATCTTGGCCTGCTTTTCCTTTGTCCCGTGTTCGATCAACAGCTCGCGCATCGCATCGCGTGAAAGTCCTACCAAATTGATAGGGCCATCCGGCATCTTGCGAGGGATCGTAATCAGGTCTTGGGTAATCGGCGCGCTGGGAGCAGACATGGTGTTCATCCAATATGAGTTAGATGCCGCTCTATATAGGAATGTCGGCCAGTATCAAAAGGTTTCGACAGCGCATGAAAAAACGCGACACCCGGGAGGAGCCGCGTTTAACTGTCAAAAGCTGCGCATTAACCGCCGCAGCGTTTTGCTGCATCCTCAACTGCGGCTGTAAAACCAAGCAGCGAAAACGTATCTTTGGTCACTGTGCCACGACCAGAAACACCGGTAACGATGGCGTTTGCACCGCGCTTCATCGCTGTCACCATTTTGGCGTCATCTGATGCGCTTGCAGGCCAGGCCCACTCACCTTCAGTGAACATTTCAAATTCATTGCCACTGATATTCACGTTGACTGTGCTACCACTTGCGAATGGATATCCGCCAGTAAACGCGATTTGTCCTTTGGCACCTTCGCTTGGGCGATAAAACACCATCAGCAAAATCTGGCTCCGCGTGGCGGCGACGACCCGCCCATCACGTGAATTTACGGTCTCTTCAGGTGCAGATACGCTCCAGCACTCTGTTGGGTTGTCTTCAACGAAAACGCTCCACTTGGTCTTTTGTGCGACACGATTTGTGCTTTGGCTTTGCGCCATGGCACCTGATGCGACCAGCGAACCTACGCAAAGTAGTGCAGCAAAAGTTGTTTTAATTCCCATCTGTCCAGCCTCCAGACTGTCCTAAACCTCAATTTTCAGATCGCTGCCCGTGGTTCTTTTTGCGACCACACTCTTGTCAGCGTCCGTATTCTTCTCGACAAGAAGCACATTAGCGCGAAACTAGCGAGTTGCGAAAGCCTGATTGGCAGGTTTTCGCGCAGTTGTGAGGGAAATTATGACAAATTCAGCACCAATGACCGAAATTTGGCGCGGTCCATTCCTTGAAAGCGTCCATTCTGGGCATGCCGTGGTCTGCGATGACACTGGGCAAATCGTTCACGCGTGGGGTGATCCGGACGCAGTTGTGCTCCCACGGTCCTCCTCAAAGATGATCCAAGCACTGCCATTGATCCGTTCAGGTGCTGCCGACGCACATCGGTTAACCACCCAACAGCTCGCCCTATCTTGCGCCTCTCACCAAGGGGCTGCCATCCACACAAACCCCGTTTCCAAATGGCTGGAACAGCTGGGGTTCAGCGATGATGACTTCCGCTGCGGTCCACAAGCACCCAGCGACAAAGATACACGCGAGGGGCTGATCCGCGCGCATGAAACGCCCTGCCAAATGCACAACAACTGCTCTGGCAAACACACTGGATTCCTGACGCTCACCAAACATCTAAAAGCGGGGCCAGAATACATCGACCCGACCCACCCAGTTCAAGTCGCTTGCCTAGAGGCATTCGAAGAAACCACACAGCTCAACAGCCCCGGCTACGGTATCGATGGCTGTGGCGCGCCGAACTACGCAACCACTGTTCACGGCATGGCACGCGCAATGGCAACATTTGCAGCCGCACCAGCAGACAGCGCCGAAGAACGCTTGCGATCGGCGATGATGCTGCACCCAGAATTGGTCGCGGGTGAAGGACGGGCTTGTACCAACCTGATGCGCGCAATGGGGGGCAAGGTCGCTGTCAAAACAGGAGCTGAGGCATTCTTTATCGCCATCATTCCGGAATTGAAAATGGGCGTTGCGCTCAAGATCACCGACGGAACAACCCGCGCGGCAGAATGCGCTATCGCTGCAATCCTCGTGAAGCTTGGTGTGCTTGATGCAGAACACCCCGAAACGATGAAGTACCTCAACGCGCCCATCCGCAACTGGGTCGGCACGCGCACTGGCATGCAACGCGCCGCACCTCAGTTAATCTAGCGCACAGCTTCATCTTACCGGATAAACTCTGGGGTTTGGGGCAAAGCCCCATTCAAAAATCAATTCAGCGCGGCGAATTCGTCGCGCGAATACCCCTGAATGTACAATAACGCAGTGAGATCGCCGTAATTGATGCGCACATCACACTCGGCAGCGACACTTGGCTTGGCGTGCAGCGCAACACCAGTACCAGCACGGTGCAACATGCCAAGGTCGTTGGCACCATCACCCACCGCCATCACCTCATCCTCACCAATACCCAAACGCGCAGTGATTTGTTCAAGCGCGTCCACCTTGGCCTGCTTACCAAGGATCGGCATACCCACCTCACCTGTCAAAACACCGTCTTCAACGATCAAGGTGTTGGCGCGGTTCTCATCAAAACCAAGCTTGGCCGCCACCGATTGTGTGAAAGCAGTAAATCCACCAGATACTAAAGCGGCGTGACCGCCATCAGCCTTCATCGTGGCCAGCAATGTCGCACCACCGGGCATCAGGGTAATGCGGGTGTCTAGTACCGTCTGGATCACATCGGCACTTAGATCTTTGAGCAATCCCACGCGTTCGCGCAACGCACCATCAAAACCCAATTCACCGTTCATGGCGCGCGCAGTGATATCTTTCACACGCTCGCCCACACCGGCCTCATCGGCCAGTTCATCAATGCACTCTTGCTCGATCATCGTGCTGTCCATATCGGCCAGCAACATCTTCTTGCGACGCCCCACAACAGGCTGAACGATCAAATCGACAGACATCTTTTGCAGATCCGCCCAAACGTCCCAGCGATTGGCTGGAATGTCAGCCAATGCAAACTCTGCCGCTTCGTCCGGTGCCAACCAAATAGCATCGCCACCACCCCATGCATTGCGAAGTGATTCCACCAAAGCAGGTTCAAGGTTCGGATTCTGTGGAGAGGTGAGTAAAGTGCAAATATACATAGCAAAGTTTCCGATCGGCGTCATTGATGTCGCAAAAAGCTGACAAGGCGGCGTTCTAACGGCGTTTTCACTGTTGTGCCAGTCCGCATCCCCGACTATTGCCGCAGGTGGGACACCCTTCCCCAACGAAGGATCCAAGTAATTGTTATATTATGTTTATTTACAGATACTTGATTACGCCTTACTTTTGTCTTGTGTCTATTTTGGGTTTTT
>DLQI01000042.1 GCA_002478745.1 Rhodobacteraceae bacterium UBA7436 | reverse complement strand
TTTTTACGAAATTTTAGTGAAAAACTGTTTGTTTTCAAGTACATGGCTCCGACGGTAGGGGTCGAACCTACGACCAATTAATTAACAGTCAACTGCTCTACCACTGAGCTACGCGGGATTGGTATGGGTGATATAGCGAGGGTGTTTTGCCTCGTCCAGAGGCTTTTTCGCATTTTTCGAAAATAATTTGGCTTCTAAGCTATAATCGAATGAATTGGGTGTCTTCGGATAATTTTCCAAGGGCAGAAATTTCTGATTGTCCCACCAAATCAATAAGATGCGCGAGGACGTTGCGAGTAGCTGCACCTAGCAAGGCGGGGGGTGTTTCGGTGTAAATGGCCTTGGCTAACTCTTGCGCGGTGGCGGGTGCGTCTTCTAACAGCTCTAGAATGGATGCCTCGCGGTTGAGGCGATGCTCTATCAACCAATCAAGTCGCTCAGTGGGGTCTTCAACAGGGCCACCGTGGCCCGGATAAAACACACGCCAATCGTGATCTTCCAATTTTGCGCAAGATTCCATGAAGTCGGTCAGATCTCCATCGGGTGGCGACACCAGTGAGCTGGCCCAACCCATCACGTGATCGGCTGTAAAACACAGGTCGTTCCATGCCAGACAGATGTGGTTCCCGATGTGACCTGGTGTATGGATTACCTCAAGCCGCCAATCACTACCGTTAATGTAGTCGCCGTCTTCAACAATGTGATCTGGTTTGAAATTGTGGTCGATCCCTTCACCGCCGCCAACCATACCTGTTTCAGCAAGTTTGATCATCGCCTCGCTGCGTCCGGCGGTGGCATCCCCGAATGCGCTGACAGGCGCACCTGTAGATTCGGCCAGCGCGCGCGCAAGTGGAGAGTGATCAAGGTGTGTGTGGGTCACTATAATATGTGTAATTTTTTGCTTGGGCCCGACCGCATCCAGAATGGCCTGAAGATGCGTGCCGTCATCGGGCCCAGGATCAATTACTGCCAGATCAGTTGTGCCGATCAGATAGGTGTTTGTTCCACGATAGGTCATCGGGGAGGGGTTTGGAGCCACGATACGGCGCACCCCGGCTTCAAGGGCTTCAGCAATGCCTACTTGGGGATCGAAATCATCTGGTGGCGTCATGGGATGGGTCTTTCGCTTGGGGCTTGAGATGCGTATGGTTTAGTTATGATCTTTAAATGGCTCAAACACTATATGCCGCGCAGTTTATATGGACGCGCCGCAATGATCCTTTTGCTGCCTGTTGTTGTCTTGCAGCTGGTCGTTACGGTCGTTTTCATGCAGCGCCACTTTGAAGGCGTCACGATGCAGATGTCCACAACTGTCGCGCGCGAGGTTGAGCTGGTGTTGTCAGGAGTGCCAGAAACAACTTTAGATGTTCTTGATATACGTGTCGCTGACGTTTCACGAGACGTACTGGCGGAACCCAACACACGCCTTTGGTATGACTTCTCGGGTGTGATTATCACGCGAAACCTAAACAAGATTTTGCCCCAGATCAAAGTTATCGACCTTTATAACGATGATATTGTGCGTTTGGTTGCGGATGTAGACGGACAAGCCAAAGAAGTTATTTTCGATCGCAGTCGTATTTCGGCGGCCAAACCCCATCAGTTGTTCGTCAATATGATGTTCTATGGATTTCTCTTTACCCTGATTGCCCTTATTTATTTGCGCAATCAGTTGCGTCCAATCAAACGTTTGGCAACCGCGGCTGAGGCTTTTGGGCGTGGCCGAAACATGCCGTTTTCGCCTGCTGGCGCAACAGAGGTGCGGTCTGCGGGCACTGCTTTTGTTGATATGCGCAACCGAATTGAACGCCAAATTGAAACGCGAACGTTGATGTTGTCGGGGGTCAGTCATGATTTACGCACGCCACTAACGCGTATGCGTTTGGCGCTTGCTATGCTTGATGACGACGAGCGTGAGCCGCTGGAGCAAGACGTCGATGAAATGCAGGGCATGATAGACGCATTCCTTGAGTTTTCAAAAGGTGGGCAGGCGATGGAACCTGAAGCGGTTGTCGTCCAAACATGGATTGAACAGGTTGTTGCAGACTGCGCACGCGCGGGACGCGACGTGTCTTTGGTGCACAGTGAGGGCGAAGGCACTGTGATGTTGCGCCTTGGTGGGATGCGCCGTGCGCTGGACAATTTAATTGGAAATGCTGTGCGCTATGGCTCGAGGGCCGAAGTTTCGATGGTGTTGACAGACAAGTTCTTGCGCCTGCGTGTGGAAGACGATGGCCCCGGTATTCCTGAAAATCGCCGCGCTGAGGCACAGCGTCCGTTCACGCGGCTTGATCCGTCGCGCAATCAGGACAAGGGTGGCAGTGTTGGTTTAGGGCTAGCGATTGCTACCGATATCGCACGTGCCCATGGAGGTGTGTTGCGATTGGGTGAAAGCGAGCGTTTGGGTGGCTTGCGAGCGGACATTGTGATCGCGCGTTGATTGTTAAGCGATTGGCTTGAACGAAATCACAAAAAGTGTTGACCAATGCGCCAGCTTGTCGACCGCTTATAATGGGCCCTTTTAGTACCGAATTTAGGGGCATTCAGCCTATGAATCGCCAAGATTCGTATCCATCTAACCATTTGTAATATCAGGAAAGATGGCGAAATATGGTAGGCCCGGTAGGACTTGAACCTACGACAAAAGCGTTATGAGCGCTCTGCTCTAACCAACTGAGCTACAGGCCCGCCATAGGCTTTGGGTAATCGGGGTATGCACGAAGGTCAAGCCTTAGCGTTGCACAAATCGCTACAATGTCGTAACTCGCGCCCATAGTCTTTTTCAACGCTGGAGCCACGCCCATGAGCACTCAAAAAAACGGGATCACCTATGCAGATGCAGGTGTCGATATTGATGCGGGTAATGAACTGGTTGATCGCATCAAGCCCGCTGCAAAACGCACGACACGCCCTGGCGTGATGTCGGGGCTGGGTGGCTTTGGCGCGATGTTTGATCTTAAAGGGGCAGGGTACAAAGACCCGATCCTAGTGGCTGCTACCGACGGTGTTGGCACCAAGCTGCGCATCGCGATTGATACGGGGAACGTGGACGGCGTTGGCATCGATCTGGTCGCCATGTGCGTCAACGATCTGGTCTGCCAAGGCGCAGAACCATTGTTTTTCCTAGATTATTTCGCGACTGGCAAGCTAGAGCTGGACCAAGCGACCCGCATTATCGAAGGTATTGCCAAGGGATGTGAGCTATCTGGTTGCGCATTGATTGGTGGCGAAACTGCTGAAATGCCGGGGATGTATCCTGCGGGCGATTTCGATCTTGCTGGTTTCTCTGTTGGTGCAATGGAACGTGGCGCTGAGTTGCCCAAGGACGTTGCCGAGGGCGATGTGCTCTTGGGCCTACCCTCTTCTGGTGTGCACTCAAACGGTTACTCATTGGTTCGTAAATTGGTTGAGCATTCCGGCTTAGCATGGGGCGATGATTGCCCATGGGCTGAGGGAACGTTGGGCGAGGCCTTGTTGGCCCCAACAACCTTGTACGTCAAAGGCGCGGTTGCTGCGATGAATGATGTGAATGCACTGGCCCATATCACCGGTGGTGGCCTGACTGAAAACCTCCCACGTGTCCTGACAGAGGGCATGGGCGCCGACATCAACTTGGATGCTTGGGAGCTGCCTGCAGTATTCAAATGGTTGGCTGCACAGGGCGGCATGGAAGAAGCTGAATTGCTCAAAACTTTTAACTGCGGCATTGGCATGATTGCTGTTGTTCCTGCAGATAAGGTTGAAACGGCACGTGCTGCATTCATGGATGCAGGACACGGTGTTGTTGAAATGGGCCATATTAATAAGGGGGGAGGCGTCTCTTATAAGGGCTCGCTTCTGTGACAAAACGGGTTGCTATATTTGTCTCCGGAGGAGGATCAAATATGAAGGCATTGGTGCAGGACATGCAGGGGGATCACCCTGCGCGTGCATGTGTCATTGTCTCAAACAACCACGATGCTGGCGGCATTGCATGGGCCAAAGAGCAGGGGATCGCGACAGAGGTTGTGGATCACCGTCCTTTTGGCAAAGACCGTGCGGCGTTTGAAGCGGAGCTGTCCAAAGCTTTAGACCGACATTCCCCTGACATGATCTGTTTGGCTGGTTTTATGCGGGTTCTGACAGCAGGTTTTGTGACGCCGTGGCATGGCAAGATGCTTAACATCCATCCATCGCTTTTGCCTAAATATAAGGGGCTGCACACCCATGCGCGCGCTTTGGAAGCGGGTGACAAAACCCACGGCTGTACGGTCCATGAAGTGACGCCGCTGCTGGATGATGGGCCTATTTGGGGGCAGGCCAAAATTGACGTTTTGGACGGCGATACCCCTGATGCTTTGGCGGCCCGGATATTGATCCAAGAACACAAATTATACCCTGCAGTGTTACGTCGGTATTGCGTGGGTACTGCGTCGGTATTGTACCTGTAGATTGCGATGCTGGTATTCGTTTGTACGATGGTGTACCCACGTCTCAAATATCAACTTTGTGGACGACAAATAGAGCATGATCACGATTACAACGACCGAGGCTTTGGCCGAATATTGCACCCAAGCCCGTCAACATGACTACGTCACGATCGACACAGAGTTCCTGCGCGAACGCACCTACTATTCCAAACTTTGTCTTATCCAGCTCGCGATGCCCGGCACAGATGCCAACAACGCGGTTTTGGTTGATCCATTGGTTGAAGGCCTATCACTTGAGCCGCTCTATGAGCTTTTCCGCGACACCTCTGTTGTCAAAGTATTCCATGCCGCGCGCCAAGATCTCGAAATCTTCTTTGTGGATGCACAGGTGTTTCCTGAGCCGTTGTTCGATACCCAAGTGGCCGCGATGGTTTGTGGTTTTGGCGAACAGGTTGGCTATGAGACGCTGGTGAAAAAGATCGCGCGCGAGCAGGTCGATAAATCATCCCGTTTCACCGATTGGTCACGCCGTCCATTGACCGATGCGCAAAAGACTTATGCGATTGGCGACGTGACGCACCTGCGTCAGGTTTATGAGTTTCTTGCTAAGAAATTGGAAGAAAACAACCGCAGCCACTGGGTTCAAGAAGAGTTGGGCATTTTGACCAACCCTGACACCTATATTATCAAGCCGATTGATGCGTGGAAACGGGTTAAGACCCGCACATCTACCGCAAAATTCATGGCCGTTGTTCAAATGCTGGCTGCTTTTCGCGAAGAATACGCGCAAAGCCGCAATGTTCCGCGCAACCGTGTGTACAAGGATGATGCACTGGTCGAATTGGCCAGCAACAAGCCAAAGACCATGGAAGACCTAAGCCGTTCACGTCTTCTGCTACGTGAAGCACGTCGCGGCGACATTGCTGATGGTATTTTAGCGGCTGTTGTTAAGGGCGTCGGTATGCCTGCAGATCGTGCGCCAAAGCCTGTGGGTGGGCGTGAGAAGCTGCAAGTAAACCCAGCCTTGGCTGATTTGCTGCGTGTGCTTTTAAAAGCCAAAACCGAAAGTGCCGGTGTTGCTGCCAAGTTGATCGCTTCGGCTGCCGATTTGGATGCGATGGCGGGCGGCATGCGTAATGTTGCCGCCGTGTCTGGCTGGCGTGCAGAAGTGTTTGGCGAAGATGCCTTACGCCTTTGTGAAGGTAAGATCGCATTGGCGGCTGTGGGAAATGACGTAAAAGTTGTTCCACTCGACTGATTGGGTCAGGATCGATTGATCCTACCCGTTTCAACCTTTGAAACTAATTCGTAATCAGCGGCGGCGCGATGTTTGTGCGTTGCGCGCACCTTCAACACGAATGCTACGCACACCTGCCAGCTCTTGATCCGTCAAAGCACGTGCCGCAACGACTGTGCGCGTGTGTGTTGAGCCGACGCCTTCGTTGAACTCGGGGCGCACACCTTCCAAACGATAGGTAAGAACACCGTTGACCGGTGTTTCGTCTTCTGTCGCTGGCGTGAGTTGTACAAGGTATACGCCTTGAACTGCAGTCAGGCCGGTCGCGCGGATAACGGCACCACCTGGTACGCGTTCGATGACCAGATTGGTCACTTGGTCGATTGGCTTTCCAAGATAGATAACCTCGCGGTCTTTGCTTTGGAACAACCCCCGTTTTGATTCCTGGATCAACGGGTTGGTGTTTGATGATTGTTCTGCAGCCGAATTGGATGAGCGACCTTTGCCAAACCAGTTCGCGGGATTTACGACACTGTCACGGATTGTGCCACATGCACCAAGTGCCAAAGCCGAAATCAGAACTGTCGTTGTCAAAATACGCATAAGGCTACCCGCAATGTTGTTTCCATGTTTGGTAGCCTATCGCAGTGGTTTTGAAAAGAGTGCGGCGCGAAAAGGGTGTGGACCTTTTGGGAGGTGCGCACTACCTGTCAGCTACACAGTAGATGAGGGTACGATGGCCAGTCCTGACTTTGAAGAGATCGTTGAAGATTTTGAATTCCTAGAAGACTGGGAAGATCGCTATCGGTTTGTGATTGATATGGGCAAGGCGATGGATCCTTTGCCTGATGCGCTGAAGGCACCTGCCACCAAAGTAGACGGATGCGCCAGCCAAGTGTGGTTGCACCCAACGGTCGCTGACGGCGTATTTACCTTTGACGGCGAAAGCGATGCGATGATCGTGCGCGGCTTGGTTGCGGTATTGCGCAAGCTATACAACGGTTTGACCTTGGAAGAAGTTTTGGCCGTGGATGCACACGGCGAAATGGCACGCCTTGGGCTAAACGATCATTTGTCAGCGCAGCGTTCTAACGGCGTGCGCGCGATGATTGAGCGTATTCGTCTGGTCGCTTCGGCCAGTTAAAGCGCCTTTAGCGTTACTTCTAGATCACCGTATCCTGTGAGGCGGCGTTCAAACGCGAGTCCAAGCGTTTCAGCGGCTTCTTTCGCCTTTTCCGTTAGGGCGGGATCGTCTGTTTGGGCCTGATAAACCAGTTTTTCGTAGTTCCCAAAATACATGTCGCGCAGCTCTGGGTGGCGATCTAAGCCCATTGGCTTAATGATGAAGGCCTCAAACTGGCGGACCAAAAAGTCAGTGAGGTAGAAGGCAGTGAATTCACTTTCACTTATGTCTGCAAACCTTTCATTTCCCTCGAAAAAACTGTAACAATGTGGGCCTAACACCATCTGTACGCCCAATTCATCACAGGCGGTTTGCAGCAATCCACCGGTCCCACAATCAGCGTAAACCACAAAGATTTCGTCGTATGATGCGCGATGTTTGGCCACCGCCCCGATCACAGCTTCAGTGATCTTTTCAGGGTAAAGGTGCAGCTTGGCAGGTAAACAGGTCAGATCCATATGATCCCAGCCATTGGCTTTTTTTAGGTCCAGTATTTCGCGCGCCAATGCACCACAAGCAATCAAAAGGATACGGCCAGCGGCCATTTCCGTCAGTCCATTTTCTGTCAGTTCTGCATCACTGATTTGGGTCATAGTATTACCTTACGAAAAAGGCCTGCCGCGATCTACATCGCAACAGGCCCAAATCTAGAAGTTGGTCTTGGACCTAAGCGGACATTTGGTTGTGCTTGCGGTCCATAAATTCTTTTGCGGTTTCAACAGCTACGGCTGCGTCACGGCAATAGGCGTCTGCGCCAATAGCTTTGCCAAATTCTTCGTTTAGCGGGGCGCCGCCAACAAGGACAACGTAGTCATCGCGAATACCTTGTTCGATCATCGTGTCGATCACGACTTTCATATACGGCATCGTGGTGGTGAGTAGGGCAGACATACCAAGAATATCAGGGCCTTCCTCTTCCATCGCTTCAAGGTAGGCCTCGACAGCGTTGTTGATGCCAAGATCGACAACTTCAAAGCCAGCGCCTTCCATCATCATACCAACAAGGTTTTTACCAATATCGTGGATGTCGCCTTTGACGGTGCCGATGACCATCTTACCGACGCGCGGCGCGCCTGTTTCAGCCAACAATGGCTTGAGGATGAACATGCCACCCTTCATTGCATTTGCGGCCAACAGAACCTCTGGAACGAACAAGATACCATCGCGGAAATCGGCGCCAACAATTGTCATGCCGCCAACCAGAGCTTTGGTCAGAACGTCATAAGGTGCCCAATCTCTTGAAAGCAGGATGTTCACACCTTCTTCGATCTCTTCTTTGAGGCCGTCGTAAAGGTCGTCAAACATCTGTTGAACCAGTTCTTCGTCGTCCAGTTCAGCTAGGATGATATCTGCGTCGTCTGACATGTAAGTGTCCTTTGCAAAAGGTAGGGGCGGGCCCCATCGTTGATTCAGTTTTGTCAGAATGTCGCAGCGTGACTTTTCATTTTGCGACATTGGCGATGCTGTGCGCGACCTCACGCTTGCATTTAAGAGTATTTTTGACAGGAATAACTGGAAATTTAAACAATAAACTGGACCAGTGTTGGGCCGTTTTCTGTCATTATTTTCATGAAGATGGCGCAGATTTACGAACATTACCTCTTCGATGTTGCTGTCCGCCCGCTTTACGGGGCGAACAGCTGTTGTCTTGATGCGACCTTAGTTAGCTTTTTGACGGCTGCGGCGTGTTCTGCGTGGGCCTGGTTCGTTGTCACCAGTTCCGTCTGTTGCAGATGAAAACGCACCCAATTTTGCTGCAATTTCTTCAAGGCTAGGGGCCTCAGCCATTGTGCGTGTGTCCAAAGCTTCGCGCATTGCGCGCAGGTGGTTTGGCATCGTGCCACAGCACCCGCCGATGATTTTGGCACCACAGGCGCGCGCCATCACAGCATAATCGGCCATCAGTTCTGGTGTGCCGTCGTAGTGAATGTGGCCCTCAACATATTTCGGGATACCGGCATTGCCCTTTGCGACGATTGGAACGTTGCTGCCTTGGGACGCAAAACCCAGAACAGTGCGCAACAGATCCGAAGAACCGGTGCCACAGTTTGCGCCAAAAGCGAGTGGCGTGTTTGTGATCTCATCGACCATTTTGACCATATCCGCACTGGTCATGCCCATCATGGTACGTCCTGCGGTATCAAAACTCATGGTGCCAACAAAGTCGATACCAGCCAAAGCAAAGCCTTCGGCGGCCGCGCGATATTCTTCGGGGGCAGAAATGGTTTCAACCCATGCCACATCCGCGCCACCTGCCTTTAAGCCGTCGGCGGTTTCGTGGAACATCTCAACCGCAAGGGCGTGTGTGAGTTCACCAACAGGTTCCATGATTTCACCCGTTGGGCCAACAGACCCTGCCACGATAACTTTGCGGCCTGCCTGATCGGCAATGTCGCGTGCAATCTCTGCCGATACGCGGCTCAGTTCATGAGCCCGTTTTTCGGCACCGTGCAGACGCAAACGCGAGGCATTGGCACCAAAGGAATTAGTCAGGAAAATATCGCTGCCGGCATCAACCGCGCCGCTGTACAATTTGCGGATTTTCGCAGGTTCGTCCGTATTCCACATCTCTGGCGCATCGCCAGACATAAGACCCATGTTGAATAGGTTTGTGCCTGTGGCACCGTCGGCCAATAAAACACCTTTTTCTTCAAGGAGTTGGATTAGAATATTTGTCATGGTTCATGTCCTGCACATTGATTTATACGTGCTGTGTCATGAGGCCTGTTTAGAGGCCAGTTCATAATATTCATCAAAGTTATGAATTTTTCGTGGTTCTGCAGGCGTGATCGTGTTGGGATTGTGAACTGCACGAGTGATATCTGCTAGTCCAATGGCCATAGACAAAGGGGTTTGTGCAGCTGCGTAGCGTGGTTCCCATTTTGGGGCGAAAGTAGATTTGAATTGGCGCAGGCCTGTACCACCAGCCTTCGAAACCGCGCGCCGCGCAGACCAACGGAAGAAGCGGCTGCTTGGGTTATGACAGGCGGGTGTTGCGGCAAGGCTAAGGCGTTCGATCCCCAATTCTTTTGCCGCCATAATTGCGCTGTGGACAAGAGCGTGCATGGTGCCGCCGGGCATTTCAAATGTGTGACGCATGACATCTAAGCACCATTCATTGCCGCCTTTCTGAAAGGTGACAAAGGCACATAGGCGGCCGTGATATTCAGCGCGCGCTATGAAGTGGTTGGAAAGATACCCGATTTCAAAACGTCCCATCGTACCGCCGCGCGCAGCACCATGTGTGTTTTGCCAATCCTGGTCGATCTGGTGAAGTGTCGGCCAATCCGTGAACGTATCTGTATGGATTAAGATACCGCTTTTCGTGGCCGCGCGTAGTTTGCGCCGCAATGTGCGCAGGGCTGGTGTGTTGAGCGCAAAATGCTGTGGGGCGATCATCGCATCATCTGACATGTGCATGATGGACCAGTGGTAGCGACGCAGCGCAGCGGCATTGCGACCGTTACATTTATAAACGAGCGGGATTTTACCCAAACTGGCTGCTTCGGTTTCTAACGCTCTTACCGCGGCGTCCATGCTGCCGGATATTGGGTTAAACAGCGCGGTTATGGTTTGGCTGGTTGGCCAGATGGCGCTAAGGCCGTCCAAAGTGGGTAAAATACGCCCGCCATTTTGGGCGATTATCTGAACTTCTGCTTGGTTGCTTTCGGTTGGATGTAGTGCTGCCAATGAAGGTTTGCCCGTGCCAGATCCGAAGGGACGGATCAGTGCAAGGAGACTGCAAAGGGCAGGGATTGCATAATAGACAATGCGGAAAGCTACGATACTGCCCAATACCTCGCTGGCGGGAAGCTGTGGCAGTAATCCCAGCATCATCAATTCAAAGGGCCCAACGCCACCGGGTGTTGTGGAGAGCAGGGCGGCGCCCAGTGCCAACAGGAATATGGGGAGGAATGTGATGAATGAGATTTCGGCACTGCTGGGAAGTAAGACGTAGATAACACCAGCCATCGCGACCGTATCGACCAGGGTCCAGTTTAGAATAGCAAAGCAGCATGAAAGGTTGGGGAACCGGAAGGTGAAACGGCCAATGGTCAGGTTTGGCCAACGAAACATGACCGCGATGCCAATTGTTGATGTCAGTAAAACCAACATTGCAGGGGCAAAGGCCCAATCGGGAGCAGACAACAGGACGCAAACAAGTGCGGTGACGACAGCCAAACACAACATGAATGAGACAGAAACAAAGGCGGACAGTTTAAGCGCCATGCCGAAAGAAATATCGCGCAACAACCGCCATCGCACCAATGCACCAGTGAACAATCCGAACCCTAATGTTTGGGCGATCGCAATTGAAAAGGTTCCAGCGATGCGGGCCTGTACCTGTGGTACCCGTGTTGCGAAGTGTTGGTGGGCTACGCCATCATAACGTCCGACAGTCCACAAGCTGATGAGCGTCAGTAGAGAGGCCGCAGACCAAGCAGACCAGTGGATCTGTGCCAATTGATTTGGAAATTCCAGCATCAAATTGCGTGTCAGATGCGGGGACAAAAAATACAGGCAGACCGAAAGGATACCCAGCGGTAAAATCACTCTGAGCAACACCTGACCAATATTTCGTGCTTTGACTCGATGCGTCATCTTAATCCCATCCACTGTAACCCCTCACGTAGGTTATTTTGGGTGCGTGACCATGTGATTAACTGAATGCCGGTATTCATGGTTCTTAGCTGGAAACTCAAAGATTTGTATTGATGTTTTTAGTTAAGCTGTGTCGATCCGCCGTTTCGTAATTCCTGAGTGCCTTGTCAATATGAGGTCTCTTTTGCACAGCCCATGGCGCAAACTATTTGATCAATTCACCGTCTCTGAATGTCCTGGGGTTAGCTTTGCGAAGTCGTTTGCTTGCGACGCTCACCTGCATGCCTTAAGAGAGCCACAACTGAGAGGGACTCGGACCCTATCCTATACTGAAAGGACGCCCATGGCCCGGCGCAATAAAATTTACGAAGGCAAAGCAAAGATCTTATATGAAGGTCCAGAGCCTGGTACGATTGTCCAGTACTTTAAGGATGACGCCACTGCTTTTAACGCAGAGAAAAAAGACGTTATCGACGGCAAGGGTGTTCTGAACAACATGCTGTCGGAGTACTTCATGAAGGGTTTAACTCAAATTGGAGTCCCAAACCACTTTATCAAACGCCTGAACATGCGTGAGCAATTGTGCAAGTCTTGCGAGATTGTACCACTTGAGATCATCGTGCGTAACTACGCGGCGGGAACTATGTCGAAGCGTTTGGGCATTGATGAGGGCACACAATTGCCGCGTCCAATTGTCGAGTATTGCTATAAAGATGACAGCCTTGGCGATCCGTTGGTNNATCGCGGCCTTTGGTTGGGCCAGCCAGCAAGACATGGAAGACATCCTAAGCCTTGCGCTACGGGTAAATGACTTCATGTCTGGTGTGATGTTTGCTGTTGGTATTAAACTGGTCGACTTTAAAATCGAAGTAGGTCGCGTTTATGACGGCGATTTCCAGCGTTTGATCGTTGCAGATGAAATTAGCCCAGACAGCTGTCGTTTGTGGGACATTGAAACAGGCCGCAAGCTGGACAAAGATGTGTTCCGCCGCGATCTGGGTAGCCTTGCAGATGCATATACCGAAGTGGCCAACCGTTTGGGCGTTATGCCTAAAACATCCACAACACCGACAAAACCAACCCTGGTCAACTGATCTGGGTCGGTTTTCGAATTTGATCAAACCAAGAAGATAGAGGCGATGGCGCTATGAAAGCTCGAGTACATGTAATGTTGAAGAATGGTGTGTTGGATCCGCAAGGTGAAGCGGTGCGTCATGCTTTGGGTGCAATGGGTTTTGACGGCGTGAACGGCGTTCGTCAGGGCAAAGTCATCGAACTTGATCTTGCCGACGGCACAACAGAAGCCACTGTGAACGAGATGTGCGAAAAGCTGCTCTCGAACATGGTTATTGAATCCTACACGGTGGAGATGTCCTGATGCACGCAGCGGTCGTTGTTTTTCCTGGATCTAACTGTGACCGCGACCTTGCGGTAGCTTTTGAGGCGGCGGGTGCCAAAGTGTCTATGGTTTGGCACAAAGACACCAAACTGCCAGACGGCGTTGATATTGTTGGTGTTCCGGGTGGTTTTTCCTTCGGCGACTATCTGCGTTGTGGCGCAATCGCTGCCAACTCACCAATTTGCAATGAGGTGAAAGCCCACGCAGATCGTGGTGGGTATGCCATTGGTATCTGTAACGGTTTTCAGGTTCTGGCTGAAACGGGTGTTTTACCGGGCGCTTTGCTGCGCAATGCGGGCCTTAAATACATCTGCAAGACGGTCGGTTTGAACGTTGTAACGTCTCAATCTGCTTATACCGAAGGGTATTCGGTTGGTGATGTCATCGATATTCCAATTGCACACCACGACGGCAACTACTTTGCAGACGACGAAACAATCGCGCGTTTGCAAGGTGAAGATCGCGTTGCATTTACGTACACAGACAACCCAAACGGGGCCAAAGGCGACATTGCAGGCATTCTGTCTGCCAACAAACGCGTCCTTGGCATGATGCCACACCCAGAGCGCGCAGCTGATGCGGGCCACGGCGGCACAGACGGACAGGCGCTGTTCCGCGCATTGTCTGGCGTTCTAACACCTGCGTGACTTGAGCCGCGCCAACCTTCAGTCTAGGTTGGCGCGATGAAAAGCGAGCCTTATTTCAAGCATAACAAAGCGATGAGCTGGCGTGTCCGGCTTTCATTGGCGTTTTTGTTAATACTTGCAGTGGTCACGATCTCTGTCACCAATCGACTTTTGACCGATCGTTTTACTGAAACCACCCGAAATCGCGCTGAACTGCGTCTTGCCCTGTATTCTGGCAACTTGTTGTCCGAGTTGCGCCAAAACGCAATTGTTCCACAATTGTTGGCGCGTGACCCCACATTGATAGGTGCGCTGAATTCTGGTGATTATTCCCAGTCTACACAGCGTTTGATTTCCTTTGTTGAGGAAATTGGGGCTGCATCATTGGTTCTGCATGACAGTGATGGGCGGACAGTCGCGGCTACTGATCGGAACCGTTTGGGGCAGAGCAGCCGCAGTGCGGCACACTTTGTGAATGCGTTACGCGGGCAGGGCACCATCTTTACAGCTGAGCCGCGCGAGGCGGGTGGATTTGTTTTTACCTACTCTCGCCGTGTGCAATCCGCGGGTGAAGTTCTTGGCGTTATATCTGTCGAAGTGGACTTGCAGAAGTTTGAGCGGGCTTGGGCCGGAATTTCGGATGCATTGATTGTAACAGACAGCGAAGGTGCCATCATCTTGGCGACGGAGCCGCGCTGGCGTGGGCGCACTGAGGATGAGGCGTTGGCGCGCGAAGATCCGCAAAGTGCGATCGAACGAGCCATTCGTGCCACCTCTGATTGGACCGCATTGCCATCAGACGCATATATGAAGGGCGAAGCTGTGATGCGGCTTGAAAACCGGATCGCGTTTCGGGGTTGGCGAATGGTTTCATTCACCACTTTTAACTCCGTGCGCGAGCGGGTGAATGGCGTTTTGGCCCTCGAGATCATGGGGTTTGCGATTCTGCTGGCCTTTGCCTTCTATTTTCTTAGCCGGCGTACCGCGTTTCGCATGGCATTGTTTCAGCGTGAATCGGCAGAGCTTCGCGCATTGAACTTACGCCTGCAGCGGGAAATTGCCGAACGTGAGAGGGTCCAAGAGACACTTGCGGTGGCGGAACAGACGCTGGAACAATCCAGCAAACTGGCCGCTTTGGGCGAGATGTCGGCAGCCGTTAGTCACGAGTTGAACCAACCTTTGGCGGCGATGAAAACTTATCTGGCTGGTGCGCGTCTTTTACTAAATCGCAATCGTCCTGATGAGGCGCTTTCTGCTTTTGGCCGGATCGATGGTTTGATTGAGCGCATGAGCGCGATTACACGCCAGCTAAAGTCATACGCCCGCAAGGGTGCAGCAGAGCTAAGCCCTGTAGATATGGGCCTCGCGCTTGCCTCGTCGCTATCAATGATGGAACCGCAGTTACGTCAGCGTCAGGTCGAAATCACGCGTATTATCCCTGATGAACCTGTCCTTGTGATGGGGGACCGGATGCGTATCGAACAGGTCTTGGTAAACCTTCTGCGCAATGCGCTTGATGCTACCAAACTTGAACGGAATCCACAGGTCGATATCATCCTTGCCGCGGGTGACACCGCAACCCTCACTGTGCGCGACAATGGGCCGGGGATTGAGGACAAGGATCAGCTATTTGAGCCGTTCTACACCACCAAGCAGGCGGGTGATGGCGTTGGGCTGGGTCTTGCCATTTCGTCAGGCATCGTCAACGATTTGGGCGGTCGACTGACAGCACGCAACGGCCAAGCCGGCGGTGCGGTGTTTGAAATGCAGTTGCCGATATTGACGGACGAGCCTTTTGACGAGGGCATGAACGAAGAAAATAATATGCACGTTGAAGTATCAGCGGCAGAATGAGGAAGCAAAGTAACATGACCCAAGCCATGAAAATCGCCATCGTTGATGACGAACAGGACATGCGCCAGTCGATCAGCCAATGGTTGGCGCTGTCGGGCTATGACACAGAAACATTCGCCAGCGCCGAAGATGCGTTGAAGGTTCTTGGGCCAGAGTATCCAGGGATCGTGATCTCGGACATCAAGATGCCGGGCATGGATGGAATGCAATTCCTTAAGAAGCTCATGGGCAACGATTCAGCGCTTCCTGTGATTATGATCACGGGTCACGGCGATGTGCCGATGGCTGTTGAGGCGATGCGCGTTGGTGCGTTTGATTTCTTGGAGAAGCCATTTAATCCTGATCGTATGAGCGAGCTGGCTAAGAAAGCTACAGCATCACGCCGTTTGGTAATGGACAACCGTATTTTGCGCCGCGAATTGTCTGACGGTGGCCAGTTGATGAAGAAGCTGATTGGCGGATCACCTGTTATGGAGCGCTTGCGCGAAGACATCCTAGATTTGGGGCAGGCGGACGGCCATGTTCTGATCGACGGCGAAACAGGCACGGGTAAAACGCTGGTGGCTCACGCGCTGCATGCTGTTGGCAGCCGTGCAGGTAAGAAATTTGTATTGGTCAGTTGTTCTGCGCTGGAAGACGAGGCGTTAGCCAAACGCTTGTTTGGACCAATGCAGCCAGAAGATGGTCAATTGCCAGCAATCGAAGAGGCCCGCGGCGGAACGCTGGTGCTTGAAGATATCGAAGCGTTGTCTGAAGCCACACAAGCACGCCTGTTAAGCGTGATAAATGAGCAGGGCACGCCCGCTGAAACGCGCATCGTTGGGATTTGCAATCTGCAAGAGGCAGGGCGTACCTGCGAGGACGCTTTGCGGCCAGACCTTTTCTATCGCCTTGCTGCTTTGCGGATCACTGTGCCGCCATTGCGCCAACGCGGTGAAGATATTTTGACGTTATTCACCCGTTTGGGCGATCAGTTCGCCGATGAATATGGTTGTGACGCACCTAAGGTGTCTGCCCAAGAAGCTGCGCAGTTGCTCCAGGCCCCGTGGCCGGGCAACGTTCGCCAGTTGATCAACGTGGCGGAGCGTGCGGTTCTTCAATCGCGCCGTGGTTCGGGTAGCATTGCATCCTTGTTGATGTCTGATCACGAGGAAATGCAGCCGGTCATGACGACTGAGGGCAAGCCGCTGAAAGAATATGTGGAAGCGTTTGAACGCATGTTGATCGACAACACGATGCGCCGTCATAAGGGGTCTATTGCTTCAGTGATGGACGAGTTGTGCCTGCCAAGACGTACATTGAACGAAAAAATGGCCAAGTATGGTCTGCAACGCTCTGACTACCTGTAGTAGAAAGTGAATGCGAGAACAGGGGCCATTTAGTCCCTGTTTTTTATTGCGCAAAAGCGCTTATTTCCCAACATGTTGATGATTATATTGCCGATTGCGCAAGGCTAGGCCGATTGTCCATTGTATTTGGGTCCCAAAAGTCATTATCTAGGCCTAAGAGACACTTACCTTTGATGTGTAAGCCTCTTTTTGAGTTTCGCTGTTGTGGACATTGGCTGGCTAAAATGACCGCCACGTTCATGCAGACCGATTGAGCCCCAAAAGGGCTGAGAGAACGCTGCCATCTTGGAATACCAATTTGCGGCACTTAATGGATGCGCGGGCGGCTATTGTTGCCGCGTGTCGGAGAAGAACGCGATGACGCGCGCGATAGCATTTTGCATCACAGCAGACGGGCTTTTGGCCTGGTTTTGCCGCGCGTCCATGATCGCCCTGACAAGACACATTCCCAAAACGGCGGCCCCTCCGGGTGCGGCCGTTCTTGCGTTGTGCAAACGGATAATATGCCTAAGAAAATGCTTATCGATGCCACCCACGCGGAAGAAACCCGCGTTGTTGTGGTTGATGGAAACAAAGTTGAGGAATTTGACTTTGAATCCGAAAATAGACGCCAAATTGCTGGCAACATCTATCTAGCCAAAGTTACGCGCGTTGAGCCTTCACTTCAGGCGGCTTTTGTAGATTATGGTGGAAATCGCCATGGTTTCTTAGCGTTTAGTGAGATTCACCCTGATTATTATCAGATCCCTGTCGCGGACCGTGAGGCCCTGATGGAGGAAGAACGTGCGTATGCTGAAGCGCAAAAAGCACGTGAAGAAGATGATAAACCAAAGAAACCCCGCCGCTCCCGGTCGCGTTCGCGCACCCGTGCTGCTGAGGTTTCTAGCGATGATGCCGTTGTTTCAACCGAAGTCGAGACACCTGAGATTGACGGCATGGAAACCATCGACTTGACGGAAGATGATGCGGTTGAAGCGAATGTAGCCGTGGTTGAGGCTGAAGCTCCGACACAGGATGCGCCGGTGGCTGAAGAAGCGGTTGCTGAAGAGGCACCTGCTGAAGAGGCTGCGACCGAAGAAGTTGCAGCCAGTGAAGAGGCACCTACCGAAGTTGAAACCACTGAAGAGCCATCAGAAGATGGTGACACAGACGCAGACAACGGCGAAGAAGCCAGAGGGTCCAAAGCATCCTCAAAAGATGACAGCATCGAATCTGTAGCAGATGAAGATGATAGCGAAGACATTCGCCCAGTGCGCAAACCACGTGCCCGTCGTTACAAAATCCAAGAAGTTGTTAAAGTTCGCCAAATCCTGTTGATCCAAGTGGTCAAAGAAGAACGCGGCAACAAGGGCGCGGCCCTGACAACATACCTTTCCTTGGCGGGGCGCTATTGCGTCTTGATGCCAAACACTGCTCGTGGCGGCGGGATCAGCCGCAAGATCACTAACGCACCAGACCGTAAGAAACTAAAAGAGATCGCAAACGAGATCGAAGTGCCACAAGGCGCAGGTCTGATTGTTCGTACTGCTGGTGCCAAACGCACCAAAGCCGAGATCAAGCGTGACTATGAATACCTACAACGGATGTGGGAACAGATCCGCGAGCTGACTTTGAAATCTATCGCACCTGCGAAGATCTACGAGGAAGGCGACCTGATCAAACGTTCTATCCGTGATTTGTATAACGGTGAGATCGACGAAGTGTTTGTTGAAGGTGAGCGCGGTTATCGCATTGCCAAAGACTTTATGAAGATGATCATGCCGTCACACGCCAAAAACGTGAAACGCTATGAAGACACTTTGCCATTGTTTGCCCGCTTCCAAGTGGAAAGCTATCTGTCTGGGATGTTTAACCCGACTGTACAGCTGAAATCCGGTGGTTACATCGTCATCGGTATCACCGAGGCATTGGTTGCTGTGGATGTGAACTCTGGTCGTTCAACCAAAGAGGGGTCCATCGAGGATACCGCTGTGAAGACCAATCTTGAGGCAGCTGAAGAAGTTGCCCGTCAGTTGCGCTTGCGTGACCTTGCTGGTCTGATCGTCATCGACTTTATCGACATGGACGAGCGTAAGAACAACGCGGCCGTTGAAAAGCGAATGAAAGACAAGCTGAAGACAGATCGCGCCCGCATTCAAGTTGGCCGTATCTCTGGCTTTGGCCTGATGGAAATGTCGCGTCAGCGTCTACGTCCTGGCATGATTGAGGCGACAACACAGCCTTGCCCATCGTGCCACGGCACTGGCTTGATCCGTTCAGACGACAATCTTGGCCTGTCTATCCTTCGCCAGATTGAAGAAGAAGGCACACGCCGCCGTACACGGGAAGTGTTGGTTCGTTGCCCAGTGGGGATCGCCAACTTCTTGATGAACCAAAAACGTGACCACATCGCGCATATCGAAGTGCGTTATGGTATGTCGGTTCGTATCGAAGCGGATCCATCTTTGGTTACGCCTGATTTCACGATCGAAAAGTTCAAAACTGCAACCCGCGCGTTGCCTGTTACGAATGCAGCATTTGTAGCGCCTGACACCTCGGTTATGGACAAGATTGACGAAGCTGATGCGTTGGCTGCGGATGCCGCCGAAGCTGCGGACATTGCGGCGGAAGCTAGTGATGCGGTTGATACCGGTGATCAATCAATAGCGGCACCTGCTGCGACGGATGAAGATGGTGAGGTTAAACCAAAACGCCGTCGTCGTCGTCGTCGTCGCCGCAAATCAAACGGTGATGAAGCTGCGGCAAATGGCGAAAACGGTGATGAGGGCGCGTCTAATGATGCTGCTGCTCCGGCTGTTACCGCTGAGGGTGATGCAAACGTTCAAGTATCAGCCGAAGCTGTAAGTGAAGAAACTGTAGCTGAAGATGCACCAGTGGCGGAAGCAGCTGAAGAAAAACCAGCCAAGCCAAAGCGCAAACGTGCGCCGCGCGCTAAGAAGGTAAATGAAGAAGCACCTGCTGACGAGGCTGTTGCAACTGAAGCTGCGGCTGAAGCACCTTCCGAGGAAGCGGTCGCAGCCGAAGAAGAACCTAAGCCAAAACCAAAGCGCGTCCGCAAATCACGTGCCAAGGTGAAGGTTGCTGAGGTTGATGAAGCACCAGCAGCTGCGCCTGAAGCGGTTGTTGCTACGCCAGTTGTTGAGGCGGCACCTGCACCAGTTGTTGAAGCACCAGCGCCCGTTGCTGAGCCTGCACCTTCGCCTGAACCGGTTGCAGAAGCTGCACCAGAAGAACCAGCCAAGCCTAAGCGCCGTGGTTGGTGGTCACTTGGTAAATAAGCCAAGCACATAGTCACAGATTGGGGCGGTCCTTCGGGATCGCCTTTTTTTTGTATTAGCTAGATTTGCGGATCACATAGGTCTGATCGTTCCCATAGGCCTCGCTGGATACCAATTCATGTCCAGCCTCCATGCAGAAATGCGGGACATCGATCACGGCTGCAGGATCGTCTGCTACCATTGTAAGCGTTTCACCCACTGCAACCGCCTGCAGGCGCTTGCGTGCTTTTAAGACGGGAAGAGGGCATAGAAGCCCACGGGCATCGAGATGTGTTGTTTCATTGCTCATACCTGCCAGATAGGGCGATTGTTTCAAGCTGTCCACAATGATGTGACCGATCCTTAGGTGACGTGCCTGCTCAATTGGAATATGGCTATCCTATGTTTGGAATTGATATCTTTGATGCAGGCCTGATCCCTGCAATGTCTGTGGCCCTGATTGCTGGCATCGTCAGCTTTTTATCGCCCTGTGTTTTGCCCATCGTGCCACCGTATTTGGCTTATATGAGCGGCGTAAGCATAAACGAGATGAACGACGAAGCCACGGGGCGCCGCAAGGCCATCACGGCC
This sequence comes from Rhodobacteraceae bacterium UBA7436, assembly GCA_002478745.1. GTDB lineage: Bacteria > Pseudomonadota > Alphaproteobacteria > Rhodobacterales > Rhodobacteraceae > Ascidiaceihabitans. The sequence continues at coordinate 29,186 of DLQI01000042.1, read as the reverse complement.
GCGTTGTTCTTTGTAATGGGGTTAAGCACCGTCTTTATCTTGCTGGGGTTTGCAGCCTCAGCATTTGGTGCGTTTTTCTTGCAAAATCAGGCACTTTTTGGCCAAATCGCAGGTGTCACGATCATTGTTTTTGGTCTGCACTTTGTTGGAATTTTTCGCATTCGATTCCTTGATCAAGAGGCGCGGTTAGACGCGGGTGATAAGGGAGGGTCGTTTTTTGGGGCCTATGTTCTTGGTCTTGCATTCGCGTTTGGCTGGACGCCCTGCATTGGTCCGCAACTGGGTGCAATTCTAGCGTTGGCCGCATCCGAGGGGTCAGTTGCGCGTGGGACGCTATTGTTGGGTATTTATGCAATTGGTTTAGGAGTTCCGTTTCTTTTGGCAGCATTGTTCATCAGCCGTGCTATGGGCGTGATGAACCGCATCAAACGTCATATGAAGACGATTGAGCGTGTAATGGGCGGCTTGTTGATCATTGTGGGCTTGGCTTTATTGTTCAATCAATTCTCAACCTTCTCATTCTGGCTTTTGGAAACCTTTCCGTTTCTTGCAACACTTGGCTGATTGATCGGTTTCAAACGTCTTACTCTTGTCAAAAATCCGCGTTAGGGTGTTTGTAAGCCAAGGGTGCGGATATGAGCAGTGACATCCAAAATACGGTCAAAACGCGTCGGGTGTTCTACATTCCGGGGTATGATCCGATTCACCCGCGCCGATATCGCGAGTTGTACCGCATTGAGGGCGCCGCGCAGGCAGCTATTTCAGACTATCAGCTAACGCTCAGCCCCAAACAGGGTGGTGGCAACTATGGCTGGCAGGTCGACAGCGTCATTGATGGTGGTGCGGTCCATGTCGATGCTGAGGTGCTGGTTTGGTCTGACATCGTGCGTGACAGTGTGGCCAATTCGATTGCTGCGACCTACTGGCAACTTGTCCGCACAGCATGGATTTACATCGCGACAGGTGCATTGTGGCGGTTGATGAAGCTGCGCAAAGGCCCAGTTATCGCAGCGCTTTATCCTGTTGGAATGCTGTTGGTTCAGCTGCTTCTGGCATGTCTGGCATTTTATTTGGCGGCCCTGCTGATTGGCAAAGGCGTGCGATTGTTGGAAACGGCGATTTACGGGCCAATGACTATCTGGCCGCGTTGGTTGACGCAGACAATCATAGCGAGCCTCATCGGTGGCAGTATTGCGTTTTGGACCGTGTTGCGCTGGTTCAAGGCTAAGGATTCCAAATTTTTTGCCTATTACCTGATGCATGATTACGCATATTCCGCAAAGACGCGTGGTGCCAATCCGCCCGAACTTGAAGTTCGTATAGCGACATTTCAGTCCGAAATCGCAGCGGCAATGAATAGCGATGTGGATGAAGTGTTGGTTGTTGGGCATTCTTCGGGTGCGCATTTGGGCGTATCGATCCTGTCTGATCTGATCCGTTCGGATGGTGTGTCTGTCAACGGGCCAAAGCTTTCGTTTTTATCGTTGGGTCAGGTGGTGCCGATGGTGTCCTTCTTGCCCAAGGCCTATCGCTTGCGCGCGGACCTTCAGTTTTTATCGACCCAAGAGAACATAACATGGGTTGATGTCACAGCGCCCGGTGATGGCTGTGCCTTTGCCCTATGCGATCCTGTATCAGTGTCTGGTGTGGCAACAGATGCCAAACGTTGGCCATTGGTTTTCTCTGCGGCCTTCACTCAAACACTCAGCCCTGCACGCTGGAAAGAACTCCGTTGGAGGTTCTTTCGCCTACATTTTCAATATATGTGCGCCTTTGATCGGCCTCGTGATTATGACTATTTTCAGATTACCTCCGGCCCGCAAACACTGGGTGAACGCTATGCCAATCGTCCGGCGTCAAAATCGCGGATCGATTATTCTGTTTCAAAATACACATCGGTGGCACCATGACTGATCTTCCGCCAAAGCCGCAGAGCCGTCCAAATAAGGTATCGCTGTTACAATACGCGCGTTTGTTTCGCCAAGATATTCTATCGGCACAACCTGCACGGCTTTACCGCGCGTGGATGGCTGAGTTTCGCACGCCGTTTTTTCGCAGTTACATGATCAATCAGCCAGAGTTGATTAAGACCATTTTGAAAGATCGCCCCGATGATTTCCCCAAATCCAATCGCATTGGGGAGGGGTTGCGCCCCTTGCTGGGAAACTCGGTCTTTCTGACCAATGGAGAGACGTGGAAACGCCAGCGCCGCATCATCGATCCTGCGTTTGAGGGTGGACGCCTGCGTGAAACCTATCCCGCGATGTGGGAGGCCGCAGAGGCGGCGGCGGCGCGCCTAAACCAGCGCGATGGTGATGTGGTGGAGATTGAGGAAGAAACCAGCCACGCGGCTGCTGATGTGATTTTCCGCACGTTATTTTCCATTCCGATAGAACATAAAATTGCGCGTAATGTGTTTGATGAATTCCGCGTTTATCAGCGCAGCCAACCGATTTTGAACATTGCAGCCTTTCTACCATTGCCCAGATGGATGCCGCGCCTGTTTCGTCGTGATACAAAAGTCAGTGCGCGCAAGATCAGGGCGTTGATTACACAGCTGACGACAGAGCGGATGGATGCGATAGACACGGGCACTGCACCGGATGATCTGGCGACCAAGATTATGACAACCGCGGATCCTGAAACGGGTGAGACGTTTGATACTGAGGAGATGGTTGATCAGGTTGCGATCTTCTTTCTTGCAGGTCATGAAACCAGTGCTTCGGCCTTGGCGTGGGCTTTGTATTTGATGGCGCGTTTTCCTGAATGGCAGGAAAAGGTGGCCGATGAGGCGCAGGTTTTGACGTCTGACCAATTTGGGTTGATTTCCAAGCTACGCATTTCACGCGATGTGTTTCGCGAAACCTTACGATTGTATCCGCCCGTTCCGATGATGGTGCGCGAAGCGTCCTGTCCTGAGCAGTTTCGAGATCGCGAAGTAAAGGTTGGCAGCCAAGCTGTGATCAGCCCGTGGCATCTGCATCGCCATGAGCGGCTTTGGGACAATCCAGATGGATTTGATCCAACACGGTGGGGCACGGAGAATGGTAGGAAGTGTCAGCGCGATGCCTTCATTCCGTTTTCAGCAGGTAGTCGTGTTTGCACAGGCGCAGGTTTTGCCATGGTTGAAGGGGTTTTGATCCTGTCGCGTATTTTACGCGATTTCCGAGTCGAATTGGTGGATGAAGAACCACCTGTTCCAGTGGCACATTTGACCGTTAGATCGCGCGATGGCATCCGTTTATGCATTGTCTGTCGCTAACATTGGAAATGTCTGTCGCTAACATGTACCAATGAATTTTCGTCTGTCTTAGGGATACTTAACGAAAGTATCACTCACGGAGGCGTATTAGATGTTGGATCAAGTCACACAAATTACAAGCGGCGCAGGGTTTATTGCAGCCTTGGATCAATCAGGCGGTTCTACACCAAAGGCACTTGGCCTGTACGGTGTTGATGCATCAACCTACGGCTCAGAGGAAGAGATGTTCGCCGAAGTTCAGCGCATGCGTGAACGCATCATCCTTGCCCCAGATTTTGACAACAACAAAGTCATCGGCGCGATCCTGTTTGAACGCACGATGGATGAGACAATCGCTGGTAAGCCTGTTGCGCATTACCTTTGGGAAGACACTGGTGTCGTTCCGTTCTTGAAGATCGACAAGGGCCTTGCGGACGAAACTGACGGCGTTCAGTTGATGAAGGCAATGCCACAGCTTGAGACCACATTGGCAAAAGCCAAAGAGGCGGGCATCTTTGGGACAAAAGAACGTTCTTTCATTAAGGCGGCCAACCTTAAAGGTATCGTAAAAGTTGTTTCCCAGCATTTTGAGATTGCGCAAATGGTAATGGCTGCAGGTTTGGTTCCAATCATTGAGCCAGAGGTAGATATCCACGCCCCAGACAAGGCAGAAGCCGAAGACATGTTGCGGGCAGCATTGTTTGCAGAACTGGCGCTATTGCCAAAAGGGCAACAAGTGATGCTGAAGCTTACGATACCCGAAAACGCTGGCCAGTATGACGAGCTTGCAGATCATCCGGCAGTAATGCGGGTTGTTGCTTTGTCAGGTGGCTACTCGACGGACGAAGCAACTGCACGATTGTCGCGCAACAGCAAGATGATCGCTAGCTTTTCACGTGCGCTGACCCAAGGGTTGCAGCGTGATATGACGGATACAGAGTTTGACACGGCTTTGGCCGCAAATATCGACAAGATCTATAAAGCGTCGGCTTAACACCTAAGGTTTTTGGTCACGCTCGGCCTTGATCGCCGCAAGTACATAAAGACGGATCGCAGAGGCCAAGCCAATATCTGCGGTCCGATTTACATCAATTTCTGCTGCCAATGCATTGATGGGAATTGATTTTTGGGTAGATATTCGCCGAAACTCTGCCCAAAACTCATCCTCTAGTGAAACCGATGTTCGGTGTCCCTTAAGGGTGAGTGAGCGTTTGACAGGTCGTCCGCTCATGACTTTGGTGTATCTAGTTTATGGCCATCCAACAGGCGCACAACGTTGTTGGTTGTTTGCGCCTGTTGGTCTTTTTCTGCTTTGGTCCGCCCGAACTTAGCCGCGTTGGCATCGGCTTGGGTCTGTTTTTGGACCCGTGCCTTTGCCTTACGAAATTTATTCAGGTTGACCGGTTCGCTCATTTTGGGCCGATCATGTTTTCTGGACGTACAACCCGCTCGAATGTTTCAGCGTCCACAAAACCAAGGGCGATTGCCTCTTCTTTGAGGGTCGTGCCATTTTTGTGTGCTGTCTTAGCAACCTTAGTCGCGTTGTCGTAACCGATCTCAGGGGCCAATGCGGTCACCAACATCAGGCTTTCGCGCATGAGGCGTTCAATACGATCTGGGTCCGCTTGCAAATCAACCATCAGATTGTCGGTGAATGCAGAGGACGCATCGCCCAACAACTGCATGGATTGCAGAACGTTGTAGGACATCATCGGCTTGTAAACGTTCAACTCGAAGTGGCCTTGTGAGCCAGCGAAACCAACGGCTGCATCATTGCCCATGACGTGGATACAAACCTGCGTCAGCGCTTCGCACTGTGTCGGATTTACTTTGCCCGGCATGATGGATGAACCCGGTTCGTTTTCTGGCAATACGAGTTCGCCCAAACCACAACGTGGGCCAGAGCCCAGCAGTCGGATGTCGTTGGCGATTTTGAACAGGGACGCTGCAACAGTTTTCAGCGCGCCAGATATTTCAACCATGGCGTCATGTGCTGCCAAAGCTTCAAATTTGTTCGGGGCTGTCACGAAGGGCAGGCCGGTAATTTCTGCCATGTTGGCAGCGACCATAACATCCCAACCCTTTTGTGTGTTCAGGCCTGTGCCAACGGCTGTGCCGCCCTGTGCCAGTTCATAAATGCGGCCCAATGCGTCTTTGACGCGGCGGATGCCCATCGCAACCTGATGGGTGTAGCCAGAGAATTCTTGGCTCAGTGTCAACGGTGTTGCATCTTGGGTGTGGGTGCGTCCGATTTTGATGATGCCGTCAAACTGAACCACTTTGGCCTGCAATGCCGCGTGCAGTTTTTCCAGACCCGGAAGCAACACGTCGCGTGCTGTCATTGCCGCAGAGATGTGCATTGCTGTTGGGAATGTATCATTTGAGGACTGACCCATGTTGCAGTGATCATTGGGGTGCACTGGATCTTTGGAACCGATCACGCCGCCAAGTAATTCAATTGCGCGGTTCGCGATGACCTCGTTTGAGTTCATGTTGGACTGTGTGCCGGAACCTGTCTGCCAAACCACCAATGGGAAGTTGTCGTCGAATTTACCTTCGATCACTTCGCCAGCCGCCTCAACAATCGCGTTGCCCAGTTTCGGGTCAAGCGATCCTTGGGTCATGTTGGCTTGTGCGCAGGCTTTCTTGATCACGCCAAGGGCGCGGACGATAGCGATGGGTTGTTTTTCCCAACCGATTGGAAAGTTGATGATAGAGCGCTGTGTCTGCGCACCCCAATACTTGTCCGAAGGGACTTCTAATGGGCCAAAGCTATCGGTTTCTGTACGGGTGTTTGTCATCTGGGCGCTCCTAGCGAATACGTTGCGTAGCGTTTAGCGCTACAAACCCTAACAGGCAATTGGAGTAAGTGCGCTAACATGCTCTATTTGCGGAAGCTGTCCAAAGATACGACTTCCGCTGGTTTGGAGGGTTCATCATCTGGTGCAGATTCTTCTACGACAAATGGTTTTGGATCTGGCATTTGAACCGGTTCGTTTTCGCCCAGCTCTTCGTCGGCTTCGCCGTCAAAATCTCCGTCATCTTCAGCGGCTTCAAAGCGCAGTCCAAATTCAACGGATGGATCAACGAAAGTTTTGATAGAGTCATATGGAACAAACAACGGCTCTGGCGCATCGCCAAAGTTCAGGCGGATACCAAAACCATCTTCGCCAACTTCAAGGCGGTCATACCAGTGCTGCATCACAACGGTCATTTCTTCAGGGTAACGATCAGACAGCCAATCCGCCAGTTCGGCATCTGGATGTGTGGTGCGAAACGTAATGAAGAAGTGGTGAGAGCCGGGGAGACCATTGGCCTGAACGTCCGTTAGAACGCGTTTGATAAGGCTGCGCATCGCGTCGTGCATCAGATTGCCGTAGTCGATGGTGTCGCTCATGGCGGATCCCCTTGTCTCAATTGCAACAACCATACCCTTTTTCACGGCGGTGAAAAGAGGGCAGCGCAAATTGGCCCTGATCTACAAGAGAGACAGTGCCATACCAGCCAGCGCCATCACGCCCATCGTCGTCACAAGGCCGAGTTTGAAGCGCAACATCAAGATCGCGGCACCTACAGTTAGGGTTGTCGCGATGACGTTGATAGAGGAAAACGCGGGCAGGGGCATGGGACCCCAATTGTTCACCTGATCAAATATAACATGCAAGGCAAACCAGATTGAAAGGTTCAGGATAACACCAACAACAGCGGCGGTAATGGCGCTAAGGGCTGCTGACAATCTTGGGCGTGATGTCAGGGTTTCGATGTAGGGGCCGGCTGCGAAAATCCACAAGAAACAGGGGGTGAACGTCACCCAAAGTGCCAAGAGGCCAGCCGCAATTGCAAGGCCAATGCCGCCATTTGCTGCCCCCGCAAGGACCGCGACAAATTCAGTGACTAAGATCAATGGCCCCGGTGTGGTCTCGGCCAATCCAAGCGCGTCGATCATTTGGCCTGATGTCACCCAGCCGTAATCTTGAACGACAGTTTGGCTCATGTATACCAACACAGCATAGGCACCGCCAAAGGTGACAACTGCCAGTTTGGAAAAGAACAGTCCCAATTGGGTTAGGAAGTCAACTTGCAACAGCCATAGTATGATCATCGGGGCGGCCCACAGTGCAGACCAGATCAAAACGGTGCGCAGTGTCTGACCTGCAGGGATGTGGACGGGGGCGATTGTTGTGCTGTCGGCTTTGCTTGTGACGTACCCATAAATAGCAGCAACAGCGATAATCAGAGGGAAAGGTAACCCAAACGCAAACAAGGCGACAAATGCCAATCCTGCTAAGACCCAAGCAGAATTGGTCCCTAAGGCTTTGTTCCCAAGTCTTAGAAGTGCTTGTAGCACAACGATAATTACCGCAGCCTTGATGCCCACAAAAGCCGCTTGCACAAGGGGCACTTGGCCATAAGAGATATAAGCGAAGGCCAGTGCAAAGATGACCAATGCGCCCGGCACCACGAACAGTAAGCCTGCGAGTAGCCCACCAAATACACCGCGAATGCGCCAGCCCGCATAGGTCGCCAATTGCATTGCTTCAGGTCCGGGCAACAACATGCACAGTGATAGGGCACGTAGGAACTGATCCTCGGTCAGCCAACGGCGGCGCTCGACCAATTCTTCATGCATGATCGCGATTTGGGCCGCCGGACCGCCAAAAGACAGCAATCCAATGCGCCCAAAGGCACGCAACATATCGGGTAAGGTTTGCGTGCTCATGATGGTTTTCCTGTTGGCCAAGTGTGGCGTTCTTCGGACCCATCACGCGCCCACCGATATAGCGCGTCATACAGGTGCATGCCTGCCTCAAGCTGTTCCAGATCGTCACGGTATAGGCGTGATAAACCCACTGACATTGCCAATAGGCCGGCAGCCTCTGGCGCAAGGACATGTTTGTCGGTGTCTGCGGCACGAACGACTGTTGAGAGACGATCAAGGGCAGCGGTGCGCAATCCAAATTCGTCTAACATTGTATCGAAGGTACAGCTGTCGCCGCGGTGGCTCCAAAACGTATCCTCAATGTCAAACGGGATTGCGTTGTAACGCTCTGATACACCGATGACTTCAGCCGGTGAGACGAATAGAAAACGTGCGTCTTTGTCGACAAAGCGACGGATCAGCCAAGGACAGGCAATGCGATCAATCTTGGGCCGGTGGCGTGTGACCCACAGCGAATGGCCTTGGTCCATTGGCGGCAAATTGGTCGATGGGATACGGGGCGCTTGGGTCAGATCGCGCCAACCATAGTTGCCGCCAGACAGGTATTCAGACCGCAATCCTGCGCTGCGCAACTGGGCCGCCATACCTTGGCTTAGCTTGATCCCTTTCTGGCAAATGATGATCGAAGGTTGCCCGTTCAGGCGGGTAACCAAACCCGGTAAATCAGTGTGGGGATGGCGAAAAGCACCAGGAATTAGGTGCGGATCGTCAGCAAAATCAGGGTCAATCGAGATATCAACAATCTGCGGGCAGTTGGGCGTGCCAACGAGGCGCAGCAATTGTTGTGGGGTAATTTCATTCGGAGCAGCCATAGCATGTGTCCTATTCAAGTGGAGACATGCGAACCTTTGGCTAACGCCTCACGGGGTGTTCGCAGATAAACCCCATAGGCGTAAATAATCAGCCAAATGCGGAAGGGTCAATTGAAAACTATGGGGGAAGTAAGTGCAGGTTTCTGTTGCCAGGTACCTGCAAACCCCGCCTTAGGTCGCTAAACGTAAGGACTTAAGTTTCAATAGATCCGGTTGCTTACGCAGCCATCGCCATTGGAGCACGATTGTTATTTGCAATTGTACATTTTGGGCCGATACGGTGGCACCCAGCCGAGAAAAAGCTAACCTCTTTAGACGTTTGTCGATCCTATTTCGACCCCATGATCCCCAAATAAAGGATGTTTGGTGGAGTCGCCGGGTACCGCCCCCGGGTCCAATCCGTTTATTACAAGCGCGTTTATTTCCATAGTCCCGAAGGACAAGTTATATGTAGGGGGGCTGCGCAGAAATCTCAAGGGGTAAGGTGTTTGGGGGCGATTTTTCGTGTTTTCGAGAAATTCTGCTGAAAGTCAAATATTATCAATTATTAACGGGCTGTAATTGATGTAAATTCAACGTCGGTATTGCGTCAGTATTATATATGCGTTGTGTCGGTGCATATATCTGCACCACCAATTGATTAACCCACGGAACGCAGCTTCACCCCAAATTGAGGATCAAAAACGCAGCCGCAAGGGCCGCTTCGATCCCGCCAAAAACCAGGACTTTGACAACAGGTGGTTTGTCTAGGATCAGCGACAAAACCCGACCCGTTGCGGCACCAACAAAAGCAAAGCCGATCATTGCGTAGGCGACGGGGTCATCCAGCCAAAGGGCGGCCAATCCTGCCACAACAAACAAACCACCCACAGAGGCGCGCATCTCGCTTAGGCCCATCGTGGATTTGGTTGGCTCCAGATCAAGGGCAGAGGCGGTGTAGCGCGGGGCCACAAATCCGAACAGACCAAAGCCAATGGTGAGGAGGGCGCAAAGGGTGTTGATTATGTCTATCATGTGAAAGAGGTAGCATGTGATGGGGAATAGGCAATGGTGGGTTTGTGGGCCTGAGCCGTCGCTTGCGGACACGGTGCCAAAGGTGATTTCAGCGCATTAGGCAAAGGTAGAAAAAGCGTGCGTTAAAGTCTGTTTAATAATCTCATTAGGGATACCTTCTTTTTGCATCCGCATAGCGCCACCGTTTTGCGCATCGCAAAAAAGCGCTGCCGCTTGGGTCGGGATGTCAGCTTTGAACTCGCCACATGATTTTGCTCGTTCGATCCACGCTTCGTAGTACCGAAGTGTTTGGGAACGAAGCATATCAACTTTGTTGCCTGTGACCTCTCCAAGGTCTTCCCTATGGGCACGCATGGCGACCTGCAAGCAACCACTTGGTATCCCAAGTGATTTGCGGTCCTGCACAGTAAACGCAATAAGTGCCTCGATCTGCTGGGCAAACCCTTCGTTACTGGTCAAAATGTTGTGGAATGGGCCAAGTACCAATTCGCTATAAAGATCTAGCACCGCGGCCTTCAAACCATCGTCGCTGCCAAATTCACGATAAAGACTGGGTTTGGAAACATCTGCTTCTTTGCAGATGTGACTTATCGCTACACGCGTCGGCCCTCCTGTCCAATAACTCGTCAGAGCGATCTTCAAAACCGCATCGCGATCCAAAGTTTGGGGCCGCCCTCGTTTAGGGGTAGTTTTTAATGTTGGCATATTCGTACCTAAGAGTATTTAAAGTTTGACCTGCTCATATCGTACCGTTAGTTACGAAATTATCAAATCTTCATTCGCTCTACTAGAGCGTTGTTTTGTAATTAATTTAGCCAAAGGATATGGATTATGATCGCTGGACACTTTGCAACGGCCCTCATTGCGCATCAGAAGTTTCCAAAAGGGACGTTGTTGTTCTTTCTTGCCGTATCGCAATTCCAAGATATCTGCTGGTTCATTTTTCATTACCTTGGGCTAGAGCCGACGGGACCGATTGACGTCTTTGATGCAACCATTGCCAATATGACCGTATCGATGATGTACAGTCACCACCTGATCCCACAATTTATCTGGGCTGCTGTGGTGTTTTTGATCGGTAAGGTCTTGTTCAAAAGTACAACGATTGGCCTAGTGGCGCTGGCCTTGTTCGTTAGCCATATCGTACTGGATTTCTTTTCAGGCCACGGTCACCACTTGTTTGGGGCAAACACCGTTGCGATAGGTTTGGGGCTTTATGCTAAAAACGCATATCTCGCGATACTCATCGAAGCCGTCTTTATTGTCGCTGCTATAACCTATTATTTCCGGGCCGAGACGGACGCAGGCGTCGTTCGTACCACTAAAAACCGTGCAGTGATCATCGGGGTTTTCGCTTATGGTGTCTTTTTCCTGCTGTCGGTTGCCACGGTTTCATTTCGGGACTTGTTGGGCATTCCAGTGTTTAATCTTGCCTTCAACACGACGGTGCCGACCATCATGCTCACTTATATCGCAATGACCGCAGTGCTGTGCTGGGCAGTTCCCAAGATCGTCAAAGTCTAATCGAGTTGAATTAATCAAAGACAGATTACGCGTGAGTGCCCCTGCATGGGCGCTTTCACTTCTACAGCATTGGTTATCGAGGAGCAGGAGAGATTATTTCATGCTGCCATTCATAAACGCTGGTCGTTTGTGTTTTTGGATGTAAGTCCATGCGATAAAACGACTTACCTTTTGCCCCTGCGCCATCTCAACAACTTTGAAATCGGCAATTCCTGCTCTTTCAAGGTTGTTCAAAAGCAGTGGCAGGTTGTCTTTTTTCGACACCAGTGAGGTGAACCAAAGACATTGTTTGGCGAAAGCTTTGCTTTGCTTAATCATGTTGGAAATAAACCAAACCTCACCGCCCGGACACCAAAGTTCTGTGTTTTGCCCGCCAAAATTGAGGGTCGACGACTTTCCTTTGCCAAGGTTGCGCCACTTGCGTTGCGTCCCTCTGTTGGCTTCTTCCATTGAGGAATGAAACGGCGGATTGCACAGGATGACGTGGAACCTGTCACCGGTTTGGATCGTGCCTTTGAGCGTATCCTCGCGATTGGTTTGCAGTCTAAGCGGGATGTTCAGGGTGTTGCGGTCGCAAATCTGTTTGGCGGATGTGATCGCGACGGGGTCAATATCGGTGCCCGTAAATTCCCAACCATATTCGCTTTGACCAATCAGCGGATAGACCAAGCTGGCACCGGTTCCGATGTCGAGCGCTTTGTATTTTGGCCCACGTGGGATTTGTTTCTTGTTATCACCAGCAAGCAGATCGGCAAGGCAGTGGATATAGTCCACGCGTCCAGGGATCGGTGGGCACAGGGCGTTTTCAGGGATGTCCCATTCTTCAACGCCGTAATGTGTTTTGAGGAGCGCCCGATTGAGCATCCGAACCGCCATTGGGTCCTGAAAGCTGACGGTCGTTTGCCCCTTTGGGTTCAGCGTTGTGAAGGCCTCAAGCGCGGGAGTGTCAGCCACCAAGCGCGTGAAATGATATCCTTCGCGGTGCTGATTGCGCGGGTGCAGTGTGGTTTTGGTAGCCATGAGGACGCTTTCCTTGAGGTGGGTGCCTAACCCGTCGGTCAGTTCACAGGCTGCGCATAGACGGACTATGCCAGTTGTTTCAAGTCTAAGCTTTGTTCTTGCGCTTTTCCATGACGGACTTTGCCAAATTGGTGGTGTAACTTTCCAGTCCTGCCAATGCGGTGTCGACGCCAATGGCATTGTTGGCCTCCAGCGCGTCGGCAAGTGCGGTGTGCAGTTCGATGATCTTTGCCCGATCCCGTGCAGAGAAGGTGATCATGTTCATCAAAGGCTGCATCGCCTCAACGGCACCCGCCAATTGATAGCTCAGCACCGGATTGCCAGCGCCATCAACAAGCGCACGGTGAAATGCCACGTCTGAGGCGCAGAATGCCTCGTCCGTAAGCCCGGGTTGGGATTGACGGTGGATTTCGGCACGCATGGTCGCAAGATGATCGGCGGTGCGGCGCAGTGCAGATAGGGGCGCGCAAGAGCGTTCAAGGGTGTAGCGCGCCTCACACGCGGTTTCGAAGCTGACGGCGTTCATGGATAGCAGCAGTGTAGAGGTGGTAATTTGCTGGGGGTATGCTTCTTCAAAGCTAAGTTTGTTGACGAAAGCACCGCCTGTCGCACCCCGTTGTGTTCGGATCAGGGATTGCGCAGCCAGCCGTTTGAGCGCTTCGCGCACGGTCGGGCGTGAGACGTCGAATTGATCTGACAGCTCGGCCTCTGAGGGCAGGCGTTGGTCGACGATCAGGTCGCCCGAGATGATTGCATCACGGATCGATTTGGCGATTTGGGCCGACAGGTCAGCATTGCTGTTTGGATCAATTTTCATATGTCTTACATTTAATGTTTGTCAGTTATTTAATTGTCTGGCATTTAAATGGCAAGACTAGCTTTGAGTCGCCACCAATCGATGAGTTTTGCGATGCCTCACATACTGCGTTCCACACTATGGTTGTCCTTCTTTGCCGTGATCCTTGGGTCATGGTGGATGATGTATATGATGAGTATGGATATGGGATTGGACCTACTGGGCCGTCCTAACATGATGGCGCAGAAGATGCGCATGATGGATCCGATGATGAGTGACATGGCGATGACCCGCTTTGGGCCTGTGTTTGCGATGTGGGCTATTATGATGGCGGCGATGATGTTGCCAACCATGGTGCCGACCTTGCGCAGTTATGAAGACTTAATGGCGTCCGCCGATGGCACACGCGCTGGGTTCATAGGCGTGATCTTGGGGTATTTCGTGGTTTGGGTGGCGTTTGCAGCCTTGATTGCAGGTGTTCAAATTGCGCTGCTTTATGCGGGTATTATCGATCTGCTGGGCATTGCGACATCGCGTTGGATAACCGCCGGATTGTTGATCGCTGTTGGACTGTTCCAGTTCACTCGCGCCAAAGAAATCTGCCACGGCGTTTGCCATTCCCCAATGATGTATTTCTTGGGCCACTGGAAAACCGGATTTGGCGGCGGGGTACGCATGGGCCTTGGTCTTGGGGCGTTTTGCGTTGGCTGTTGCTGGGGCTTTATGGTCTTGGGTTTTGTCGGCGGCGTCATGAGTTTGCTTTGGATGGGGGCCGCGACCCTGTTCATGGTTCTAGAAAAGTTGCCCCAAATCGGGCATGTTATAACGAAACCAATGGGTGTGGCCCTTATTGCAGGCGGATTGCTTGTGATCGCATCACCTTATTTCATCGGAGGATAAGATGGCTGTAACGCGTCGTAAGGATTCAGATAAGCTGCCTATTAGTCAGCGTATTGATCAACGGATGCCCAACCCGGGCCGCCGTCAAATGACACCGACCAATTGGGCGATCAAAGGCGAGCTGTTCTTGAACTGCTCATGCACAGTATTTTGCCCATGCGTAGTTTCTTTGGGCGGTCATCCACCCACCGAAGGTCACTGCCACGCATGGATGGCCATCGCAATTGATGAGGGCCATTATGAAGGCGAGGACCTATCAGGTTTGAATGTCGGTCTGTTGGTCGATATTCCGGGCCGCATGGGCGAGGGGAACTGGAAAGTTGCTGCCTATGTAGATGAGCGCGCAAGCGGCAAAGCCTACAACGGCATTTTGCAAATCTTCAGCGGTGCTGCTGGTGGTACGACTGGTTTGTTCACGATGTTGGTGTCTGAGATTATTGGCGCGGAACGTGCACCTGTTGAGATCACGCGTGAAGGCAATAAACGTGGCATCACCATTGGTCGTAAAATCCAAGGTGAGATCGAGATGCTGACGGGCAAATCCCCGGATCATCCTGTTATGGTGTCCAATTCTAAATACTGGATGGGTCCTGATATCATCGCTGCGAAGGGCCTGCGCTCTAAGGTGCGGGACTATGGCCGCGTTTGGGATTTCGACAATATGTCTGCCGAAATTTGTCCAATCGATTGGAAGGGCCCAAAGCCTTAAGTCGTTTTGTTTCAATGGGATGTGGCGCTTGGTTTATGTGAATAGACTGCGCTGCATCTTGTCCTCAGTTCGGAGAAAATCTGATGGCACTTCTTTCCCCTTCACGTCGCCTGCGCCGCACACCGTTTTCTGATGGTGTCGAAGCGGCTGGCGTAAAAGCCTACACCGTTTACAACCACATGCTGTTGCCAACGGTCTTTGAAAGCGTTGAGGCCGATTATCGTCACCTCAAAGACCACGTTCAGGTCTGGGATGTATCTGTTGAACGTCAGGTCGAATTGCGTGGTCCAGATGCTGGGCGCCTTATGCAGATGCTAACGCCGCGCGATTTGCGCCGTATGTTGCCAGGTCAATGCTATTATGTGCCTATCGTCGACGAGACAGGCGGCATGTTGAACGATCCTGTCTGCCTAAAGCTGGCAGAAGACCGCTGGTGGATTTCTATTGCAGACAGTGACCTGTTGTATTGGGTCAAAGGCATTGCCAACGGTTATCGTTTGGATGTTTTGGTTGACGAGCCTGATGTCAGCCCATTGGCTGTTCAGGGTCCGAAGGCTGAAGACCTTTTGGTGCGTGTGTTCGGTGAACGAATTCGCGACATTCGTTTCTTCCGCTTCGACTGGTTTGACTTTGAAGGCCGCGAGATGGCGATTGCCCGTTCGGGTTATTCCAAGCAGGGTGGTTTTGAAATCTACGTTGAGGGTGGCGATATTGGCATGCCGCTGTGGAATGCTTTGTTTGCCGTCGGTGAAGACTTGAACGTACGTGCGGGTTGCCCAAACTTGATTGAACGGATTGAGGGTGGGTTGTTGTCCTATGGCAATGACATGACAGACGATAACACACCGCATGAATGTGGTTTGGGTCGTTTCTGTGACACGCAGACTGCGATTGGCTGTATCGGCCGTGATGCGTTGTTGCGTGTTGCCAAAGAGGGTCCTGTGCAGCAGCTACAGCCGATTGAGATTGCAGGACCACCGGTTCCGCCATGTGATCGGTATTGGCAGCTTTGGGCCAACGGTAAGAAGGTTGGCAAAGTGACGTCAGCCGCTTGGTCGCCAGATTTTGATGTGAATGTTGCCATTGGTATGGTGCGCATGACCCATTGGGATCCGGGTACTGATCTTGAGGTGGAAACACCGGACGGTATGCGTCCTGCGCTGGTGCGCGAACAATTTTGGATTTGAGTGTTCTTTGAACAATAATGCAGGTTCTTGCCTGCGACGGGAGAGATAGATGTTTAACGCTTTGGTAATGAACAAAGACGAAGAAAGCGGTTTGGCTTCAGCTGCAATTGAGCAGATGAATGTGGATCAATTGCCCGCGGGTGATGTTGTGGTTGCGGTTGAATACTCAACTGTGAACTACAAGGACGGCTTGTGCCTGAGCGCCAAGGGCGGCGGATTGGTTCGTAACTATCCACACGTTGGCGGTATCGATTTTGCAGGGACTGTCGAAAGCTCTGAAGACCCACGTTACAAAGCAGGCGACAAGGTTGTTCTAACCGGTTGGCGCGTTGGTGAAGTGCACTGGGGTGGCTACGCCCAAAAGGCACGGGTTAAGGCAGATTGGCTTGTTCCACTGCCTACAGGTTTGGATACACGTCAGGCGATGGCTGTGGGTACTGCCGGTTTCACAGCGATGTTGTCTGTCATGGCGTTGGAAGATCACGGTATCAAAGACGGTCCCGTTTTGGTCACTGGCGCTGCAGGTGGTGTTGGTTCTGTCGCAACTGCTATCTTGGCTGCGTTGGGTCATGAAGTTGCCGGCGTTACAGGACGTCCAGAAACAGGCGATTACCTGAAATCATTGGGTGTCACACAGATCGTTGCCCGTGAAGAACTGAACGAAGCGATCAAACGTCCGATGGAGGCTGAAACATGGGGCGGTTGCGTTGATGCTGTGGGCGGCGAAATGCTGGCACGCGTTTTGGGCCAAATGAAATACGGATCGTCTGTTGCAGCCGTTGGTTTAGCTGGTGGCGCTGCTTTGCCAACAACCGTCATCCCGTTCTTGTTGCGCGGTGTGAACCTTTTGGGCATCGATTCAGTCATGCAGCCATACGACAACCGCGTTCGTGCGTGGGGTCGTATTGCTAAAGACCTGCCAATGGACAAATTAGAAGCAATGGTTCAGCCGGCTGTGTTGTCTGATCTACCAGCGCTTGGTGCTGATATCCTCAAAGGCCAAGTAAAAGGCCGTGTTGTTGTAGATGTGAACGCCTGATCAGTTTAAGAGGGTCTTCAATAGATATTGGAGACCCTCATGACTGCTTATGATGATCAGAACATCCTTGCCAAAATCCTGCGCGGCGAGATCCCAAGTTTCAAAGTCTATGAAGACGATGAAACCCTTTGCATCATGGACATTATGCCCCGTTCTGACGGGCATTGTCTGGTGATCCCCAAAACCCCTTGCCGTAGTATTCTAGATGCGACTGACGCCCAATTGGCAGCTGTGATGGCTACGGTCAAAAAGGTGGCGAATGCTGCCAAGGTTGCATTTAACGCCGATGGTATCACGCTTCAGCAGTTCAGTGAGGCAGCGGGTGGCCAAGAGATTTTCCACCTACATTTCCACATTCACCCACGCCATGAGGGCGTATCGTTGCGCGGTCCTGGTGTGATGGGCGATATGGACGCGATCAAAGCGAATGGTGCGGCAATTGAAGCGGCTATCGTCTGATCCAATAAACGCGTCTCCACATGGATCAAATTGGGCTGTATCTGTGTCACGCAGGTGCAGCCTTTTGTTTGGGTAAAAAGATTAGGTAAATTTGGTCCTACGATTCGAAAATCTTGCGTTAGATTTCAACTCTAGGTGCNNGCCTATAGATACCGCAGATTGTAAAAAATGGTGAAAAATCACCCATAGCTGGTAGCCTTCCCTTTATTTGATAACAAAAAAGGGAGTAGGGACAATGTCAATTCAACCACCTCTAACAGAGTTGGATATCGAAACCGCGAATTCGGGGTTTTATGAAGGTTTTTCCAAAGTCGTAACTATTGGATCAAAAATCGCCATTGGCGCGTTGATCCTTTGGGCAGTTGTTTTTCCAGAAGGTGCGGGGGCCGCACTGAAAGGCATTCGCAGCACGATCGATGCCAATACTGGTTCGTGGTACATGTATGTCATGACCTTTTACATTGTTGTTTGTCTTGCTTTGGCCCTTTGGCCATCGACTGGCAAAATTCGTTTAGGCGGCGAGGACAGCAAGCCTGAGTTCTCAAACTTTTCATGGTTTTCTATGATGTTTGGGGCAGGGATCGGCATTGGGATGTTGACCTATGCAACGGGCGAACCGCTCTACCACTTTGGTAATAACCCGTCTGTTATCATGGGCGATACCACTGCATCTGACGCTGACAATGTTCGCGCCGCGATGAAGTGGTCGTTCCTGCACTGGGGTTTTTCAGCTTGGGGTTGCTATGCAATTGTAGGGCTTTCACTTGCATTCTTTAGCTATTCACGTGGCTTGCCGCTTACAATTCGTTCAGGTCTTACGCCATTGTTTGGTCGTCACCTTGAAGGACCATTGGGTAATATCGTCGATATCGTTTCAGTGATCGCAACTATATTGGGCGTTTCGGTAACTTTGGGCTATGGCGTTAGCCAGTTTGCAGCTGGTGTTTACAACATCACGGGCTTGAACTGGATTATGCAGGCAGACGGTACACCTACCAACATCGCGATGCTGGCGGCACTTGTCATTGTAATGTTTGCATCAACACTGTCTGCTCTGTCAGGTGTTGGCAAAGGCATCAAATGGCTGTCCAATATAAATATGGGGTTGTCGTTCTTTATCCTCGCATTTTTCTTAGTTTTTGGTTCGACAATGTTCGCGTTGTCTAGCTTGTTTACGGGTATCTGGGATTACATCATTGCATTGCCTGCAACGTCTATGACTGTATGGACTGCTGACGGCGACGCAGAAAGCGTAATTTCCAAACTTGCTGGTTGGCAGGGTGGTTGGACCATCTTCTACTGGGCGTGGTGGATTGCATTCGCACCGTTTGTAGGTTTGTTCCTTGCGCGTATCTCCAAAGGTCGCACAATCCGTGAGTATGTTTTGGGCGCGATGATCGTTCCATCGATCATGTGTTTTGTTTGGTTCGCCTTTGCTGGCGGCACTGCAATTGACTTAACATTGAAAGGTGGCGCAGGTGACCAAATTACAGGTGCTGGGCTGTCTAGCCAGTTGTTTGCCATGATTAACTTCATGCTTTCACCTGCTTTGGCCACGCTAATGTCTCTCGTGATCGTTGTGCTATTGTTGACCTACTTGGTTACGTCAGCTGACTCTGCGGTGTTGATCATCAACACGATTGCTGCGGCAGGTGACGAAAGCCCGAAAGGTCGCATTCACATCATTACATGGGGTGTCATTTTGACGCTTGTGATTGGTGGATTGCTTCTGGCGGGTGGTCTTGGTGCCATCAACACTGCGATGATTATTGGAGCGCTTCCGTTCTCAGTTGTTATGGCATTGATGGGGGTGTCGCTGCTAAAGGCGCTAATCCGCGATGGTATGCGTAAAAACAAAAGCAATGGCGGTTGATCTACTGCCGATAAGTCACAATATCTTGTGAACACTATAAAGCTCCGGTGCTTGTGCATCGGGGCTTTTTTCTTATGTTGATTAGGAACATAGGAGCGCTTGTATGAAACTTGATATTGATTTTGTCCGCAGCCAGTTTCCGGCCTTTTCTGAGCCATCGCTACAAGGCCAAGCGTTCTTTGAAAACGCGGGTGGATCATACACATGCGGTGCGGTCATTGATCGACTGACACGATTTTACACCCAGCGCAAAGTACAACCTTACGCGGCCTATGAGGCCAGCCGATTGGGTGGTGAAGAAATGGATGAGGCGCGGGTGCGTATGGCTGCGATCCTTGGTGTTGATACTGATGAGCTTAGCTTTGGACCGTCCACGACCCAAAATACCTATGTTTTAGCCCAAGCGTTTGGTCAGATGATGCAAGCGGGTGAGGCTATCATTGTTACCAATCAGGACCACGAGGCCAACAGTGGCCCATGGCGTCGTTTGGCAGATCGCGGGATTGAAGTGCGTGAATGGCAGATCGATCCTGTTACGGGCCTCCTAAACCCAGAGGATTTGGAAGGGTTACTAGACGAAAATGTGCGTCTGGTTTGTTTTCCACATTGCTCAAACGTTGTGGGTCACATCAATCCTGTAACTGAGATCACGGCATTGGCCCATGCGTCTGGTGCGTTTGTATGTGTGGATGGCGTGAGTTATGCCCCGCACGGGTTTGCGGATGTAGGGGCGTTAGGGCCAGATATTTATCTTTTTTCAGCTTATAAAACCTATGGGCCGCATCAAGGGTTGATGGTGATCCGCCGCGCGTTGGGCGAATTGCTGCCGAACCAAGGGCATTATTTCAATGAGGATACATTGTACAAACGGTTCACACCTGCGGGACCAGATCACGCACAGATTGCGGCTTGTGCGGGAATGGCTGACTATGTGGATGCGTTGTATGACCACCACTTTTCTAAATCTGCCAAACCAGTGGAACGTGGCGTCGCTGTGCACGACCTGATGCGCAGTCATGAGACCGAGTTGCTGGACCAAGTGCTGTCGGCCGTACAGGGACGTAATTCCGTTCGTGTCCTTGGCACATTGGATGCACAAACACGTGCGCCCACTGTTGCCATGGCGTTGAATCGTCCCGCAGAACCTGTCGCAGCCAAGCTTGCAAAACTTGGAATTATGACGGGCGGTGGTGATTTTTATGCTGTTCGCGCGCTTGAGGCATTGGGCATTGATCCAACAAAAGAAGGGGTCCTGCGCGTCAGCTTCACGCATTACACTTCGCAAGGGGAAATTGATCAGCTATTAGAGGGACTTGATCACGTTTTATAGTGATCCGTTTGGCGCGTTTGTGCGTATAGTTTCTAAGAGCGGAGATAATATACAATGAGCAGCCCAACACTTGTCTGGTTCAGACGTGATTTACGTCTTTCAGACCACGCGGCCCTAACTGCGGCCTGTGCGAATGGCGGGCCCGTAATCCCGGTTTTCATCCATGATGATAGTGTTGCTACCTTGGGTGCTGCGCCAAAGTGGCGTTTGGGGTTGGGTGTTGAAAAGCTGGATGAAAACCTGCGCACATTGGGCAGTCGGTTGCTTTTGCGTCGTGGTCCTGCGGAAATGGTCCTACGTGAGTTGATCCAAGAAACGGGGGCTAAATCAGTCGTTTGGTCGCGTCTGTATGATCCTCAAGCCACCGAACGCGACAGTGCGATCAAGAGTGCTTTAAAAGCTGACGGTATCGATGCGCGGTCATTTGGTGGCCACTTGATGTTTGAACCGTGGACGACTGAAACCAAGACCGGTGGGTTTTATAAAGTTTATACGCCTTTTTGGAATAACGTAAAAACGCGCCACGTGGATGCGCCTTTGACGAAACCAAAAGTGATTGCTGTGCCCAGCCAGTGGCCTGACAGTGAAGACATCGCTGATTGGGACATGGACGGCGCGATGAAACGCGGCGCTGCGATCGTTCGCCCACACATTCGTTTGGGTGAAGATGCAGCCCAAGACCGTTTAGCGGTGTTTGTGGATCAATGGGTCGCGGATTACGTAACCAACCGTGATCTACCTTGGACCGACGGCACATCGAACTTGTCGGAAAACCTAGCTATTGGTGAAATCAGCCCGCACCAATGTTGGCATGCGGGGCAACGCGCGCTGCATGAGGGTAAAACAGGAGCCGAAGTGTTCTTGAAAGAGTTGGTATGGCGCGAATTCGCATATCACCTGATGCACCACACTCCCCGTATTCTGGACAGCAACTGGAAAGAGGGCTGGGATGCGTTCCCTTGGAATACCGAGGACACAGACGAAGTGATGGCGTGGAAACAGGGGCGTACAGGTATTCCGTTTGTGGACGCAGCGATGCGCGAATTATACGTGACAGGTCGGATGCACAATCGTGGCCGCATGATCGTTGCCAGCTATCTGACCAAACATTTGATGACGGATTGGCGTGTTGGCCAAAAGTGGTTTGAGGAATGTCTGACCGACTGGGATCCTGCAAGCAATGCGATGGGGTGGCAGTGGTCTGCGGGTTCAGGCCCTGATGCGACACCGTATTTCCGCGTTTTCAATCCGGTCACCCAGTTGGACAAATTTGACAAAAACCGCAATTACGTAAACCGATGGATTGCTGAAGGACGTAGCGCGCCGCACCCTGATGCAACGTCGTTTTATGCAGCGGTTCCAAAATCTTGGAACCTGAATGCGGATACCCCATACCCGCAACCAATCGTGACCCCAGAGCAGGGGCGCAAGCGTGCGTTAAGCGCTTACGAAACACGCGGGTTTTAGAGATTAATCAAGAAGTACACTTGCAAACCTAGGGATTGAAACCCTAGCCTAGCTAAAATGCGAACGAGGATCACGCATGATATTGACGACAACAGACGGCCAAACAGGTTTACCACGATATTTCACGCGGGTCTTTGCGATGGCGCAGGAAATGAACAACGGTCGGGTTGATTTCGTGATGCCAGATGGTCGGACGTTTCGCGCAGATGGCAAACAACCGGGTCACGTGGCCGAGTTGCGCGTTCACAACCCCGATCTATTTGCGCGCTTGATCCGTGAGGGCGACCTTGGCTTTTGTGATGCGTATTTGGACAATTGGTGGAGTACGCCGGACCTGCAGGCATTCATGGACCTTGTTCACGCGGATAACGAAGACATCTATGATGGCTTCCCGGGCCAAGGTTTGGTGCGGATGTTTGAAAAACTTCGCTTTTGGATGCAGCGTAATCACAAATCTCAGGCGCGTAAGAACATCAGCTATCACTATGATTTGGGCAATGAGTTTTATGGTTTGTGGTTGGATGACACCATGACCTATTCATCAGCATTGTTTGAAACAGGTCAAGAAAGCCATGAAGCGGCACAAACAGCCAAATACAAAAGCATGCTTGACCAAATGGGCGTCAAAGAAGGCGATCATGTTCTTGAGATCGGTTGTGGTTGGGGCGGCTTTGCGGAATACGCCGCCAAAGAACGCGGGCTAAAAGTAACGGGCCTTACGATCAGTCAAGAACAGTTTAATTATGCACAGGAACGTATTGAAAAGGCTGGTATTTCCGATTTGGTAGAATTCAAGCTTCAAGATTACCGTGATGAAAAAGGCACCTATGACGGGATCGCCAGCATCGAAATGTTTGAAGCGGTCGGCGAAAAATACTGGCCAATCTATTTCGAGACCGTGCGCGAGCGTCTGAAACCGGGTGCCAATGCAACATTGCAGATCATCACGGTGGATGATCGCCGTTGGGACATCTATAAAAACAGCGTCGATTTCATTCAAAAGTACATTTTTCCAGGGGGGATGTTACCGAGCCCAAAGGCCTTGCGTCAACAAGTTGTAAAGGCTGGTTTGGAAGTTGAACGCTCGATCGAGTTTGGCCCAAGCTATAACATTTCATTGCGTCGTTGGCATGAAACGTTCAATGATAAATGGGACCAGATTGCAGAGATGGGTTTTGATGATCGTTTCCGTCGTATGTGGAACTTTTACCTGACCTCTTGCGCTGCGACCTTCGATAGTGGCAACTGTGATGTCACGCAAATTACTATTAAACGACCAAGTTGATGAGTAGTAAGTAGAAAAGAGAACATTGTCATGCCCAGCACCTCAAAAGTATCAGGATCGCTCTGTCTTTGCGCGCTGGCATATATCCTTTCTGAGTTGGCAAAGCCCCAATTCATCGAAGATTTCAACTTTGGCAATTTCACTTACGTAAGCATGCTGGTCGGCGTTATTGTCGGTTGGGTGATCATGGGTAAGCGGGCTGGTTTTGGCCTTGTGTCTGCGGTCAACAACGGTGTGACTTCGACATTTTCGATGGTTTTGGTTGTGATCTTTATTCAAAGCGCGAATGAAATGATCCGTCTTTCCATGCGTGGCAGGTTCGATGGCTTGTTTGAGGCCCTGTTAGAAATTATCCCGATTGGAATTGATTTTGTCGTCAAGGTTTCCTCGACAGCCCTTTGGGGCACGGCCTTGATTGGTGGGATTGTTGCGGGTTTGATCGTTGAAGCCATTTGGCATCGCGTTCACTGATTTATGACTGATTTGTTTGTTTACGGCACATTGCGCCATATCCCGTTGTTGGAGATCGTCTTGGGACGATCAGCGGCCCAGATTGATATGGTTGGTTGTGATCTGCCAGACCATGCTGCGATGGCTGCTTTGGAGGGCCCGTTCCCGATGATCAGCTGTAGGGTTGGGCATTCACAGTCAGGTCTGGTTCTGAATAATTTGAGCAGTTTGGACTTAGAACGCTTGAACTTCTATGAAGGTGGCTTTGATTATTCGCTGCGCCGCGAGACCGTTTCAAACGGGCAGGTGGTCGACGTTTATTTTCCACCCAAGAATGGCGTCACCCCCAATGGGTTTTGGGATCTGCAGGCTTGGGGAGACACGTGGGCGGCGATGACTGTGATTGCTGCGCGCGAAGTTATGTCGTTCTTTGGCGAACGTAGTGCTGCTGATATTGTGCGCATGTTCCCGATGATCCGTTCGCGCGCTGCTGCTAATTTGAATGCGCTTTCCAGTAAACATGGCAGCACGACCCTTAAAGGGGATGTCGAAGTAGTGAAAAAGACCCGTGAATATACGGATTTTTTCGCGTTGGATGCTTTCGAACTGAAACACGAACGCTTTGACGGAACCAAAACGTCCACGTTGCAGCGCGCTGTGTTCGTTGGGACGGATGCAGCAATCCTTTTACCTTATGATTCAAAACGCGATCGTGTGCTGTTGGTTGAACAGATGCGTATGGGGCCACTTGGGCGCGGTGATCCGAACCTTTGGCAGTTAGAGCCGATCGCGGGGCGTGTGGACGCGGGTGAAACACCCCAAGCATGCGCAATCCGCGAGGCCGAAGAAGAAGCCGGCCTGACGATTAACCATTTAGAACAAGTTTGCGAAGCTTATCCATCGCCAGGGTGCTCAACCGAGTTTTTCTATCAATACGTTGGTTTGGTTGATTTACCTGATAATATTGTCGGAATTTCTGGTCTTGAAACCGAAAATGAAGACATCCGAACCCATCTATTGCCCTTTGAGGCGTTGATGGAGCTGGTTCAAAGCCAGCAGGCAGCAAACGTGCCTTTGGTCACGATGGCTTATTGGCTGGCCTTCCATCGTGATCGTTTGCGCGGTTTGACTTGAGATTACCCACTCCCAAGGGTACAAAAATTCCAACACGACAATGCAGCGCGTAATGCTGCCCAATCCAAAGCGAGACACCACAATGCGCATCGCAAATAACTTGGCTGAAAGCATCGGCAAAACACCCCTGATCCGTTTGAATAAAGCCAGTGAAGAAACCGGTTGCGAGATCTTGGGCAAAGCTGAATTTATGAATCCAGGCCAGTCGGTTAAGGATCGTGCTGCGCTGTTCATTATCAAGAGTGCGATTGCCAGCGGGGCGTTGAAACCGGGCGGTACGATCGTCGAGGGGACTGCAGGTAACACCGGTATTGGCCTTGCGCTTGTTGGTGCGTCGATGGGGTTCAAAACGGTTATCGTTATCCCTGAAACGCAATCAGAAGAGAAAAAAGATATGTTGCGCCTTGCTGGTGCGAACTTGGTTCAGGTTCCCGCGGCTCCTTACCGCAATCCAAATAACTTTGTCCGGTATTCTGAACGCTTGGCAAATGAGCTTGCTAAGACAGAGCCAAATGGTGCGATCTGGGCCAATCAATTTGACAACATAGCGAACCGTCAAGCCCACGTTGAAACTACGGGCCCAGAGATCTGGGAGCAAACTGACGGTAAGGTTGATGGCTTTATTTGTGCAGTTGGTTCGGGTGGTACGTTGGCTGGTGTGAGTGAAGTCCTTCAGCCTAAAGGCGTGACAATTGGTTTGGCTGATCCTGACGGTGCGGCACTATACAATTTCTACACCAAAGATGAGTTGACGATGACTGAAGGTGGCTCGATCAACGAAGGAATTGGTCAGGTTCGCATCACAAAGAACCTTGAGGGCCTAAAACCTGATTATAGCTATAATATTCACGACTCTGAGGCGCTGCCGGTTGTCTTTGACATCCTCAAGCATGAGGGGCTTTGTCTTGGTGGCTCGTCAGGTGTGAACGTCGCTGGTGCGATGCGTTTGGCCAAAGACATGGGACCGGGGCACACCATTGTCACAATCCTTTGTGATTTTGGCACACGTTATCAGTCCAAATTATACAATCCTTCGTTTTTGCGTGAAAAAGGTTTGCCAATTCCTGATTGGTTGGATGAAGAGCCAGCAAGTCTTCCAGACGTTACTGAGGTCGTTTGACCCATGTTGCACCGTTGGCTTCTAAGCCTTGCCTTGTGCCTTTTCGTTCCTTTTGCCGCGATTGCTCAAACAAGTGAACCGATCGATTATGACCTTTGGAAAAGTGTAGCAACACGGGCAGAGGCCGCTGTTGATGGTGAGGCTGGCACGAACGAAGTGTTCGAAACACTGCGCACGCGCATTGTTAATTTTCGGACAAAGTTTGCAGAAGCCCGACTGCTGAACGCGGAACGTATCACTACATTGCAGGCTCAGCTTGCCGCGCTGGGTCCTGTACCTGAAAGCGGTATAGAACCAGCTACCATTGCTTCGCAGCGTAGCGAGATCACACAGCAACTTGCCACGCTTCAGGCACCAGTACAGGTGGCTGAGGCAGCCTATAGCCGCGCGGATGGCCTGATCGGTGAAATCGACACGATCATTCGCGCACGCCAGGCCGATAGATTACTTTCCCTTGGGCCGTCACCGGTTAACCCAGGAAATTGGGGCGTTGCGCTGACGGACTTGTCTAATGCGGTCAATGGCCTGACCGCCGAGCGCCGTTTGTTTAGCGATGCGACCGCGTTGAAAACTCTACGCGAGACCGCGCCCGTAATTTTGCTACTGCTTGGGTTGGCAGCTGTATTGTTGACCCGTGGTCGTCGGTTGGTTGTTGCCCTCGATAGGTACTTAAGAACCTTTGGGCGCAATGGATCAGAGGTCTGGGGCTTTGTTCTTTCTTTGTTTGCCGTGATTGTCCCATTCTTAGGCGTTGTTGCTTTGGCGATTGCGTTGGTCGCAACTGGAATGCTTGGATTGCGAGGCGAAGAGCTGGTTAGCAGTTTACCAGTTTGGGCTGCATTGCTATTTGGTGCGCGTTGGTTGGCCGATTGGTTATTCCCGCGCGAGGATGAAGACCCACTTATCCCGATTAGTGTTGAAAGACGACGTGCGGCGCGCGCTGACATTTACACGCTTTCGTTGGTTGTCGTTTTGCGCAGTATTCTTGATACTCTGCTCAGCTTCGGCACGATTTCGGACGTGACAGAACCAGTTTTGAATTTCCCGCTGACTGTCCTTGCTGGGGTCTTTTTGTTCCGCATAGGGCAAGTGTTGCGCAGTGCCTCGCAGGTTGTTGTTGATGATGACGGGGAGCGTAAAGTTACCACGTTCTCGCGGATCATGCGCCTTATTGGCCTCGCGGCAGTCATCCTTGCAGTGGTTGGCCCATTGATGGCTGCTATTGGGTATGGTCAGGCGGGGGATGCGCTGGTCGAGCCTGCGATCCTAAGTTTGTCTGTGCTTGGTATCGTCATCGTTTTGCAGCGGTTCTTGGCTGATGTTTACGGCTGGATTACAGGGCAGGGTGTTGCTGCTCGTGAAGCACTTGTTCCTGTGTTGGTCGGTTTCATTGTCTTGTTGTCGGCAACACCTGTGTTGGCATTAATCTGGGGCGCGCGGATTGCAGACCTAACCGAACTTTGGTCTGCCTTTTCCAAGGGATTTGCAGTTGGCGACAGTCGTGTGTCGCCCAGTGACTTCATCACCTTTGTCGTGATCTTTGTCGGTGGCTATATGATCACGCGTCTTCTGCAGGGGGCGCTGCGCAATAACGTTCTGCCAAAGACCCAGATCGACAAAGGCGGACAGAATGCCATTGTTTCAGGGATTGGCTATGTCGGTATTTTTGTTGCGGCATTGATGGCAATTACAGGGGCTGGGATTGACCTGTCGTCTCTTGCAATCGTTGCTGGTGCACTGTCGGTTGGTATCGGTTTTGGCCTTCAAAACATTGTTTCGAACTTTGTGTCTGGGATCATCTTACTGATCGAACGCCCCATCTCTGAGGGTGATTGGATCGAAGTGGGGGGCAAGCACGGTTATGTACGTGCGATCTCTGTTCGCTCGACCCGTATCGAAACCTTTGACCGCACTGACGTTATTGTACCAAACGCTGATTTGGTGAGTGGGACTGTTACGAATTATACCCGTGGCAACACGATTGGTCGCCTGATCATGAATGTTGGCGTGGCCTACGGTACGGACACCAAGAAGGTTGAGGGAATCCTGCGCGAGATTGCAGAGGCCCAGCCGATGGTTTTGGCCAATCCAGCACCGTTTATTCTGTTTTCAGGGTTTGGCTCGGATTCGCTCGACTTTGAAATTCGGATGATCCTACGGGACGTAAATTGGAGCCTGACGGTTAAGAATGATGTGAACCATCAAATCTTAGCTAGGTTTGTTGAAGAGGGCATCGAAATGCCATTCGCGCAACGTGATATTTGGATTAAAAACCCAGAAGCCTTGGTAGGTGATACATGACTGAAGTGTTATTTCGTGAAGATTCCTATCTTCGTGATGCGCAGGCCAAGGTCGTCGCACATACACTTGAGGGCGGTATTGTTCTGGATAGAACAGTTTTTTATCCCAAAGGGGGCGGACAACCGGGCGATAGCGGTGAGCTGCGTTGGGATAATCAAACCATGCCAATCGCAACTGCGATCAAAGGGGATGGCGATGAAATTGTTTTAATTCCCGCTGAGCCACAAGCTTTGCCGCCTGTTGGGGCCATTTTGATCCAAGAGTTGGGTTGGGAGCGCCGCTACAAACATATGCGCGTGCACACCGCACTCCACCTCTTGTCCGTAGCTGTGCCATTCGGTGTCACGGGTGGGTCGATCGGAGCCGGAAAAGGGCGCTTGGACTTTGATATGCCAGATGCGCCTGAAAATCGTGAGATAATCGAGCACGCGTTGCAAACATTCGTCGAGATGGATGTTGTGGTGTTTGAGGACTGGATCGATCAAACGACCCTCGATGCGCATCCAGAATTGGTTAAAACGCTTACAGTTAAACCGCCGCGTGGGGCAGGGCGTATTCGTCTGGTGCGTATTGGTACGCTAGACGACCAGATCGATGTTCAACCTTGCGGCGGCACCCACGTAGGACGCACGGGGGAAATTGGTGCGGTTCGCCTTGGTAAAATTGAGAAAAAAGGCCAAAGAAATCGCCGGATTTACCTTCACCTTGATGATTGATGGTTTTGGGTGCATTTCGCGCTTGCAAACCTCTGCCATCGCTTGCTAAACCGCCGCCAATGGATCGGTGGCCGAGTGGTCGAAGGCGC